>NZ_JBEXNM010000010.1:0-157863 GCF_040611095.1 Streptomyces sp. NPDC003077 | reverse complement strand
GCGTCGGAGGGTCAGGCGCGTCGGAGGGTCAGGCGCGTCGGAGGGTCAGGCGCGTCGGAGGATCAGGCGCGTCGGAGGGTCAGGCGCGTCGGAGGATCAGGCGCGTCGGAGGGTCAGGCGCGTCGGAGGGTCAGGCGCGTCGGAGGGTGGCCCGCCGGGGGCCTGGGCGGTGGCCACTCCTCCGGTGCCCGGCCCCTTCCGGTGGCCCGCTCACGCGGGGCGGAGCGCCGCCGCGAGTTGCGGGACGCTGAAGACGGCCAGGACGGCGCCGAGTTCGATCCAGCGGTATTTGGCCCGGATGATCGCGCTGGTGTTCCGCAGGGAGGCCAGGAGCGGGGCCGCCGGGTCGTGAGCGGCCCGTTCGAAGGCGAGCAGCAGGCGGTCCGCGCGCCGTACCCGCGCCACGTGTTCGAAGTAGCCGGGGCCGTCCCCGTCCTGCCGGCGCCCCCGGCGACGGCGCGGGGCGATGGCACAGACGAAGCAGACGATGGCCAGAAACGCGGTCAGCACCGCGCTCCACCACAGGAGGTCCGGCCCGCCCCACGGTGACGCCGTACGCCCGGAGGCCGGGGCGCGCGTCACCGTGAGGAAGGTGCCGAGCGCCGCGCCCATGAATCCCAGCAGCACGGCGGCCTTCGTGTCGGCACGGGTCAGTTCCGTGGTGTTGGCGGCGGCGACGCGCTCCATGAGCGCCAGGGGGTCGGCGACCGGTGAGTCGGGAGGGCGGCGGTCCTCATGTGCGGTGGGGGCGGGAGGGCCGCCCGCCGCCACGTGAGGCGGAGGGCTTCTGACGAGGAGGCCCAGAAGATGGCCCGGCGCCGCCGTCCGATGCCTCATGACGGCCACCCCGCGCCGCCGCCCGGGGCCTCGCCGCCGGCCTCCTGGTAGGGGGCGCTCCCTTCGTACGCGGTCTCGCCTGCCCCGTGCACGGTGGGCTGGGGCGGGACACGGCGTCCGAGGGCCACGAGGCGGTCCCGCAGCATTTCCGAGAGTTCCACCCGCTCGGGGTCCGTCAGCCTGCCGAGCAGGCCGGCCACCTGGTCCTGCCAGCTGGCCTCCCCTCGGACGAGGGACTGGTGGTTCACCGACCAGTCCAGTACCTGGCTCACCTGGTCGGGATGGCGCAGCAGCCAGAGGGCCGCCAGTGAGGCGGGCCCGCCGCGTACCGCCTGGAGGCAGAACTCGTACTCCCGGCGGCGCTCGGGGGTCCAGGAGAAGGGCAGGTCGGCGTCCGCGCCCTGGCCCAGCCGCAGTACGTCCCCCGCCTCGCGCGCGCTGACATCCGTGACCCGGTAGGTCAGGCCCGACGCCTCCAGCCGCTGCGGCGCGGACAGGTGGAGCATGACTTCGGGCGCGCCGAAGCCGCGGCCCTCCGTGGCGCCGGCCTCGTCGAGGTGGCGCAGCTGCCGGTCGAGGGCGTGACGCACCACGTCCCAGCCGTTCGCCGTGCCCGTCCGCACGACGCGTACGGGGTCGTGCACCCACCACAGGACTCGCACGTCCACCGGTTCGGTGCCGTACACAGTGGGCAGTTCGACGCCGCGCGTGCCCGACTGTTCACCCATCCGGACGTGGAACGCGGCCTCGTACCCGGCCGGCAGCCTGGTTCCCTTCTCGGCGCCCTCCGGTCCGCCGGCCCCGTCGAAGTCCGCTTCGGAAAGGGGATCGGTGGAGTGACGGCGCCGGGTCCCGAGGACGTGGTAGCCGCCGCTGCGGTCCCGCAGTACCAGGGCGCGGTCCCGCCGACCGGACCAGTGCTGCTTCAGGATCTCGCGCCACGGGGCGTGCGGGGCGGAGACATAGACGGGGGGAGGGGTGCCGGTGGTCATGACGTCCTCTCGTAAGCGGCCGGGTCGCCGTGGGTGGCCGAAGGGGGCGGAACCGTCTCGCCCCGCCGCCAGGTGTCCAGCGCGCTGCGGGCGATGTACCGGCCCACCAGGTCCGGGTTCTCGTCGCGGTCGATCGCGACGAACAGTCCGAGGACGCCGGGCCCCAAGGGGTGGGCGAGGACGGTGAGAAGCGACTCGACGGCCGCCCGCTGCCGTTCGTCCCAGGTGGCCGAACGGCACCACGCGAGGAGGGAGTCGCGGGTCGCCGCGAACGTCTCCTCGTCGTCGAGGGTCCGGCGGATGAGATCGACGATCTGTCCGGCCGTGTCCCCGCCGCCGGTCAGTTCGCCCTGGAACCATGTGGCGTCCCAAAGGAGCCTCGGGAAGACGGTCAGCGCGAGCCGCGCGTGGCCCCCTTCGCGCCCGGCCCAGTCCACCAGGTGCCGGAAGACGAGCGACCGCCTCCCCGCGCTGAACAGGTCCCGCAGGGCCGAGCGCACCGCCCGCTCCACCGTCGTGTGCCGTTCGGTGTCCAGCCCGAAGGCCAGCCGGCGCAGCAGCTCCATCGCGAGGTCGGGCCGGGACAGTCCGAACTCGGTCCCACAGGTGTACGCGACGGTCGAGCGCAGCCGCTCGTCGGCCGCGTGGCTCCAGACGCGCAGGCGCTCCTTGACCTCCGAGGCCAGCACCGGATCGGCCGCCGCCACGCCCAGCGCCTGTGCCGCGATGGTTCTGCTGGTCCAGCGCTCCGACCCGGCGAGCGCCGTGATGTGCTGCAGCGCCCGGCGCCCGCCGCCCCACCCGGCGGCCATGCCCATCACGCGGCCCACGCGCTGGGTGAGGTCCTTCTGGTTGGCAACCTCGTCCATCCAGGTCGTCAGCACGTCGGACAGCCGCCCGTACTCCCGCCACACGTACCGCAGTACGGCCTCCGCCTGCCGGTGCCGCGTGAACCACACCGCCTCCACCGCGTAGGCGTACCCGGCCCCCGTCCGGATCTCCCTGGGCGCGCGCCGCGCGCGTACGGTGTGCAGGAGGTCGTCCAGTGACCGGCGGAAGACGAACGCGGGGTTGGGGCGCGGCGCCTCCCGCCGCCCGCCTCCGCCCCCGCCATCCTGATCGGCGGGGTCGCCGCCCTGGGGGAGGACGGAGTGCAGGCGCCCGTCCGCCAGTTCCAGCAGGCGGTCGGCCTCTTCCCTGACGATGCGGTGGTCCAGGCCCTCGAAGACGCAGGCCGCCAGGAGGAAGGCCAGGCCGTCCGCGTCGTCGTGGAGCTTCGTCAGCAGGTCCGGCACCTCCCCCTCGGCCAGGAAGCTCAGGCGGTCGCGGATATCGGACAGGCCCGTCCCGTCGTCCCCCGAGGCCGCGATGGCAGCGACCAGTTCGGCGACCTCGGCCGGGACCAGTTCGGGGACCAGGAGGTCGTCCAGCAGCCCGGGTTCCAGTCCGGCGAGCAACCGGTCCCGCTCGGCCGGGTCCGGCACCGTCGCGGCGAAGCGGGCGTCGAACACCGCGTGCGGGGACGGTGGCTCGCACCGCACGGGCTCCACGTGGAGGTCGCGTCCCAGCCGCCGGACGAGTTCCGGGTCGTCCGGGAGCACGATCACCATGCGGGCGTCGGCTTCGTGCAGCAGGCGCCGCAGGTTCCCGACGGCTCCCGGATTCAGCGGGTACGGCGGGAGCAGCCCGTCCACCAGGTAACCCCGGGCCTCCCCACGGCCCGGGCGCCAGGAGGCGAGGTCCGGCCCGCTGCTGTCGAGCGCCCTCAGTTCGAGGCTGTCGCCGCTGTGGCGGTACAGCAGGTTCAGGGCCGCCGTCCGGCGCCCGGTGCCCGGCGCGCCGGTGAGGAACAGCACCCTGGAGTCGAGTGCCGTCAGCGCGGCGGGGAACCACTCGGGCTCGGCGAACCCGAACCGCGCGTCCACGATCTCCATGGCGGGGATGGGCCCTTCGTGCGCCTCCACCCGCCGGTCGCCGGGGCCACCCGCGGGACCCTGGTTCCGTACGTGCTGGCCGCCCAGTACGGCCCCGGTGTTGATGTTGCCGTGGGGGGCGTAGATGACGTGGTGCCGTTGCCATCCGCCGGTCCCGGGGCCTTCGGCCCAGTCGTCGAAGTCGGGGTCGTCGAAGCCGTCGGCATCGGTCGCGCCTTGTCCGGCGGCGTCGGCGGATCCGGCGCTGTCTTTCCCGGTGCTGTCTTTCCCGGTGCTGTCTTCCCCTGCGCTGTCTTCCCCTGCGCTGTCTTTCCCGGCCCTGTCTCTCCCTGCGCCGCCGTCACCGCCGTGCGCCGAGCCGTTCCCCCGCCCTTCCGCCTCCGCGCTCTCACCGGCCGACGTACCAGCGGTGTTCCCGGCCTCCTTCCGGGGGTCCGCCCCGGCGGCCACCCCCACCGGTGGCGCGGTGCCGTGTTTCTGCCGCGCCCCCTCCGGCCCCGCCGTCGGCCGCGGACGCTCCGCTCCCGCGCTCACCGGGCACCCGTGTTCTTGTCGCCATGGACCGTGTCGCCCAGATTTCCATGGACCGTGCCCACCTTGTGGCCGCCCACGTGGTCGCCGGCGATGTCCATGTGATCACCGGCGACGTCGATGTTGCTGACGCTCTGGCCGCCGTGCACGGTGCCGGTGTTCACGTTGCCCCGGTCGGCCCGGTTCGTCACCGAGTGCCGCACGGATCGCCGGCCCTCCCGCTCCGGTGCATCGGCGCGTTGCGCACCCTGGGGTTCGTGGTCGTCCATCACCCGATCCCCGAGGATGCGGCGGTCGTACAGGTTCCCCGAGGGAGCCGGTACGTACAGCCACGCCCGCTGTTCGAAGGGCTTGCCCTCCACCGTCGCCGGGACCTCGATGAAGTGATCGCTGTGCCGCCCGGTGTACCCGCCCGCCACCACGTCCTGATAGCAGCGGTCGGAGAGGACGGCCGCCACCTGGGTGATGTTCTCGCTGGACGCCGCCAGCATCGCCTTGACCGGGCGCGAGTCGAGCAGCCGGTGGGTGTCGTTGCGCGGGGTGCCGTTGCCGTCGCCGTCGTCCCCCGCGACGGGCAGCGGCCCGATGTTCAGGCTGACCCGGAGCCGGATGCGAACGGCCCCCAGGGAGTGCACGTTGAACTCCATGAGGACGTCCTGCAGCGTTCCGAGCCAGGGGTGGACGACGAACGGCATCATCGCCGGGTCGAACCCGAACACGTAACCGTCGCCCGTGGCGTTGGGGAACCGCCGCTCCCGCCACACCTCCGCGATACCGGCGCGCTCGAACGAGGTCTCCAGGAGCTGCGGGATCGCCCGGCTGATGACGCCGTGCTCGATGGCGGAGTGACCGGTGAAGTCCTTCGCGTCGACCGCCACGATGCCCTGATAGGGCGGGAGGGGCCGGCTTCGGACGTGGGCGACGGGGGCGTTGGCGGCGGTGCGCTGGTGGTGTTCCGGAATCGTGGGCATGCTGCTTCCCTCGCGGAGTCGTGGTCCGGCCGCGTGGAGCCGGGTACGACGGGGCATCGCCGTACCCTTCGAGGCTCGCGTCGGCACGCGCATCGGTGTGCTCGCCCAGTGCGCATGACGCGTGACGCCCGTCACACCTTTTCCATGGCAACCCGCTCGCTTCAGCGCCCGGGCGGCACCGTCACCCGCCCAGGGCCGTGGCCGCCGCCCGGCGCAGGGCGGGCAGGTCGTTGATGACGATGCGCAGGCGCCGGGCGTGGACCCGGCAGGACTCCAGCTCGGCCAGCTTCGCGGTGACGGTGTTCCGGGAGGTCCGCAGGTGCTGGGCGAGTTCGTCGCGCGTCAGGGCCAGTTCGAGCGGCCCGGTGGGGCAGGTGCCCGGTCGGCTGGAGAGGTCGGCGAGCCGCACCAGGGTCGCCGCGAGGCGGGGCAGGACGTCGCCTCCGCGCCGGGCCTGGTCGGACTCGCGCAGCCGGGCCAGGGCATACCGCACCAGCACGGGTGAGAGATCGTGCGCGGCGATGAACCGCGCGAAGTCGGCCTTGCTCATCACCCCGACCTTGCACCGCGCGAGCGTCTCCACACTCGCCAGCCGCCCGCCCCCGGCCAGCACCGCCACCTCCCCCAGCAACTCCCCCGGCCCCCGGAAGGCGAGCAGGTTCCTCTTGCCGTCGCGTTCGGTCCGCACCACCTTGGCGACGCCGCTGAGCACGGCCAGAACGTGGGTCCCAGGCTCGTCCTGCCGCAGCAGCAACGTGCCGGGCGGGTGCCAGCGTTCGTGCGACTGCCGCACCAGTTCCGCCCACACGTCCTCTCCCGCGAGCGCGCGCAGCGTCCGGTCCGCCGGTTCCGGCACCTGCTCGGTGCGGTGGTCGTGATTGCTCATGCGATGAGCTTAGGAATTCCCTTTTCTCGTGGACGGCGCTGTGGGCGGGGCGGTTGGCCTTTCGTCCGGGGGACGTTCAGGAGGGGCATGTTCCGGAGGGGGATGTTCCGGAGGGGGATGTTGTCGAGGAGGAGAGGTGCGGAGACGGTCGGGATGGGAAAGGCGGTGAAGTGGGGCTTGGTGCCGTTCATTCGGGGTGAACGGCTTGTGGGGGTCATGAAGCATTCCTTGGCCAGAATGGGAGTGGGGACCGGCCCCTGCCTGGGGTGGACGGCTTGTGTGGTGGGTCGTTCGCCGATTGTGGTTGGCGCACCGCGCTCGGGGCGGTTTCGGCTCGTCACTTCTCGCCGGCGTTCGGCTGACCGGATGACGGCCCCACGGCGCGGGAACGGGCCTGATGGAGGCGCACTTTGGTGCGGTTGCCGCAGCGGGTCATCGAGCACCAGCGGCGGTTGCGGGCGGGTGAGCGGTCCACGAAGCGCAGGGCGCATCGGTCGGAACCGCAGACGCGGACGCGTCGTATCTCCGCGGAGAGCAGCAGCTCGATCGCGTCCTGGGCCAGGAGGGCGAGGCCGGCCGTTGGGTCGGTGGGGGTGTGCACCGCGCGGATCGGGGACAGTCGGCCGTCGATGAGGGCCAGTTGCGGCGCTGGGTGGGAGACCGTCGCCGATGCCGCGTTGATCACGGCGATGTCGACGGGCCTCGGCGGCTCGCCGTTCGCGACGGTCAGCACCGAGCGGTCGATGGCCTCCCGAAGGCTCACGGCCGCGCGCAGCACGAACTCCGGCGTTCCATAGGTACGCGTCTCCTTCGTGCGTGTTCCTTTCGTACGCGTTCCCTTCGTACGCGTTCCCTCCGCACGTGCCTCCTTCGTACGTGCTTCCTCCGTACGCGTCCCCACCGTGCACGCGCTGTCGGTGAGGAGGCCGGCGTCGTGCAGCCAGCGCGGCACGTCGTCCGGCTCGTGGAGTGTCTCGCGGGGCTCTTTCCAGCGGTCGCGAAGGGTGTTGACGAAATCCAGGCACACGCGTCCGCCGTACCAGACCCAGTCATCATCCACCGCCATGAGCCCATTGTTCCCCGGGCGGCGAACAACTAACCTCCTCAGACGGTTAGTTGCCGGACGAGGAGGGGAAGTCACGATGAGCACAGCTGTGGCCACCGGCGTGGCCGAGGTCAACGGCATTCGTCTGCACTACACGCGTGCGGGTTCGGGGCCACTGCTGGTCCTCCTGCACGGGTGGCCGCAGACCAGCCTGTGCTGGCGTCCGGTGATGGGACGGCTCGCGGCCACGCACACCGTCGTCGCCCCCGACCTGCGGGGTTACGGGCTCACCGACAAGCCCACCAGTGGCTATGACAAGCGCCAGATGGCGGCGGACATCGCCGAACTCGTCCGGGAGCTCGGGTTCGAGCGGGCGGCGGTGGTCGGGCACGACCGGGGCGGGCGCGTCGCGCACCGCTGGGCCCTGGACCGTCCCGACCAGGTCGAGAAGCTCGTCGTCCTGGACATCGTCCCGACCCGGGAGATGTTCCGCCGGCTCGACGCCTCCGTGGCGTCCGGCTACTGGCACTGGCTCTTCCACGCCCAGCCCGACCTGCCCGAGCTGCTGGTCGGCGGCAACATCCGCGCCTACCTGGAGTTCTTCTTCGAACGCTGGACGCACAACCGGCACGGCCTGGCGCCGGACGCCGTCGACGCCTACGTCCGCGCCTTCTCCCGCCCCGGCGCCCTGCGCGCGGGCTTCGACGACTACCGGGCCCAGGAGCAAGACCTCGCCCTCGACGAGGAGGACGCCGCCGCGGGCCGCCGCCTGACCATGCCCGTCCTGGCCCTGTGGGGCTCGTCCGGCCTGCCCGCCCGGCTGCCCACCCTGGAGATCTGGCGGCAGTACGCCGAGGACGTCGACGGCGCCGAGATCCCCGAGTGCGGGCACTTCATCCCCGAGGAGCGTCCTGACGCCCTCGTCGCTCACCTGCGGAAGTTCCTCGGGTAGGCGGGCGGAGAGGTTCAGAGGGCGGCAGGAAACGGTCAGGAGGCGGCAGGGACGGTCAACGGGGCGCCCGAAGGGGCCCGGAAGAGGTCAGGCCGACGGTGATCGGAAGAGGTCAGGCCGAGGGGACGGCCCGGCCGGCCGGCGGGGCCGCTGCGAGGAGTGCCTCTTCCGCTTCCGCGGCGTCCCCCACCCGGTTCACCGCCGACAGCACCGCCCGCGCGGCAGCCGTCAGCACCGACGGGTGCAGGCCGACGCCCCAGCAGGGACGGCCGCCGTCCACGCGGCACTGGAGGTACGCCGCCGCCGGGCCGTCGTTTCCGGGGGTCGTCGCGTGTTCGCGGTACTCCAGGATTTCGACGTGCACCCCTACCGCGGCGAGCGCCCGTGTGAAGGCGGTCAGCGGTCCGGGACCGCTGCCTTCGGACTCGACCGGGCGCCCGTCGAGCAGGAACCGGCCGGAGAAGCGGTGCGTTTCCGGGGCCTCCGAGAGATCCGGGGTTTCTGAGGCAATCGGGGTCTGTGAGGCATTCGGGGAATCCGAGGTATTCGGCGTCTCCGGGTCCTTCGGCGTCTCCGGGTCCTTCGGCGTCTCCGGGGCATCCGGGGTCTTCGGGTCCTTCGGGGCCTCCAGGACCGGTTCCGCTGTCGGCAGCGGACCGGCTCCCGTCATCGTCCCGTTCCCCCACCGCGCGTCCAGCAGGGCGAGCCGTCCGCTCCGGTCCACGTACTCCGTGCGGAAGAGGTCCCACAGGTGCGCCGCGGTGATCTCGGCGCCGCTGGAGTCGGTGGCGTGCTGCACGGTGCGGGAGAACTCACGCTGGAGCGGGGCGGGCAGGTCCAAGCCGTATTCGGTCTGGAGCAGGTAGGCGATACCGCCCTTTCCGGACTGGCTGTTGACGCGGATGACCGCCTCGTAGTCCCGCCCGAGGTCGGCCGGGTCCACGGGCAGGTACGGGACCGACCAGGGCGCCTCGCTCTCGGGGACGCCCAGTTCGGCCGCGCGGCGCGCGTGATGGGCGAAGCCCTTCTTGATGGCGTCCTGGTGGGTGCCGGAAAACGCGGTGTGCACCAAGTCTCCGGCGTACGGGTGGCGCGGGTGGACGGGGATGCGGTTGCAGTGTTCGACGGTGCGCCGGATCTCGTCGAGCGCCGAAAAGTCGATCATCGGGTCGACGCCTTGCGCGTGCAGGTTGAGCGCGAGGGTGACCAGGTCGACGTTGCCGGTGCGCTCGCCGTTGCCGAACAGGCAGCCCTCCACGCGCTGCGCCCCCGCCAGGACGGCGAGTTCGGCGCAGGCGACGCCGGTGCCGCGGTCGTTGTGCGGGTGGACGGAGAGGATCACGCCGTCCCGGCGGTCGAGGTGGCGGTGCATGTACTCGATCTGGTCCGCGTACACGTCCGGTGTGGCGATCTCCACCGTCGCCGGGAGGTTGTGGATGACCGGGCGCTCCGGGGACGCGTCCCACAGGGCGGACAGGCCGTTGCAGATCTCCAGGACGAAGTCGGGTTCGGTGAGGTTGAAGACCTCGGGTGAGAACTCGAAGCGGATGTCGGCCTCCGGCTGCCGTTCCGCCAGCCGCGCCAGGTCCTCGGCGGCCTCGGTAATCATCGCGTGCACCTGCCGGCGGTCGCGGCCGAGGACGACGTCCCGCCAGGTGGGGGCGGTGGCCGTGTAGAGGTGGACGACGGCGCGCGGCAGCCCCTCGATGGAGGCGAAGGTGCGCTCGATCAGGTCGCGGCGCGCCGGCGTGAAGACCACGATCGTCACGTCGTCGGGGACGAGGTCCCCTTCCGCCAGTTCACGGACGAAGGTGAAGTCCGTGAGGCTGGCCGACGGGTAACCGACCTCGATCTCCTTGTAGCCCATGGCGACCAGGAGGCGGAACATGCGGCGCTTGCGGGCCGGGTCCATCGGTTCAGCCAGCGCCTGGTTGCCGTCCCGCAGGTCGACGGGCACCCACAGCGGGGCGTGCGTGACACGCTTGCCGGGCCAGGTGCGGTCGGTCAGCGGCACCTCGACGCGGTCGTACGCGGAGCGGTAGCGGTACGAGGGCATGGCGCTCGGCCGCTGGCGGTTCCAGTGCGGCTGGGAGGCGGGGATGGGGCCGGCGGGAGTGCGGAAGGTTGCGTAGGGGGCGCTTGGGTGTGTGGCGGGGCGGGCGTTCTCGTGTGCGCCGGGGGCTTGCGCGGGTTGCGGGGCTTGCGGGGCAGGCGCGTGCCCCGTCGCTTCGGGTGCTTGCGGGGCATGAACGCGCTCGGTCGCCTCGGAAGCGTGCCCGGTGGCTTCGGGAGCGTGCCCGGCCCGCGCGGCGGGGGCGGTGCCCTGCGCGGGGGCGTCTTGGGGAGTCGGCGCGGTGGGGGAGACAGGGGGGATGGCTGACGTGGTCACAGCGTGGGTGTCCCTCTCGCGGGTGCGGTTGGACGACCGGCAGCACGGAACCCCGCGGCGGGGTGCCGATCGCGTCAGGCCCCGCCGCGGCGACCGAGAAGAAGCACCGCCCACGACGACATGGCCGGTAACATAGCCGCGAACAACTCCTCAGACAACCTGACAGGTGACAAAGATGTCGCTCGCCCCGCTCCACCGCAGTCCTTTGGTCGACCAGGCCGTCGAACGGCTCCGGGCGCAGATCAGCGCGGGGCACTGGCCCGTCGGCAGCAAACTGCCCGGCGAAACCACCCTCGCGAAGGAACTCGGCGTGGGGCGCTCCACCGTCCGCGAGGCGCTGCGCGCCCTGGCCGGCGCCGGCCTCGTGCGGTCGCGCCAGGGGTCGGGCGTCACGGTCGTCGCCACCGAGCCCGACGAGGACTGGCCCACCCGTTTGCGCCGCGCCGAGGTCGTCGACCTCTACGAGGTCCGGCAGATGATCGAGGTGCAGGCCGCCCGCGCGGCAGCGCTGCGCCGCACGGACGCCGACCTGGCCGCCATGGACGAGGCACTGGCCAAACGGCGCGCGGCGGCCGGTGACACGGACGACGCGGCGTTCGTGGACGCCGACATCGCCCTGCACGCCGCCGTCGTGGCCGCCGCCCGCAACCCCGTACTGGCCGACCTGTTCGCCACCTTCGTCCCCGTCCTGCGACGCGGCCTGATCGACCTGCTGGCACTGACCGGCGAGCGGGCCCGAACCCCCGACCTGGGCGACTCCGCCCACGCCGACCTGGTGGAAGCCGTGCGCCGCGGCGACCCGGACGGGGCGGCCGAAGTCATCGCCACCGAACTCGGCGAGACGGTGCGCCGACTACGGGTCGGGAGGGAATGAAGGGCCAGGGGGAACGAAGGAGGGAGTGATGGGTCGGGAGGCGGCAAAAGCGGCGGGGCCGGACCCGGTGAGCGCGCGGTTGCGTCTTGGGGACAGGGCCGCTCCGGCGTATCCGTCCCCCGGCCGTCGGCCGGCAGGTGCCACCACGCGGCAGGGGGCGCTTACCCGGCGCGAGGTAGTCACCCGCCGTCGCGCCCCTGTCCGCCACGGGGACATCCCGGCGCGTCCCCTTCCACGGGGTGCGCGGCTACCCCTTGCCGTCTCCGGATCGCCCGCAGCCGATCGGTGAGGCCACGCGCAGCCGATCGGTGAGGCCGCACGCGGTCGGCCGGTGAGGCGGTGCGTGGTCGATCGGTGAGGCCGTCCGTGGGCGGCCGGAGGTCGCAGGGCCCCAGGGCCGGTTCCGGCCGGTGC
Organism: Streptomyces sp. NPDC003077; assembly: GCF_040611095.1. NCBI lineage: Bacteria > Bacillati > Actinomycetota > Actinomycetes > Kitasatosporales > Streptomycetaceae > Streptomyces > Streptomyces sp. NPDC003077. The sequence goes on along the minus strand of NZ_JBEXNM010000010.1, from coordinate 146,038 downwards.
GGGTGCCGCGCCGGCGGGGCGTGCCGGTGGGGGCGTGCCGGTGGCGTCCCGCCCAGGGTGTACTGCGTGCCTCCTGTGCTGCCCAGCTCCCGGAAAAAAACTTTCCGCGCACCGGCAACCCCCACCATCGCCGCACGTCGTCACAGGTGAGGGCGCCATCAGGAGGCGCCACCCGCCGAACGTGGAGTTGCCACCGTGACATCACGCACTTCCCCCGCCTCGTCTTCGTCCGCGTACGCCGCCGACGCCCACGGCGCCGGCACGGCGTCCGGGCCCCGGGCCCGCGCCGGCCGGATGCGCGCCGCGGCGACCGCCGGGCTGCTGGCGGCGCTCGCCCTTCCGGCGCTGGCGGCGGCCGGTCCGGCGTACGCGGACGGGTCGCCCGACGGCACCCGGTACGTCGCCGCCGGCAGCACCGCCCTGTCGGACGGCCCGGCGGCGGCGTCGACCGCCCCGCCCAGCGACCACCGTCCGTCGCCCGAGCCCAGCGCCCCGGGCGGCGCGCAGCCCACCGCCAAGCCGCAGCCCTCCGTCTCCGTCCCCGGCGACCACCGTCCGTCGCCCGTGCCCAGCGTCCCGGGCGGCGCGCAGCCCACCGCGAAGCCCGTGCCCTCCGTCTCCGTTCCCGGCGATCAGCAGCCGGCGCCCGTTCCCTCCGTCTCCGTCCCCGGCGACCAGCAGCCGGCGCCCGTTCCCAGCACCCCCGGCGGCGCGCAGCCCGCCCCGGCGAAGGACGAGCTGGCCCACACCGGGGCGTCCACCACCACGGTCGTCCTCGGCGCCGGTGCCGCCGCGCTGATCGCCGCGGGTGCCGGGGCGCTCTACACGGTCCGCCGCCGCGCCCAGCGCTGACGCCCCACCGTCCGCTCCGGTCCCGGGAATCCATGGATCATCTGGCCGCCCTGCCCAGCGCCCCGGCACGGTTCGCCGTGCCGGGGCCTTGGCGTGCGCTGTGGCGACGCCTGTCGCGCGGCGCGCACCCCGCTCCCCGCCCGTCGCGACTCCTCACACCCGCTCGCGAACCGGCGCACGAGCCCGGACGCGGACCGGGATATGAACCGGCGTACACATCCGCGTACGAACCGGCGTACGGGCCCGCGCGCACATCCACGTACGCGCCCGCGCCCGCCCACCCGGACACGGCACCGGCATCCCATGGCCCCCTCTGGGACCACTGGGCCCACCGTCGCTCCGCCGCGTACGACTCCCCGTCGGCCTACGGGCCCACCCCGACCCACGGGCCCGCCCCGGCCTACGGGGCCACCCCGACGTACGTAGGGGGCATCGATCCGCCCACCGCGTCCTCGGCGTCCGACCCCCGGCCGACGATCAGCGAGCTCTACCACGCGCACCGCCTCACCATGGTCCGGCTGGCCGTCCTGCTCGTGGACGACCGGGCGACCGCGGAGGACGTCGTGCAGGACGCGTTCGCCGCGCTCTACAAGCGCCACGGCGAGCGGCTCGACGAGGTCGACAACGCGCTCGCCTACCTGCGCACCGCCGTCGTCAACGCCGCCCGCTCGGTGCTGCGGCGCCGGCGCACCGCCCGCGACTACGTCCCTCCGTACGAGGCGGACGCGCCCTCCGCGGAGGAACGCATCGTCCTGGACGAGGAACACCGCGAAGTCCTGGCCGCCCTCGGCCAGCTGACCACCCGCCGCCGCGAGGTGCTCGTCCTGCGCTACTGGGGCAACCTGACCGAGGCGCAGATCGCGGTCACGCTCGGCATCAGCCGCGGTTCGGTGAAGTCCCTGGCCAGCCGTGCCCTGGACGCCCTGGAGAAGATCTTGGAAGGCCGGTCGTGAACACCCCCGAAGCACCGGGCCCCGCAAACCCGGCCGACGGTCCCCACCCCTACGGGTACGGGGCGGCGGCCGACGGCGCCTCGCCCGCCGAACGGCCCGTCGAGGTCCGGCTGCGCCGCGCCTTCCAGGCCCGCACGGACCTGATCGACATCCGCGACCTGCGCCCGGCCGCACCACCCGGCAGCGGGCCGCGCCGCGGGGTGCGGCTGCGCGAGGCGCTGCGCCGGTGGACGCGCCCCCGTTTCACGCTGCCGCTCGCCGTCGCAGCGGCAGCCGCGGCGGCCTTCGGCTACCTGGCGCAGCTTCCGGACGACGCACCGGCCCAGCGGGAGCCGGCCGCGCCGCCCCACTCGGTGTCGCCGTCCCCCTCCCCCTCTCCGACGCGCACGCCGGAGCACTCCCCTTTCCCCTCGCCCTCCCGTCCGGGGCCTCCGGCCACCCGCTCCTCGGAGCCCCCGCGCACCACGCTGCCGGGCGCCGTCCCGACCACACCGCCCACCCTGCCCTCCACCAACACGCGGCCTCCGGTCCCGACGCACGAACCGTTCGCGTCCCCCACCCTCCCCGGTCCGAACGGCCTGCCGACCGCGCTCCCCACACCGGACGCGAGCGTCGCCGCCCGCCCCCGGCACACCACGTCGCCGAACGGCTGAGAAGGGGGCCCTGCCGGATGCTCTGCCCTGCCACTCGCCTGGCCCGGGGCAGGGCCAAGACCCGGGCCGGGGCCAGAGCTGGGGCCAAGGTCTCCGGTAGGGGCTTCTCCACTTCCCCCAATAAGGAGCAGGCCGCTCCTCTCCTCGTAAAGGACGTGCCGCCCCCGTAAGGGGAGCACCCCGTAAGGGGAGCACCCCGTAAGGGGAGCACTACGCGACACCGCGCCGAGCCCAACGCACGTGCCCGCAGCGGAGCACTCCAGGGCCCACGGCAAGGCGCCCCGGGGCCCACGGCGCGGCTCTCGTGACCTCGTCGGCCCCGTTCCACCCCGCCCCTCCCCAAATGCCGCCATTTGTCACCTACGGACTCCTGTGGCATGGCTGCGCCCGGAGCCGCTCGCCCGGTAGGCTTTCCGTGTGATCTTCAAGCGCATCGGAAATGGGCGGCCGTACCCTGACCACGGCCGGGAGAGCACCCGCCAGTGGGCGGATGTCGCCCCTCGCCCGGTACGCCTTGACCAGTTGGTGACCACCAAGCAGCAGCTCGATCTGGAGACGCTGCTCGCGGAGGACTCGACGTTCTACGGCGACCTCTTCGCGCATGTCGTGAAGTGGCAGGGCGATCTCTACCTGGAGGATGGGCTGCACCGCGCCGTGCGTGCCGCGCTGCAACAGCGCCAGGTACTGCACGCCCGCGTCCTGGAACTGGGTTGACCGCTCCGGACACCCACGCACGCCGCGACCGGGGCGCACGCATGCCACCACCAGGTCGCACGCACGCCACGGCCGGGTCGCACGGACACCGCGACAGACACCACAGACAGCGCGGTGGGTCCCACAGGCGTCCCCCAATCCCCACAGGCATCACGCCCGGCCTCGCGCACACCCCACCCGGCACTGCGGCTGACGCGATGTCAGCCCTCGTGAAGCGGTACCAGCGCGCATATTGGCCCTTTTGGGTCGGGTCTCGCGCCACGCGTTGATCGTTTAGTAGGCATGGCCCCCAGCCCGCACTACGCTGCGGCCATGAGCATGCTGACGCCCCCGGGCATGGGCGGTAAGAAGTACCGCGTCACGGGCGACAGGTATCCGCGGCTGCGCCGTCCCCGCCACCGTCGGCGGATCGTCCTCGCGATCGTCGGCGCCGTCTGCGCGCTCGCCCTGGCCGGTTGGGGCACCCTTCAGCTCATCGACGTCTTCGACGGCAAGGAAAGCGCTCCCCGCGCGTCCCACAAGAAGGAGTGCCGCCAGGTCGCGGGCGGGAACGCCGCCCGCCCCGCCACCGTCCGGCCGCTGCCCCGGCCCGCCGACATCACCGTCAACGTCCTCAACGCCACGCCGCGCGGCGGTCTCGCCAAGGCGACGGCGGACGAGCTGCGCAAACGCGGTTTCAAGGTCGGCAAGGTGGGGAACGCCCCGGCCGCCCTCGACAAGAAGGTCAAGGGCACCGGCGTCCTGCTCGGCCCGGCGGCGGCCCGCGAGGGCGCGCTGAAGGTCCTGGGCACCCAGCTCGCGGGCGCCGAGCCCCGGACCGACGGCCATGCGGGCGCCGACATCGATCTGATCATCGGCGACACCTTCAAGGAACTGGTCAAGCGCCCGGACGCCGACAAGGCCCTGGCCGCCCTGAACCGCCCCGCGTCCCCCGCCCCCAGCCCGACGTGCTGAGCCCACTGCCGCGCCGTCGCTGAAGTTCCCGGGAAGCCTCGACGCTCCGAAAACACTCCGAAAAACGCTCCGAAAAACGCTTTGCAGAACGCTTCGAAGAGCGCTCGGAAGCAATCCCCGAGCCACCACGCCCCGGGGCCCTCAAAGACCGGCGTTCAGCGCTCCTCAGAGACCGGCGTTCACCCCGCCCCGCGTCGTCACCGAAGCCCCAGAAGGAGCTCAACGCCACAGAAGCCCCGGGACACCGCGTCCCGGGGCTCCTCGGAGGCCGACGCTCAGCCCGCCGTCCCGTACATCCGGTCGCCCGCGTCGCCCAGGCCGGGGACGATGTAGCGGGCCTCGTTCAGGCGCTCGTCCACGGAGGCGGTGACCACGGTCACCGGCGCCCCGCCGAGTTCGCGCTCCATGACGGCCACGCCCTCCGGCGCGGCGAGCAGGCAGATCACGGTCACGTCGTCCGCGCCCCGCCCGATCAGCTCGCGCACCGCCGCGACCAGCGTGCCGCCGGTGGCGAGCATCGGGTCGACGACGTAGACCTGCCGGCCGGAGAGGTCTTCCGGCATGCGCGTGGCGTACGTCTGGGCCTCGTACGTCTCTTCGTTGCGGACCATGCCCATGAAGCCGACCTCGGCGGTGGGCAGCAGCCGCACCATGCCGTCCAGCATGCCCAGACCGGCCCGCAGGATCGGGACGACCAGGGGGCGGGGGTGGGACAGGCGGACACCGGTGGTCGTCGTCACCGGGGTCTCGATGTCGACCTGCTCGGTGCGCACATCGCGGGTGGCCTCGTAGGCGAGCAGGGTCACCAGCTCGTCGGCGAGCCGCCGGAACGTGGGGGAGTCGGTGCGCTTGTCGCGCAGCGTAGTGAGTTTGTGCGCCACCAGCGGGTGGTCGACGACGTGAATCCGCATGACATCGACAGTAACCGAGCCCGGAACCCCCGGCTCCCGGCGGCGCCCTCCCGCCACGGTGGTATCAAAACAGCGGCCGGGGGAAGGTGATCCCTGACGCCCGGTCGGCCGAATCGGTGACGGGCGGTGACCCTCGGCCCGAGGCGGTGTGAAGCGGTGCCCGATCGGAACGACGCTAACAGCCCCGACGACCCGAACGGCCGGCCCGGCCGGAAGGCCCCCGGCCCCCCGAAGCCCCCCACCGGCCAGGACGGCCCCCGCACGCGGAAACGCCCCAACGCCCGTGGGACGACGGCCGACCGGAACACCGCGGACGACCGGGGCCCCACCCGGAAGCGGGCCGCCCCGGCCGACGCGGACGACGCCCCGAGCGGCGGCGAGAGCGACGCGGCCCGGCGCCGGCGACGCGCCCAGTTCCTCCGCGAGCTGAGCGAGGCCAAGGCGCTGCGCGACCGGGTGCAGCCGCGGCGGGCACGGGCCGCGCGTATGCGACAGGCCATGCGAATGCGGACGTTCCGCTGGTAGCGGACGTTCCGCTGGTAGCAGAAAGCCACTTCCGCCCCCTCCGTCACAACGGACATGAGCGACATCTCTCACAACGTCCGCACGACGCAGCGCCGAAGACCCCGCGCGAAGGCGTTGTTTCTGCCACGATTCCGATGGGCGGGGACCTACGGCGCCGCAACCGCCGTCCCGCCCGGCCCGGCACGCCTATGACCAGTGGGAGAGTCACGGTGTACTTCGCCGCACTGCTCGCGCGCACCGAAGACGGGTGGGAAGCGAGCGACACAGAGCTCGACGATGTGGAAACCCTGACCGATCTGGCCGATCTGGCCCGAGAGGCGGCGGTGGACGACGACACGGTGGTGGCGTTCATCGAGCAGGAAGGCACATGGTTCGGCGTCGTCCGCGTGGACGGCGAAGACGATCCGCGCATCTTCATCTCGAACGCCGCAGCCGCAGCCCGCAGCTCGTACGGTGCCATGCTGACCGACGAACTGCTCGGCCGCGACGAGGACGGCACGGACGACCTCGACACCCTCGACCTGGACGGCACGGAGGACGGCGAACCCACGGCGGCGGACGGAACCCCGCCCGGCTACCCAGCCGCGGCCGACACCGACACGCCGGCCGCCCCGCCCCACGGACCGCTCGGCGACGCCGGGCTCCTCGCCGACCTCGGGATCGACCAGAGGGAGCTGCTGTCCCTGGACAGCGACGCGCTGACCCAGATCGCCGAAGCCCTCGGATGCACGGAGGTCCTCGAAGCGGTGAGGTGACGCGCGTCCCGATGCGGGGGGCTCCTTCGGCACCGGGGCCGTCCTCGGCGCGACGGGCTTCCCGGCGGGCGCTGGGGCCGTCCCGACGCGACGGGCCTTCCCGGCGGGCGCCGGGGCCGCCCCGACACGGGGGAGACCTTCCCGGCAGGCACCGGGAGGCTGTCTCCCACACCGGGGGCCGTCTCCGACACCGGGAGGCTTCACCAGGGCCGGGAGACCTTCACCAGGACTGGGAGACCATCCCCGACGTAGGAAGGCCATCCCCGACGCAGGGAGATCGTCCCGGCACCGGAAACCCTTCCCCGACACTGGGAGGCATGACCGCCCCCCTCCCCCATCCTGATCCCGATCCCGACCCCCTCATCCCCCCTCCGGCGCCCGACCCGCTGCGCGATCCCTGGACCGCACCGATGCGGCGGGCGCTGGGAGAGGCCGCGCGCGCCCCCGAGACCGGTGACGTCCCGGTGGGCGCCGTCGTGCTGTCCGCGGACGGAACGGTCCTGGGCACCGGCCACAACGAACGGGAGGCCACCGGAGACCCCACCGCACACGCCGAGGTCCTGGCCCTGCGCGCCGCCGCCCGCACCACCGGCGAATGGCGCCTGACGGGCTGCACCCTCGTCGTCACCCTCGAACCCTGCACGATGTGCGCGGGCGCCATCGTCCTCTCCCGCGTGGACCGCGTCGTCTACGGCGCCTACGACGAGAAGGCCGGCGCCGTCGGCTCCCTCTGGGACGTCGTACGCGACCGGCGCCTCAACCACCGCCCGGAAGTGATCACCGGCGTCCTGGCCGAGGAGTGCGCGGAACTGCTGACGCGGTTCTTCCGGGGGCGGTGAGAGCGGGTGCGGGATCTGCGGCTCCCCCAGCCCCGACCTTCCCGCAAGCCGCAGCACCCCGGCTCTCCAAGAACATCCTGGCCGTCCGTCCGCCCTGCTCAAGACGATCACCCGCCCGCGCACCCCGCCCGCCGATCGAACCGATTTCGGCGCACGGCCCCCAGTGGGCTAAGCTCTGTCTCGGTAGCGTGTCCGAGCGGCCGAAGGAGCACGCCTCGAAAGCGTGTGAGGGGGCAACTCCTCCGTGGGTTCAAATCCCACCGCTACCGCTTCCAACACCCCTCCGATCTGCGGAAACGCGATCGGAGGGGTGTTTTGCGTGGTGCGCGCGCAGCTCGGCGGTGTCGCACGTGCAGCACGCGTGACCCGGCTGGACGCCGCGCCCCCCCGGGCACGCGGGGCATCGAACGGTCTCCTCGGTGGGATCCGGTCCCGCAGATCCCACCGGGACTTCCCGCCCGGCGGCCGTCCGCTACCGCCGCCAACCGCTAGAGCAGCCGCAACACCGGCCGGGTGTCCGGCATGCCCAGCAGTTCCCTGACCCGCGAGGGCTTCCAGGCCAGTTCGTGGGCCAGTTCTCGAATCGTGAGCCCTGTATCGGATGCGGCAAGTTCGAATGCCCGTCGCAGCATCACCGGCTGCTCGCCCGGATACCCCCGTACGGGCTCCGGCGCGAACCCGGGCTGCGTACTCAGTGCTCGCAGTCGCTGGTAGGCGCGGCTTATAGTCGCGTCGGACACAAGACCGAACTCGCGGTAGCGGTAGATCAAAGAACTCACCGACACCCCCCACGTCTGAGAGAGCACCGCAAGCCGCGAGAGATCTATGCGTTCAGGAAGCAACGGCCGCAGGGACTTCTGCGGTGTCAGGAACTCCGCGGCAAACGCGTCGGCCTCGCGCTCCTGCCTGCTGTCACCGGTGGAAGACGAGTGCAGCACCAGATGCCCCAGTTCATGCGCGGCGCTGAACCGGTACCGCAGCACGTCGTCGGCCCGGTTAGGGGTCAGCACCACCATGGGGCGCAGAAGCCCGGCGCTGGAGAACGCGTCCACCTTGGCGGCAGCGTGATCGGCCCCGGATGGGGCAACGACGACGAGCCCATGTGATTCCAACCGCCGGGCGAGGTGCTTGACCGGACCGTCACCCAAGTTCCAGAAGCGCCTCAGCTCACGAGCCGCGCCCACGGGGTCCGCCGGAAGATCCACTCCGGGGTGGACTTCCCCGCCGGTGAATCCGGGCAGGTTGACCAAGGGTAGTTGTACTCGCTTCTCCAGTGCGTGGGTCAATTCCCACAACTGCTCCACGAACCCGAGGGCCCGTTCCCGTTGGGCCCCGAGGTGGAGCGAAGAACACGAAAGTGCGCCATTGACACATCGAGCTTGCCCATCGGACGCCCGGCAAGGAAAAAGCTCGTCAGCTACGACAACCGACTACTCGATGCCGCTCGGGCAATTGGAAATCCTGTTACAATCCACAGGGCCAACCCTGGAGATCCATATCCGCCATCACCCAATGGAATCACTTGGAAAGAAGCCTTCCGGAAACGCATGAATTCCGGGCTCAACAGAGACGCCCAAGGCAATCCTGTACCTCCCACAGGGCTCACAGAACGTCCGCCACATACACATGTGTCAAAACGTAAGAGGAAGAGCGGATGCCAGAAAAAGAGTTGACCGCGATCGAGCACCTCTGGGAGCACTACCAGCTTCCGGAGCTCGACGGGCTGCACTTCCCTGACGGACGATCATATGAAGTCGCCCTCTGCTCCGATGCAGCGAGCGGGATTGCTATCGGGGAAGCATTCGACCTCGAAGAGGTACTGACGGAGGACCCGGATTGGGTGACTGACATCGGAAAGATCCGGTCGGCCCCCCTGCCGGATGGAGGTGCACTCTGGGCAGGCGAGGGAATATCTCACGGCTCATACGGATTCTGTGTGCGGCTGCACGCCGATGGTTCCTTGGCGTGGGTTCTCTTCTTTGAGGATTCCAACCCTTTCACCGAAATTCAGGCTTCGGCTAACTCCGCAGTATTCCTTTCCACTTCCGGAGTGTCGATCACTGTTGACATCAACGATCCGCTGCACTCCTGACCTTCGTGAGCTGCCTCATTTCTCGATCCAATAAGACGACAAAGGATCCAGCAATATCGAATCGGCATGATTTGTCCGGTTCTTAGGGAAACCCGCAGGTGATAAGCGTCATCCTGACGGGTTCAAATCCCACCGCTACCGCTTCCAACACCCCTCCGATCTGCGGAAACGCGATCGGAGGGGTGTTTTGCGTGGTGCGCGCGCAGCTCGGCGGTGTCGCACGTGCAGCACGCGTGACCCGGCTGGACGCCGCGCCCCCGGGCACGCGGGGCATCGCACGGTCTCCTCGGTGGGATCCGGTCCCGCAGATCCCACCGAGACTTCCCGCCCGGCGAACTGTCCGATACCGCCGCCAACCAACTGGGGAGCGCTTCGGCTCAGCGTCGTCGGCCGCGTAGTGGATCATGAGTGCCTGCCCGTATTCGCCCGAGTATGACCAGGACCTGTCGTGCCACCCATCCTGTTCCGCCCCGACGTCACCGCTTCCGATCGCGAGGCGGTGGAAGCCCTGCCGCCGGAGCGCGTTCCCCCGCACGGCGAGTCGGCTCCGCCGCGGCCCGACTGGGCGCCCCAGCCCTGGGGCCTGGGAGGGCGAGTGCTGGTCAATGGCACTCTCACCGTCTTCGTGGGTATCGGCACGGCTCTGATCGTGCTCGCGTGCTTGCTCTTTGTCTGGTGGCCGTGGTGGGCGGCGCTGATACCGGCTCTGGTGCTCGGTGGCTTCGGTGGTGCCTTCGTCCTCCCGGTCATCGAGAAGCTGCTCTTTCCTCGCCGTAACGAGCCGGCCAACGTACGGGATTACCGCAACTGGGAAACGGCGGTGCGCTTGTGCGACGCCTTCGTTGTCACCGATCGGCTCCGGGCGGACTTCCGGGATCTGGTCCGCCGGGCGGACGACAGCGTCCACGAGGTCCTGGCCTCGCAGGCGCATGCCCGAGGGCTGCTCGACACGGCACGTGACGCGACCGAGCTCCCGGAAAGGGTCTGGCGGATCGCCTTCGACCTGGCCGCGCTGCAGAAGCCCATGGATCTCCTGGCGGACGCGGAACGCGATGTGTCCAGCGCGGAAGGCCGTGCCGCGCTCCGGCAGCGCCGGAAGCCGCTGGGCGAGGCTCATCGCGGCCTCGTCGCACGCGTCGAGGTGCTGGAGGCCTACGCGCGACGGGTACGCGAAGTGGATACGGCGCTCGCCGAATCCGAGGCACTCGCTCGCTTGGGAGCCGACAACAGCGGCGTGGACGCGCTGAGCCGAATCGCCGGCAGCGCCGCCGCGTATCCGCGCGAAGCGGACGCCGGCCGCGACATGGACAGCCAGGCGGCTCTGAACGGAGCCCTGGAGGCCGCACGCGCGGCGGCGCGGGGGCTGGGCTGATCTCCGAGGGCGTATTCAGGGCCGCCCGGTGCGTCGGACAAATGCTGCGTCTACTGAGCGTGTTCCCCGCGCCCGGAGGCGGCGTCGCCACGTTGCGGCACACGCGATCCGGACGGGCGCTGTGTCCCTTGCGGACTCGGACCTTCGCACCGTCTCCTCCGTGGGATCGATCCGAGCCCGAAGATCTCGCAGGAGCCCCCGCCCGACAGCCGTCAGCCGTCAGCCGACAGTCGTCAGCCCAAAGGCACCCCAGGGTTCCGCCGGTGACCGGCACCGGGGCCGGGAGTCCGTCAGCGTGTCGGGCCGGTGACTTCCTGGGTGCCGAGGACGGCGAGCAGGTCGAGAAGGTCGGCGCTGTCGGTGCCGACCGCGGGGGTGAACCAGAGCAGCCGCTGCCGGCCGTCCTCGCTGAACAGGTTGAGGCAGTTGACCTCGATCAGGCCGAGGGTGGGGTGGAGGAGGCGTTTGCGGTCGTCGCGTCGGAATGCCACGTCGTGGTCGGCCCACAGGGCGGCGAATTCGGGTGAGGTGTCGAGCAGCTCGCTGATCATCGTGCGGGCTTCGGTGTCCTTGGCGTCCCGTCTGGCGGCGGCTGCCCGCAGGTCGGCGACGAAGGCCCGGGACTGGCCCGCGTGGTCGGCTTCGGGATACAGCCGCCGGGCCTCGGGGTCGGTGAACCACCGGTGGATGAAGCTGGCCCGGGCGCCCCGGAGGCCGGAGTGGTCCCCGAGCAGTGCCACCGCCAGTGGGTTCTGTACGAGGGTGACGTGCAGGTCGGTGATCACCTGTGCGGGTGTCGAGGTCAGGCGGGTGAGCAGGTCGAGCATGCCGGGGTGGACGTGCGAGGCGGGTCCGCCCTGCGCGGGCACCGGGCGGTCGGCCAGGCGGTAGAGGTAGTCGCGCTCGTCGGCGGTCAGGCGCAGGGCCCGCGCCAGCGCGGCGATCATCTGCTCGGAGGGCTGGGAGCCGGCGCCGCGTTCGAGTTCGTTGTAGTAGTCCACCGAGGCGCCGGCGAGCTGGGCGACCTCGTCGCGGCGCAGCCCCGGCACACGGCGGCGGGGCCCGTGGGGAAGCCCCACATCGGCCGGGCGGATGCGTGCCCGTCGCGAGCGGAGGAAGGCCCCCAGCTCGGTGTATCTCACAGAACCCATGCCCGCCATTCTGCGTTCGGCCGGGCCGCCGACACAGGGGATGGCGTCCCCTGGTTCCGTCGGCCGGTGCCGCGCATCGTGGGGACATGACCACCAACCACCCCACTTCCAGTCCTTCTCCGGCGGCCGGGCGGGTCGCCGTCGTGACCGGCGGATCACGCGGTATCGGCCGGGCGGTCTCCCTCAAGCTCGCCCAGGACGGGCTGGCCGTCGTGGTGAACTACGCCCGCGACGCGGCTGCCGCCGAGGAGACGGTGGCGGCGGTCACCGCCGTCGGCGGGCGGGCCGTCAGCGTGCGGGCAGACGTGGCGGACGAGCAGGCGGTCGCCGCCTTGTTCGACCAGGCGGAGCGCGAGTTCGGCGGCGTGGACGTCGTCGTGAACTGCGCCGGCCGACTCGCTCTGTCGCCGATCGCCGACCTCGACCTGGCGGTGCTCGACGCCGTGTACCGCACCAACATCCGCGGCACCTTCGCCGTCGCCCAGCAGGCCGCCCGGCGGCTGCGCTCCGGAGGCTCGTTCGTGGGGTTCTCGACCTCCGTGGTCGGCACCCGGTTCCCCGCCTACGGTGCGTACGCGGCGAGCAAGGCGGCCGTCGAGTCGCTCACGCTCATCCTCGCCCGCGAGCTGCGCGGGCGGGACATCACCGTGAACACCGTCGCCCCCGGCCCCACCGCCACGGACCTGTTCCTCGAAGGCAAGACGCCCGAGCAGATCGACCAGCTCGCGAAGACCCCGCCCCTGGAGCGCCTCGGCACCCCGGAAGACATCGCCCAGGTGGTCGCCTTCCTCGCCAGTCCGGCGGGGCACTGGGTGAACGGGCAGGTGCTGCGGGCCAACGGGGGGATGGTGTGAGGGAGTGAGGGAGTGAGGGCGCTTCCGGACGTCGTGGGGGTAGCGGCACGTCCGGCGGCTCCTCAACTCGGTCCCTGACTCGTCATCAGCCGACGAACGCCCTGCGGCCACGCATTCCCGACGCGCACTTCCGACCGCACTTCCGACCGCACTTACGCGTACGGAAGCGATCCACTCATCAAGGAGAAACAGCCCATGCCTTTCGCCCACTTCAAGGTTCCCGCGGGCACCGTCACGGCCGAGGACAAGAAGAAGATCGTCGAGCGCACCACCGACCTGTACGCGGAGATCTACGGCGAGCGGGCCCGCCCCACCACCGTCGTACTGATCGACGAGGTCGCCGACGGCGGCTGGGGCGTCGCCGGGAACGTCCTGACGGCCGCCATGCTCAACGGTGACGCCTGACCTCACCTCTGTCGGGGGACGGGGAACGCCCAGCATCCGAGCCGCCGGGGCACGTCTCACCGTGGCCGCGTCCGCGCGAGCCGAGGGCCGTCCCGTAGGGGGTGGGCATCCGGCGTGACGTGACCGGCCCCGGCGACCTGGCGTGCCCGTGTGCCGGTCGCATGGCTGCCATCGGTCCTGGCGTGCCGGCCGCATGGCTGCCATCGGTTGCGCGGCCTGGATCGCCGGCCGCCGTGAGCGCGCCACGCCCGCCTAGAAACCTGCCACGCCCGCCTTGAAACCTGCCGCTTTACGCGAACCGACCCGGCCTCTCGCCGCGCGACAAGCGACCGGGTCGCCGGGACGCCGGGACGCTCGGACGGGCCGAACGGGCGTGGCCGGGGTCGGGGCGCCTGGTGTGCGGGGCTCGTTCGCGCGGGAAAGGCCGGGTGGTGGGGCGCGTCTCAGGGGCGCGTCTCAGGGGCGCTCGGGGCGCTTCAGTCGTCGGTCCGGGTGGCGTTCCACCTGTTCGTGGAGCTGCGGCCCTGCAGCGTCAGCGGGGATTCGGTGACGCCCGTTTCCTTCGGGCCCACGACCAGGGAGTAGTTCTTCCAGGGGACGAGGTGGTAGGTCCCGTTGCCGGCCTTCCTGAAGAGCCAGTACTGGCCCTGGTTGCCCCTGCTGGGGTCGCAGGTCTTCTGCCGCAGTTCGGCGCCCATGACGGACTTGCCGACGGTCACGCACAGGGTGCCGTTGGTGTGGGAACGGATCTGATACACCGCCACGGCCTGGTCATTGATCGTCCACTTGCCGCGCGCCGACACCAGGTCCCAGGACCGCTCGCCGGTCGCGTTGCCTCCGTAGGCGGTGACGGGAGCGCCGTCCTCCTCGGACCACTCGTACGGGATCATGTTCTTGGTGGGGTCGCCGGCCAGGCTGAACTCGTAGGCGCCCTCGTCCGGTTCCGCGTAGTTCGGGTGCCGGGCCGTCTCGACCTGCTGGGCGTTGCCGCCGGGGTCCTCCTCGGCGATGGCCGGTGCGGCGGTGGCCGCCGACGCGGCCAACAGCGCGGTGGCTATCAGCACGCTGGTGCGGCGGGTCGCCCTGCGGGCGGTGCGGTGTTCCATGGCTCTGCTCCTGGGCTGGCACGGGGCCCGGCCTTTCCGGGCCTGTTCCCACGCTCCCTCCCGGACCGGCGGGGCGCTCGGACGCCAGGGCCATACAGGTGAGGTACCTGGTCAACGGCTCGTGGGAATCGGCGGGTTGGCGTGTGCCGTTGGCCGGGTTCCGGTAGGCGGGGCGCGTCGGGCGCCGGGCGGGCGACGAGGCGTTCGGGCGGTTCGGCGTACGGGTTTCGGTCCGCCCGCCCGTGCGCTCGTTGTCCGCCCGGCACCGTCCGCCTGGCACCGTTCGCTCGTCGTCCGCCCGTCCGTCCGCTCGCCGCCCGTCCGTCCGCTCATCGCCCGTCGGTCCGCTGGGCAGCGCGCCGCCGGTCCGGCCGCTCCCGCGTTCCGGCTGGTCAGGCGGTGGATTCGGCCCCATGCAGGGCGGATGACCGGGCCGTCACCGAGCGCACCGCTTCCCTCGCTTGGCGTAACGAGCCATGCGGGAGCCCCATCGCCTCCGCAGCGTGGAGATGGGTCGGCGTACCGGCCGATCCGTCTCAGCTCTCCTTGAGGAGGCAGCCATGCAGCACCGCATCACCCGGTCCCGGGGACGCCGCGCGGGCGTTCTCATCGCGGCGGCCGTCGCCGCCGCCACCGCGGCCACCGCCGCACCCGCCACCGCGGCCACGGGGGACCACCCTGGCTACGGAGCCCCGGAGGAAGGCCAGTACCAACTGGAACTCACCCACCACTCCGGGGTCATCCTGGCCGTGGACGGCTTCGGCACGACGAGTGGTTACGGCATCCAGTTCGACGGCGCGGTCGTGAACGACAAGGACCGGTACTGGAAGATACAAGAAGCGCCCAAGCCGAAGACCGTCGACGGCAAGGCGGTGCACGTCTACCAGATCAGTTCCGTGCCGAGCGACGACATGTGTGTGGTGCCCCAGACGGACAACACACACCTGTGGCAGAAGCCCTGCAACGCCAACTTCAAGAACACCTCGCAACTGTGGGCGTTCAAGAAGAGCCAGACCAGTCAGGGGAGCTACCGCATCGTGCCGATCGACGACCGGGGCCGGGTGATCGGCCCCGAGGTACCCTCCGCCACCGATACCTGGGCGACGCTGCAGGGCCCGGGGCGGCTGGCGGACATCACCCTCACCGCCCGCGAGAGCTGACTCCCGCCCCGGACGATCAAGCCTCCCGCCCGCGCCCTCCTGTCCGGGACGGGAGGCCGCCGCGTCCCCCGGCACACCGGGCCCGTCCGGCCAACCGCCATGACCGGCCCGGCCTCCCATGGACCACGCGTCACCGTCGCCCACCCCTGTGTCCCCGCCACCGCCGTTCATCCCCCTGTATGCCGGGTCGGCACGGTTTCCGCCCCGGCCTCGGCGGTGCCCGTCCTGGAGGAGCGCCCCCGAGGTGACGCGTACGACGAAAGGACAGAGCGATGTCCCCGAACACGAAGCGGCGCACCGGCGCCATAGGTGCCCTCTTGGCCACCGGTGCCGGTCTGGCGCTCGGGCTGATGCCCCAGACGGCCACCGCCGGACCCCTGCCCCGAGTGGCGTCCGGCGGCTGGCACCAGTCCAGCGGCAACCGGGTCGCCGCCGTCTCCGTCGCCGCCGGCGCCGAGCAGCGGCGAGGCGACACCTGCTATGCCGAGGGCCCGGATTCGTACTACGCCGGGCCGAGCACCGGCGATCTCCGTATCGGTCGTCTGAACCCTGGGGAAGGGGTGGAAGTGGGGAAGAGGCTGGAGCAGGAGGACGGGGAGTGGGCCCGGTTCCGGTTCCTGGACCGTGAGGGGGCCGGGTGGGTCCAGTCGGAGCATCTGTACTGCTCCGGCCATCACTGAGGGGGCAGGTGATCAACGCCCCTCCGCGCCACGGGAAGTGGCACGGAGGGGCGTGTCGCATGTCGTGTGCGTGATCCGTAGGGCGGCCCGGGCACACATGGGTTCTTCGTGCTCGTCGCCTGGTACGGCACTCCCCCCGCCGCCCTCCGTTCGGGACACTGGCGTTCGGGCGGGCGGCACGCTTCCCGGCGTGCTCCGCGGCCCGCTTCCGGTGCCCCGGGGAGGGGAGGCGGTCCCATGGCGGCGCGTCGCGGCACGTGGTGGGTGGCTCTCATGGCGGGGGTGGTCCTCGTTCCGTCGTTGGTGGTGGGGTGTTCGGACGACGGCGGCTCGCCGAGCGGGGGTGGCGCGTCCAGCGGTGGACGGGTGACCACACCGGGCGGCGGCCCGTCAGGGGCACCGGGCGGCGGCCCGCCAGGGGGACAGGCCGGATCGCCCGGCGGGCAGCGCCTGGACGACGCGTGGCAGACGGAGGCCCGGGACGCCGTCGGGGTGGTGGACCGTTTCTGGCGGACGAACTGGAACACGTACTTCACCGGCGTCTACCGGTCCCCGAGGGTGATCGGCACCTACACCCCGGGCACCCCGCGAGCCCCCGCGTGCGGCGGTCAGCCGGCGCTCGCGAACAACGCCTTCTACTGCTCCGCCGGTGACTTCATCGCGTGGGACGGCAAGCTGATGCGAGACGGGTATGCCAAAGGGGACTCATGGGTTTACCTGGTCATCGCCCATGAATGGGGGCACGCGGTGCAGCGCCGCGTCCTGGGGATCGAGGCACCCGCCCAGGAGCTCCAGGCGGACTGCCTGGCCGGGGCCACCCTCTTCGGGGCCCAGGACCTGCGGTTCGAACCGGGAGACACCGACGAACTGGGCGCGGCGCTGACCGAGCTCGCCGATGAGACGCCCTGGACCAACGCCCAGGACCACGGGAACGCCCAGCAACGCGTGTCGGCGTTCAGCGACGGCGGACGGAACGGCGTCCGCGCCTGCCTGCCCGCTTGAGGGGGCGGGAGGCGAGGGCGGGCGGACTCGGCTCGCGCGCGGCGCCGCCTGCCGGTGCGGTGCTGTGCGGTGCTGTGCGATGCGCCGTTGAACGCGGCGTTCGCGGGCATCAGTGCGCTCTGAGGATGCACGCGGTGCACTGAACGGCCGTACGGGCACGCCGGGTCGGGCGAGCATGGTGCTGCGAGCGGCGCTGCTCGTCGTCCGCGTGGCAAGGGGCTGGTCGCCGTCCGCGTACCGAAGATCCGGCGTCCGCACGCGCACGTACCGAACCGGCCGTTTCCGTGCGGACGTTGTGCCGAATCGGACGCGTACCGGATCGGACGGGTATCGACTCGGGCGCAGACCGACTCGGGCGCGTACCGAATCGGAGGCGTATCGGCTAGGGCGCGTACCGACTCGAACACGTACCGACTCGAACGCGTACCGAATCGGGCGCGTACCGACCCGAACGGGTCCGGTCTCGGTCTCGATCAAGGAAAAAGTGCCGGACGTCCCTCGTCCACAGGATCCACAGGAGGTTGTCGAAGGTGTCGACTGTGCCGGTCGGCGGGTTGGTTCCGCAGGCCACTGACGAGGCCGCGGACCTGATCGTCCGCAACGCGAAGATCCACACCGGGGATCCGGGCCGGCCGCGCGCCGAGGCGCTCGCCGTCCGGGACGGTGTGATCACGGTCGTCGGTGACGACAGGGACGTGGCCCCGCACATCGGGCCGGGCACCAAGGTGGTCGACGCGCTGGGGCGCCGGATGATCCCCGGACTCAACGACTCGCACCTCCACGTGATCCGGGGCGGGCTCAACTACGTCCTCGAACTGCGGTGGGACGGCGTTCCGACGCTGCGCCAGGGCCTGGCGATGCTGCGGGAGCAGGCCGCCCGTACGCCGAAGGGCCAGTGGGTGCGGGTGGTCGGGGGCTGGTCGGCGGAGCAGTTCGCCGAGCGGCGGCTGCCGACCGTCGCCGAGCTGAACGAGGCGGCGCCGGACACCCCGGTGTTCGTCCTGCACCTCTACCAGTCGGCCGTGCTCAACCGCGCCGCCGTCCAGGCCGCCGGGTACACCAGGGCCACGCCCGACCCCAAGGGCGGCCAGATCGTGCGCGGCCGGGACGGCGAGCCGACCGGCATGCTGCTGGCCGCCCCCAGCGCCCTCATCCTCTACTCGACGCTGGCCAAGGCGCCGGTGCTGGAGGGCGCGGACAAGGAGGTATCGACCCGGCACTTCCTGCGCGAGCTGAACCGGTTCGGGCTGACCTCGGCGATCGACGCCGCCGGCGGGTTCCAGAACTTCCCCGACAACTACGGCACCGTCATGGCGCTGGCCGAGCGCGGGGAGCTGTCCGTCCGCATCGCCTACCACCTCTTCCCGCAGACGCCGGGCCAGGAGATCGACGACCTCGCCCGCTGGGTGGAGACGGTGCGCCCCGGGGACGGGGACGCGTGGCTGCGCCTGAACGGCGCGGGCGAGAACCTGACCTGGGCGGCGGCCGACTTCGAGAACTTCGCGCAGCCCCGCCCCGAACTCACCGCCGACTACGAGGTGGAGTTCGAGAAGGCGGTGCGCATCCTCATGGCGAACGGGTGGGGCTTCCGGCTGCACGCCACCTATGACGAGACCATCCGCCGCGACCTCGCGGTCTTCGAGAAGCTCGCCGCGGAGGGGCTCTTCCCCAACGGGAACCGGTGGCTGTTCGACCACGCGGAGACGGTGTCCGCCGACAGCCTCGACCGGATCGCGGCCCTCGGCGGGGCGCTGTCCATCCAGAACCGCCTGTCCTTCCAGGGCGAGGCGTTCGTCCGGCGCTACGGCACCGGCGCCGCCGCGGACGCCCCGCCGCTGCGGGCCATGCTGGAGCGCGGGCTGACCGTGGGCGCCGGCACCGACGCCACCCGGGTCTCCACGTACAACCCGTGGGTCGCCCTGCACTGGCTCGTCAGCGGCCGGACCGTCGGCGGCCTGGCCACCCGCTCGGCGCAGCACCGCGTGGACCGGGAGACAGCGCTCGCCATGTACACCCGCGCGGGCGCCGCGCTGACCGGTGAGGACGAGGTCAAGGGCGTGCTGCGGCCGGGCTGCTACGCCGACCTGGCGGTCCTGTCGGAGGACTTCTTCGCCGTGCCGGAGCCGGACATCGCGCACATCGAGTCGCTGCTGACGGTCACCGGCGGGCGGATCGTGTACGCCGCCGGTGAGTACGAGGGCCTGGACGAGGAACTGCCGCCCGTCTCCCCCGCGTGGAGCCCGGTGGCGCGGTTCGGCGGCTACCAGGCCGCCCGCCCGGAGGGGCGTTCCGGTGCCCGTCAGGCGGAGTTGATCGGCCAGGTCGTCGCCGAGTCGGAGCAGCACCGCCAGTGGCGCGCCCGGCGCGCGCTCACGCCGGACGCCGGCGTGAGCGCCGGGGGCGCGGGCGCCGCGAGCGCGGATACCGCGAGCCCGGGCGCCGGGAGTGTGCCCTTCGACCCCTGCTTCGCGCTCTGAGCCACCTGGCCCTCCTGACCCACCTGCTCCACCTCGGCCACCTCGGCCACCCCGGCCACCTCAGCCACCCCGGCCACCCCGGCCACCTGAACCATCCGAGCCACCGGGACCGGCCGCCCGGCCCTGACCCCGCCGGTCCCGGCACGTTCCATCACCGCACCGCAGCGGGCGGACGACCGTCCGTACCGCCCTTACGGGACGCCCCCACCGGGCCGCCCCTCTACGAAAGGTCACCTCTCATGGCCAACACCGCCACCCTCACCGACATCTCCGCCGTCACCGCCTCCCCCAGCCCCGACCTGCTGACCCCCGACAACTGCGCGGTGCTGTTCATCGACCACCAGCCGCAGATGTTCTTCGGCACCGGCAGCGGCGACCGCACCGCGATCATCAACGCGACCGTGGGCCTGGCGAAGGCCGCCAAGACCTTCGACGTGCCCACCGTCCTGAGCACGGTGGCGGCCGAGTCGTTCTCCGGTCCGCTCCTCCCGCCGCTGGCCGCGGTCTTCCCCGGTCAGGAGATCGTCGACCGCACCTCGATGAACGCCTGGGAGGACGTCCCCTTCGTCGAGGCCGTCAAGGCGACCGGCCGCAAGAAGCTCGTCATCGCCGGTCTGTGGACCGAGGTGTGCGTCGTGCTGCCGACGCTCTCCGCGCTGGCCCAGGGTTACGAGGTCTACGTCGTCACCGACGCGTCCGGCGGCGTGAGCCCGCAGGCCCACGAGCACGCCGTCCAGCGCATGGTCCAGGCCGGCGCGGTGCCGGTGACCTGGCTGCAGGTGCTCCTGGAGTTCCAGCGCGACTGGGCCCGCACGGAGACGTACGGCGCCGTCACCGACGTGGTGAAGGAGCACGGCGGCGCCTACGGCCTGGGCCTCGTCTACGCGCACGCCGTCATCGGCGAGCACGCCGCCGGCTGACCCCGGCACCGGACGGACACACAGCAGGACTCCGGGCTCGGACGGCGACGAACGGGCACGGACAGGAACGGACGAGAACGGGCGGGAAGACGATGGACGCGGGACTGTTGGTCCTCCGGCTGGTGGCGGGGCTCCTCATCGCCGGCCACGGAGTGCAGAAGGTGAGCTTCCGGCTGGGGGGCCACGGCCTGGCGGGCGGGACCGAGGAATTCCGGCAGGACGGGTTCCGCGGCGGCCGTCTCACCGCCCTCGTCGCGGGGGCCAGCCAGATAGGCGCCGGCCTGTTCCTGGCCGCCGGGCTGCTCACGCCCGGGGCGGTCGCGGCGGCCATGGGCGTGATGACGGTCGCGACCATCGTCAAGTGGCGCCATGGGCTGTGGGTGCAGAACGACGGTTACGAGTACCCGCTGGTCCTGGTCGTCACCGCCGCGGTCCTGGCCCTCACCGGGCCGGGCCGCTGGTCGGCCGATCACGCCCTCGGTCTGACGCCCTGGCCGCTGTGGATCACGCTCGCGGCGATCGTCCTCGGGCCGGTGGGCGGGCTGCTCGCCAGGGTGGTGCTGGGCCGGGGGCCGGTGGGGGGTGCTTCGTCCGCAGGTGGGTGAGGGGGCGGCCGGGGGCGCCGACCGTCGGCGAACGGAGGCCGGGGCAGGCGCCGACCGTCGGCGGACGGAGGCCGGAGCAGGCGCCGACCGTCGGCGGACGGAGGCCGGAGCAGGCGCCGACCGTCGGCGGACGGAGGCCGGAGCAGGCGCCGACCGTCGGCGAACGGAGGCCGGAGCAGGCGCCGACCGTCGGCGAACGGAGGCCGGAGCAGGCGCCGACCGTCGGCGGTTGGGCGGACCCTCCGGCCCCGGCCCCGCCCGTCCGGCCGCCCCCGACCAGGCCCCTTCCCCCGTGACCCGTCCCCGCCGCCTCGGCCTACGATCGAAGCGAAGCGACCCTGTTGAACCGGCAATCACCCGTCACGGGAAGGCCCCGCACGTGAGCAACGTCGAAGAGAACCCCGCCGAGCTGCGCTGCCCCGCCGAGGACGACGACCGGGTGCCGGGGGTCGAGGTGCTCTCCGCCCGGGACGTTCCGCTGGGCGGGCCGCGGGCGATGACCGTGCGCCGGACGCTGCCCCAGCGCTCCCGGACGCTGATCGGCGCCTGGTGCTTCGCCGACCACTACGGCCCCGACGACGTCGCCGAGACGGGCGGCATGGTCGTCGCGCCGCATCCGCACACCGGCCTTCAGACGGTGAGCTGGCTGTTCGGCGGGGAGATCGAGCACCGCGACAGCCTGGGCAGCCACGCGTTCGTACGGCCGGGCGAACTCAACCTCATGACGGGCGGCCACGGGATCAGCCACTCGGAGGTCTCGACCGAGCGGACCACCGTCCTGCACGGGGTGCAGTTGTGGGTGGCGCTCCCCGAGGAACACCGGCACGCGGCGCGGGACTTCCAGCACCACGTGCCCCGACCCGTACGGGTCGGCGGCGCGGAGATCAGGGTGTTCCTGGGGGCGCTCGCCGGGGACGTGTCCCCGGTGCGGACGTTCACACCGCTGCTCGGCGCCGAGATCGTCCTGGAGACCGGCGCGTCGGTCACGCTCGACGTGGACCCCGCCTTCGAGCACGGCCTGCTCGTCGACCAGGGGGACGTACGGATGGCCGGCACCCTGCTGTGTCCGGGCGAGCTCGGCTACCTGCCGACCGGCCGCGCCACTCTGACGTTGACGAACGTCTCGGACGGCGCCGCCCGTGCGGTC
The DNA here is from genome assembly GCF_040611095.1 of Streptomyces sp. NPDC003077. Lineage (NCBI taxonomy): Bacteria > Bacillati > Actinomycetota > Actinomycetes > Kitasatosporales > Streptomycetaceae > Streptomyces > Streptomyces sp. NPDC003077. The sequence goes on along the minus strand of NZ_JBEXNM010000010.1, from coordinate 123,911 downwards.
CTGCTCGGCGGGACGCCGTTCGGGGAGGAGATCGTCATGTGGTGGAACTTCATCGGCCGGAAGCACGAGGACATCGTCCGGGCACGGGAGGACTGGCAGAACGCGTCCGACCGCTTCGGCACCGTGAGCGGCTACGACGGGGAACGCCTCCCCGCCCCCGACCTGCCGCGCCACGTCACCCTGGCCCCGCGCGGCGATCGGCCGCGCCGCTGACAGCTGACATCCGGCTTGCGGATTCGGCGACTCCAGGCGCACGCACACGGGCGCCGGCTTCCCACCGTGGGGAGCCGGCGCCCGTCATGCGCCGCGCACTTCACACCGCCGCGCGCCGGCGCGCGCGACGCGCCGTTACCGGCGGTACGGCGTCACTTCCGCAGGAAGGCGAGCAGCGCCTCGTTGACCTCCTCCGCGTGGGTCCACAGCAGGCCGTGCGGAGCGCCCTCGATCTCCACGTACGTGGCGGACGGCAGCGCCTGGTGGAAGCGGCGCGCGGTGCCGTCGATGGGCAGGGTCCGGTCGGCCGTGCCGTGCAGGATCAGGGCCGGCACGTCGATGGCCGGGATATCGGCCCGGAAGTCGGTGTACCAGGTGGCCGGCGCGGCGGACGCGGCGAAGAACCCGCCACTCGCCGCGGTGTTCCAGCTGTTGCGGACCGCCTCCTCGCTGATCCGGGTGCCCAGGTTCTCGTCGAGGTTGTAGAAGTCCTGGAAGAAGGCGGTGTAGTACGCGTACCGGTCCGCCTTGGCGGCGGCGACCACGCCGTCGAAGAACTCCTTCGGCGCCACCCCGTCCGGGTTGTCGTCGGTCTTGAGCATGTACGGCTCCAGCGAGGCCAGGAAGGCGGCCTTGGCGATCCGTCCGGAACCGTAGGTGGACAGGTACCGGGCGACCTCGCCGGTGCCCATCGAGAAGCCGACCAGGACGGCGTCCCGCAGGTCGAGGGTCTCCAGCACGGTGTTCAGGTCGGCCGCGAAGGTGTCGTAGTCGTAACCGGTCGTCGGCTGGCCGGACTGCCCGAAACCGCGGCGGTCGTAGGTGATCACCCGGTAGCCGGCGTCGAGCAGCGCGGCGCTCTGCCGCTCCCAGGAGTGGCCGTCGAGCGGGTAGCCGTGGATGAGGACGACCGGCTGCCCGGAGCCGTGGTCCTCGTAGTAGAGGTCGATGTCCGTGGTGTTTTCCTGGCCCACGGTGATGTACGGCATGGGATGTCCCTTCGTCCGGAATGCCTGTTGTGCGCACATTGCACGACCACGGGTCCGCCCGAGGGGCGACACCGTACGGGCCATAGCGGCCTCTGGGTGCCGAGATCCGGGCGTCCACGGCGCGCGTGGCACGGAATGCCATGACGCTAGGGCCGGCGCCCGCCCTCGGTTGTCCCAGAGTGCACCACCCCTTGCGCGGGCGCGCCAAGAGCGCGCGGACGATGGCGTGTGAGGCAGGTGAGCACAGAGAGGCCAGCGAGTACAGGGAGCACAGGGAGCCTGTTGAGCACGGGGAGGCGCGGCCTGTCGGTGCTGTGAGGGCGGGGCCTCCCCCTCGTCCAGGCTTCTCTCCCACCGTCAGGCGCCACCCACTGAGCCCAGTGATGCCCGAGGGACCCCCGTGACCGGATCCGCCCTTCACGACCGGCGAACCGACGACCGGCTCACAACCTCTGGCCGGTGCCGGCCGTCTATGTCAGTACGAGGGCTACTTCCGTGCACAGCCGTGTGGACGAGGGTGCTTATGGCGGCGGGCAACCGGACGACAGTGGGCGGTCACGGTGGGCGTCGGCCCTTGCGGGCGGTGGGGCTGCTGTTGCTGTCGCTGCTGGTGTTGTTCGCCGTGGGGGCGGGCTGGATCTACTTCAAGATCGACGGGAACATCACCACGTTCGGCGCGGAGGGCATGAGCCCGGACCGCCCCGCCGTGGCGGTCGGCGGCCGGAACGTCCTGCTCATCGGCACGGACTCGCGCGCCGGCGACAACCACGCGCTGGGGGGCGGGCGGGGCACCGTCGGCCGGTCGGACACCGCGATCCTGCTGCACGTCCACGAGGACGGCCGGCACGCCGTCGCCGTCTCGATCCCGCGCGACACCCTGGTCGACATACCGCCGTGCCGACTCCCCGACGGAAGCTGGACCGCGCCGCGCCGGAACGCCATGTTCAACTCCGCCTTCTCGGTCGGCCGCACCCGCGCGGGCAACCCCGCCTGCACGCAGAACACCATCGAGCAGATGTCCGGCGTCCGCGTCGACCACACGGTGGTGATCGACTTCCAGGGGTTCGCCCGGATGACCTCCGCCGTGGGCGGCGTGCCGGTGTGCGTGCCCGAAGACGTGTACGAGGGCGACCTCAACCCGCGCCGCGGCTCGCGCGGCCGTCTGGTGCTCCCCAAGGGGCCGCAGACCGTCTCCGGGCAGCACGCCCTCGACTACGTACGCGTCCGGCACGGCATCGGCGACGGCTCGGACATCGGCCGCATCCAGCGCCAGCAGGCCTTCCTGGCGAGCCTGCTCAAAAAGATCAAGGGCCAGGGCTTCAACCCGACCACCCTGTTGCCGCTCGCCGACGCCGCCACCAAGTCCATGACCGTCGACCCCGGCCTGGACTCCCCGAACAAGCTGCTCTCCTTCGCCCTGTCCCTGCGCGACCTGGACCTGCGCGGCACGACGTTCGTGACGCTGCCGTGGCACTCCCTGGGCGACCGGGTGACCGTCGCCCAGCCCGCGGCGGACGAGCTGTGGGCGGCCATCAAGGCGGACCGGCCGGTGGAGTCCCCGGGCGGGAGGAACGGGCAGGGGACGGGGCACGCCGGGACTCGGACCGGGGGCGCTCCCGGGGCGGAGGCCAGGGGTGATGGTTCTCCCGGGACCGGTGATTCCCACTCGTCCGCGCCGGTGGACGGGGCGCGCGCCGCCTCGGACGACCTTTGCGCCGGACTGTCGCACGGTTGACGCGCGGGGCCCGGGACAGGGGACGGCAGCAGGAGGCAGTAGCGGGGGCGCCGGACGAGGACTCGGGCCCGCCCGCGACAGGCCGACCGGTGGCATGGCACCAGCACCCCCAAACGTCACCAGCGCCCCAGAAGAAGTGTGCGGGGGAAGCGGCACCGGGGGGACAAGCCGCTTCCCCCGGGGTACCGGACCTCCAAGCCCACGCCGCCGTCAGGGGGAAAGCTCACGGCGTGGACCCCGCAGTGAGGTCACGGTCGCGGCCGTCGCGGATTCCTGCCAGATCCGCGGGCGCTTCCCCCATCCTGCTCTTCCCGAACACCCCTACGGGTGGCCGAAGGGCCTCTCCTGTACGAGGCTTTGGTCCCGAAACACGCTGATCAGCACCCCTGTGCCCGGCCCGGGGCGGAGCCGGGAAGCGGTTCGGAAGATCACCTCCGGTGTGATGAGACGCCTACCACCCTTTGGGACCCCGCGCCTGACGTGCGGTTTCTGTGGTTAGACTCGCCCGACCGCGCCGGGACGCGCGCGGGCTTCCGCGGGGAGACGGGACAGGTAGGGGAGACGGGAGAGATGGCACACGCGAAGAAGATCGCGATGTACGTGGTCATCGTCTTCGTGCTGTACACGATCATCACCTCGCCGGCGCGGGCCGCCGACCTCGTCCAAATAGGGTTCGAGGGCATTTCGTCCGCGGCCCACGGCGTGGGTGAGTTCATGACGCAGCTCGTCGCCTAGGCACCCGATGGAACAGCCCGGACCGGCCCGCGGGGCCCGGCCACCCGCCCGTCCCGGCACCGCCCGTACGTACGGAGGAGCGCCCCTGTGATTCGCCACCTGGTCCTGTTCAAGCTCAACGACGGTGTCCGACGCGACGAGCCGCGCGTCGAGGCCGGCGTCGAGGCGTTCCGGCAGCTCGGGGGGCAGATCCCCGAGCTGGACGTCTGGGAGTGCGCCTGGAACATCACCGACCGGCCGATCGCGTACGACTTCGCCATCAACTCGGCCGTCGCCGATCGCGACGCACTCAAGCGCTACATCGAGCACCCGGCGCACCAGGCCGCCGCCGGGCAGTGGCGCGAGTTCGCCACTTGGGTGATCGCCGACTACGAGTTCTGAGCCGACACCCCCAGATCACACCCGGGGCGCCCCTGAGACACATCGGGGGCGCCCCGGACCCGTGTCGGAGCGCCCTGGGCCACCGGGCCGGAGGCCACCCGCCTGCCTGGCCCGCCCGGACCCGTGTCGGGGCACCCCGGGCCACCGGGGCCGGAGGCCGCCGCCCGCCTGCCCGAAGACCCAACCCGGCCACCTGAAGGCCCACCCGCCCCACAGATCCCGGGGCCTCCCCCGCGCCTCCACCGCACCCCCGTCGGCCACTCCACCGGCGCCACCACGCTCTCCCCATCCCCCCACCGGCCATTTGGTCCCCCTCCCGTCCCCGTACGGGTCCTGTCACCGCTTCCCCTGCGGGCCCGTCACCGGCCACGCCCCGGCTCATCGGCCCACCGCGCGGACCACCCGGCCTCACCCGTCCGGCCCAGCCGGAACACCCCCTCACGACCCTCTTCGCCGCGCCCGCCGAGCGTGGGACAACACCGCGCACCGGCGTTCAACTCTGCGACCAACACGGCGTTATACGGTGCTTGCACACAGTGCACATGTCTTGTGATGCTATGACCGCTTTTGCCGGATGAATGGACTGTGACCGGATGGTCTGTGAAGGGTGGCGTGACCGTGACGGCCCGAACTGCGCCCAAGGCACCCTCCCGCGAGGGCAGAGGTGAGGGCAGGAGCGAGGGCCGGAGTGCGGACACCCGGGCGCTCACACAGGTCCTCTTCGCCGAGCTGGCCGGTCTGGAACCCGGCACACCGGAGCACGCCCGGGTGCGCTCCGCCCTCATCGAGGCCAACCTCCCGCTGGTCCGCTACGCGGCGGCGCGTTTCCGTAGCCGCAACGAGCCGATGGAGGACGTCATCCAGGTCGGCACGATCGGGTTGATCAACGCGATCGACCGTTTCGACCCGGACCGGGGGGTGCAGTTCCCCACCTTCGCCATGCCGACGGTCGTCGGGGAGATCAAGCGCTACTTCCGGGACAACGTCCGCACCGTCCACGTCCCGCGCCGGCTGCACGAGCTCTGGGTGCAGGTCAACGGGGCCACCGAGGACCTGACCGTGCTGCACGGCCGCTCCCCCACCACCTCGGAGATCGCCGAACGGCTGAAGATCGCCGAGGACGAGGTGCTGGCCTGCCTTGAGGCCGGGCGCTCATATCACGCCACTTCCCTGGAAGCCGCCCAAGAGGGGGACGGGCTGCCCGGCCTGCTCGACCGGCTCGGCTACGAGGACCCTGAGCTGGCAGGAGTGGAGCACCGGGACCTCGTACGGCACCTGCTCGTACAACTGCCCGAGCGCGAGCAGCGGATCCTTTTGCTCCGGTACTACAGCAACTTGACGCAATCACAGATCAGCGCGGAGTTGGGGGTGTCGCAGATGCACGTGTCGCGGCTACTGTCGCGGAGCTTCGCCCGTCTGCGGTCCGCAAACAGGATCGAGGCGTAACCGGAACGAGCGACCCGTTCCTGCACGGATATGTCGACTTGGCGCTACAGCGCGTTGCCGACATGTGACATTCTGCATGAACCGCGTTTGCCGCGGCGCAGCCTCCGGTATTCAGGTGGAGGCAAAAGTTCTCGACCTGACCTGGGCCGAGAGCGCCAACAGCGTTCCGACCGCGACCTCAAGGGGGTGGCATGTCCGCAGAACTGGGCAGCTCGAAGGTGCTTCCCGCGATTCCCGCGCCGGCACCTCACGCGCACGACGACGACGCCATCAACACCCGCACGCTCTCCCGCTCCCTGTTCCTGCGACTGGCCACGCTCGACAAGGACAGCCCGGAGCGCACCTACGTCCGTGACACTCTCATCGAGTTGAACCTCCCTCTTGTCCGTTACGCGGCGGCACGTTTCCGCAGCCGCAACGAGCCGATGGAGGACATCGTCCAAGTCGGAACGATCGGCCTCATCAAGGCCATCGACCGTTTCGATTGCGAACGCGGCGTGGAATTCCCGACGTTCGCCATGCCGACGGTGGTTGGCGAGATCAAGCGGTTCTTCCGCGACACCTCGTGGTCGGTCCGCGTCCCGCGACGCCTCCAGGAGCTCCGGCTTGCGCTGACGAAGGCCAGCGACGAGCTGGCGCAGAAGCTGGACCGCTCCCCCACCGTGGCCGAACTGGCCACCTGCCTGGGCGTGTCGGAGGAGGACGTGGTCGACGGCCTGGCGGTGGGCAACGCCTACACGGCCTCGTCCCTGGACTCCCCCTCGCCCGAGGACGACGGCGGCGAGGGCTCCCTCGCGGACCGCCTCGGATACGAGGACAGCGCGCTGGAGGGCGTCGAGTACCGCGAGTCCCTCAAGCCGCTCCTGGCCAAACTCCCGCCCCGCGAGCGTCAGATCATCATGCTGCGCTTCTTCGCCAACATGACGCAGTCCCAGATCGGCGAGGAGGTCGGCATCTCCCAGATGCACGTCTCCCGGCTGCTGACCCGTACGCTCTCCCAGCTCCGCGACGGGCTCATCTCCGACTGAGCCGCGACCCACCAGGCGGCACGACCGTGGCCGCCTGACTGCACCGGACGGTTCGGCGGGCGGCGAAAGCCGCCGCTCCGCGACGGGGGCCGACCGGCAGGCAGCGCACGCGGCGCCCGCAGCGCTCGTCTCCGCACGACTGTTCCATGGAAGCGTCCGTGGAGGCGTCCGTCCCGACGGACGGCCGCACCCCCGACTCGCCCTCTGGGGCGCTCCCGGGCCCCAGCACTCCGCAGACGCAGCGCCCCCGGGTCACAGGCGACACCCACCCGGCGGCTCGCGCTTTGCCCGCTCCGGGAGCCACGGCTCCGTAGGGATCCGTAGGGATACGAAGCGGCTGCATCGTCATCCGTAGGGCGAAGTGGGCGGGTTCCACCCGCAGTTCATCTCTACCGTCACACCAGCCGCAGCCGCCGTACCAGCCTCGGCCGCCATACCCACCACGGCCGCCACTCGCGAGGCGTTACGACGCCGGAGCACCCGCACGACGCGCGCCTCCCCCGGTCGCTCACGCCCGCGTCCACGCCGGCTCCCGCACGAGAGCCCGTGCCCGCGTTCACGCCCGCGTCCGGCTCACTCCCGCGCCCGCGTTCACGCCCGCGCGTCTCACGGCCGAGCGCCCCACCACGGCGCCCCACCACAGCGCGCCGCGCACACAGCGACGAGCGGATCGCCGCGGAACACCGCGACGACGCGAACCGGTCGGCCAAACTCCCCGGCGCAGCGACCCCTATATAGAGGTGCGGGGCGCCCTCTCCGTAGATCCGTAGAGGCCACCGAGTCACCTACAGACAGTGCGCAGCCCGCCACCACGGCTCCCGTTCGGCGCCCCCGGCACAGCCCACCGAGACGAGCTCGCCGCGATCAGCGCACCGACGCCCCAGCACCGCGATCATCACCGACAGGACGCACGGCCCGCACACGCCGACACGCGACGCGCGCCCGCACCCTCCCGCCGGACCGCCGGATCAGCGCAGCGCCAGCCACACCGCTCCGGCGACGATCAGGATCGCGACCACGATGCCGACGATCAGGCCGACCTTCGGGCCGGACGACGCCTGCCGGCGGGCGGCCCGTCCGCCGGTCTGCGGGGCGCCCTCGTCCACGAAGGCGCGGAACATCTGCGTACTGCCGGCCGGGTCGTGGTGGCCGTCCGACGGGTTCTGCTGGTAGTTCGCCATAGGCCAGGACCCTAGCGAAAACGGGGTCCGAGGGGCACGCCAGGGCCCGGTGTGGCTCGCGTTCACGGTGGTCACGGGTGCCTTAGGCGGCTTGACCTGCCGCAAGCACAGTCTTTTCGTTCCCTTTACCTCATACGCCCGATTTAGTTTGCCTTCAGCAACCAAGTAGCCTATGGTTGCCCTAAGCAACAAATGAATGCGTGGAGGTGCCCATGGCCGCTCAAAGTCAGTACGAGGAGCTGGCCCGGCAACTCAGTGCCATTGGTGCTGTCAAGCGTGAAATGGGGCGCATTCTCCCCCACGACTGCCCGCCCGCCTCGGCCGGCGTCCTCACCCTCCTCGACACATACGGCGAGATGCGGATGAGCCGGATGGCCGAGCTGCTCGCGATCGACATGTCGGTGACCAGCCGGCACGTCGCCCACGTCGCGGAGCGGGGCTGGATCGAACGGGAGCCCGACCCGCTGGACAAGCGGTCGCGGCTGCTGCGCCTCACCCCGAGCGGCCGGGAGCTCCTGGCGGAGCTGACCCGCCGCTCCACCGCGTCACTCGCCCGGTATTTGGAGGACTGGTCCGACGCCGACGTCGGGCGCCTGAACGAACTGCTCGCCAGGCTCCGCGCGAGCTTCGGCGACTGCCGGACCCGGGCGCACCACGATCCCTCCACCCGTACACCCGCAGGATGAAAAGGAATTACATGGCTACGACCACACCAGCCGGTGTGCGGGGCGGCCACGCCAAGCACGGGGGAGCGCCATCCCCCGACGGGGCCCCCATGTCGCACCGGCAGATCATGGAGGCGCTGTCCGGGCTGCTGCTCGGCATGTTCGTCGCCATCCTGTCGTCGACGATCGTCTCCAACGCGCTGCCGGAGATCATCCACGATCTGCACGGCGGCCAGAGCGCCTACACCTGGGTCGTCACCGCGTCCCTGCTGGCGATGACGGCGACCACCCCGCTGTGGGGCAAGCTGTCCGACCTGTTCAGCAAGAAGCTGCTGGTCCAGGTCGCGTTGATCATTTACGTGGCGGGCTCGGTCGTCGCCGGCCTGTCGCAGAACACCTCCATGCTGATCACCTGCCGTGTCGTGCAGGGCATCGGCGTGGGCGGTCTGTCCGCGCTGGCGCAGATCGTCATGGCCGCGATGATCTCCCCGCGTGAGCGCGGGCGTTACAGCGGTTACCTGGGCGCCACGTTCGCCGTGGCCACCGTCGGCGGTCCGCTGCTGGGCGGTGTCATCACCGACACCGACTGGATGGGCTGGCGCTGGTGCTTCTACGTCGGCGTGCCGTTCGCGGTGATCGCGCTGATCGTGCTGCAGAAGACGCTGAAGCTCCCCGTGGTCAAGCGCGAGGGCGTCAAGGTCGACTGGGCGGGTGCCTTCTTCATCAGCGCGGCGGTCTCGCTGCTGCTGGTGTGGGTCACGCTGGCCGGTGACAAGTACGACTGGATGTCCTGGCAGACCTTCGTCATGGTCGGCGGCGCGATCGTGCTGGGCGCGATCTTCGTGTTCGTCGAGTCCAAGGCGAAGGAGCCGATCGTCCCGCTGCGGCTGTTCCGCAACAAGACGATCACCCTGGCCTCGGTGGCCTCGCTGTTCGTCGGTATCGCGATGTTCTCCGGCACCGTCTTCTTCAGCCAGTACTTCCAGCTGGCGCGCGGCAAGTCGCCGACGATGTCCGGTGTCATGACGATCCCGATGATCGCCGGTCTGTTCGTCTCCTCCACCGTCTCGGGCCAGGTCATCACCCGGACCGGCCGGTGGAAGGCGTGGCTGGTCTCCGGTGGCGTGCTGGTGACGGCGGGTCTCGGCCTGCTGAGCACCATCCGGTACGACACCGACTACTGGCAGGTCGCGATCTTCATGGCCCTGATGGGCCTGGGCATCGGCATGATGATGCAGAACCTGGTGCTGGCGACCCAGAACCAGGTCTCGGCCGCCGACCTCGGCTCCGCCTCCTCCCTCGTCACCTTCTTCCGCTCCCTCGGTGGTGCGGTGGGTGTCTCGGCGCTCGGTGCGGTGCTCGCCAACCGCGTCACGCACTACGTCCAGGAGGGCCTGGCCGAGTTGGGTCCGAAGGCCGCGCAGATGGGCCACGGCGGCACCGGCGGCGGGGGCATCCCCGACCTCGACGCGCTGCCCGCCCCCTTCCGTACGGTCATGGAGAGCGCTTACGGGCACGGCGTCGCCGACGTCTTCATGTGGGCCGCTCCGTGCGCCCTGCTGGCCTTCCTCTTCACGATCTTCATCAAGGAGGTCGCGCTGAAGACCCGCGGCGGGCTGTCCGAGGGCTCCGAGGGTTCCGAGGGCGACGCCCCGGCGGCGGCTCCGGCCGCCCGTGCGGAGGAGCTGGAGCCGGCCCTGGCCGGTGCCCCGTCCGTGACCCCGGCGGCCACCGCGGCCACCGCGGCCACCCCGGCCCCGGCAGCCGCGCCCCGTCCCGTCCAGGACACCCAGCCGATCGCGACGCTCGCCCCCGAGGCGGACGCCCCGACCGGCCCGGCGATCCACGGTTTCGTCCGCAACGCCGAGGGCAACCCGGTGCCGCGGTCCGCGGTCACGCTGATCTCGCTCGGCGGCGAGCAGCTCGGCCGGTCCGTCGTCGAGACGAACGGTTCGTACGCGCTGAACGCCCCCGGCGCCGGCAGCTACGTCCTGATCGCGGCGGCCGACGGCCACCAGCCGCAGGCGTCCACGGTCGTCGTCGGCGACCAGCCGCTCGCCTACGACATCCTGCTCAGCGGCACCAGCGGCCTGTGCGGCCAGGTCCGCGGCGCGGTCAGCGGCGACCCGGTGGCGGGCGCGATGGTCGTCGTCACCGACGTCCGCGGCGAGGTGCTGGCCACCGGCACGAGTGGCGAGGAGGGGTACTTCTCCTTCGACGAGCTGGCCGCCGGTTCGTTCACCATCGCGGTGAACGCCGCCGACTACCGTCCGATCGCGCTGCCGGTCGAGGTGAGCGTGCAGGGCACGACCCGCGTCGAGGTCGAGCTGCTGTCCGGCGCCCGGGTCCAGGGCGTCGTGCGGGCCGGGGCGGACGGCCGTCCGCTGCGGGACGCGCGGGTCACCCTGGTGGACGCGGCGGGCAACGTCGTGGCCACCGCCACGACCGGTGAGGACGGCGCGTACGCCTTCACCGATCTGGACGCCGGCGAGTACACCGTCATAGCCAGCGGCTATCCGCCGGTCGCGAGCGGCCTCACGGTCGACGCCCGCGGGGTCGACGGCCACGACGTGGAACTCGCCCACCCGGAGGACTGACCGAGGTCCGGGCGCTCTGGCTCCATCAGGGGCCGCAGCGCCCGGCCCGGGTTCGTCGAACCCGGCCGGTCCCCCACCCGGTGCCGTACGCATCCCGCGCACGGCACCACCAGCCCGGGAATCGCCCGGGCCGCCAGACCCCGGCCCGCGACGCGCTATGAGCGGAGACGCGGGCGGGCCGGGCCCCAGGGCCCCGGACGGCACCTGCGCACAGGCAGGGGACGGCCTGCAGACTGCCGTCCGGGGCCCGACATGTGTACGAGGGAGGAAAACGGGAGTGGGTATGACTTCGACCGGAGCGTCGGCCGCGGGGGTGCGGGCCCAGGTCCGCACGCGGGACGGCTGGGCGGTGCAGCACGCGGTGCTCACCGTCACCGACATGACGGGCTCGCAGGTCCTGCGCGCCTCGGCCGACGAGGAAGGCGTGATCCGCAGCCCCGAACCGCTGCCCGCCGGCTCGTACACGGTCATCGTGACGGCCGTCGGCTACGCCCCGGTCGCCTCCAGCGCGATCGTGACGGCCAGCGGCCGGCTCAACGCCGGGAACGTGGTGCTGGCCCGCCAGGGCGGCACCGAACTGCCGCCGCCCGGCGCCTGGACCATCGACCCCGCGCACTCCACGGTGGCCGCGGTGGCCCAGCACCTGGGGATCTCCAGCGTGCACGGCCGGTTCACCGAGTTCGGCGGACGCATCCAGATCGCCGAGAACCTCGCCGAGTCCCGCGTCGAGGCCGTCATCCAGGCCGCGACGATCGACACCGGCAACGCCATGCGGGACGGCCACCTGCGGTCCGCGGACTTCCTGAACGTGGCCGAGTACCCGGAGCTCACCTACCGCAGCACCGGCCTGGAGCCCGCGGGCCCGGACCGCTGGACCGTCCACGGCGAACTCTCGCTGCACGGCGTCGTCCGCCCGGTCGACCTGGACCTGAGCTACCTCGGCTCCGGCCCCGACCCCTGGGGCGGCACCCGCGCGGCCTTCCACGCCACCGCCGACCTGCGCCGGGACGACTTCAAGCTCAACTACAACCAGGTCGTGGCCGCCGGCATCGCCGCCATCGGCACGACGCTGAGGGTGGAGCTGGACATCCAGGCGGTACAGGGGGAGTCGCTGCCGGCGGTGTAGCGCTGGGGCACGCCGGACGGCTTGTGGTGAGCCGTCCCGGCTCCACCAGGTGTCCTGGTATGCGAATGACAATGGGGCGCGTTCCTTGGATTGAGGAACGCGCTCCGTTGTTGTTTGCGTGCGGGGTTGTTTGCGGGCGGGCGGCCGAGCGGTGACGGCCGTCGGCCTGGGGGACGTCGAGGTGTCCCCTATAAGGGCGCTTCCTACGGGGGTCCCTTACGGGGATCCCCCCTACGGGATTCCTCTTCCGGAATGCCCCTTACGGGCCTGTCCCCTACGGCAGCACACCTACGGCCTGTCCCTTACGGGCATGCCCTGACATGTCTCCCCTACGGACGTGCCCAGACGAGCCCCGACGCGCGTGCCCTGACACGTCTCCCCTACGGGCGTCAGCGTGCCGCAGTCGCGCGGGACGCCCCCTGCACGCGGGCCGGCGCTGCCGCGCCCGCGCCCGGGGGCGGCGCCTCGGCCCCGGGGAGGCCGGGACCCGCTGCCTCGGGTGACAGCCGGGCGGCCGGTGCATCCGGGCCCCCAGCGCCGAACGAGGCAGTGGAGGAATCCCCGGACGAGGCGGCGGAGGACGGGGCCCGATCGCGCGGAGCCCGATCGCGCGGAGCCCGATCGCGCATCGCCTCGATGCCGGCGATCTGGAGATCGAGCGCGAAGTCGAAGTCCCGGTCGCGCCGCTCCCGCGCGCTCGCTCCCTTGGCGCTCCCCACCGCCGCGTCGGCCAGTTCGAGCGCCTCGGCGAACCCGTGCCGGCCCTGGACCGCGCCCATGAGTTCCTCGTGGTACTCGTCCATGGTGATGCCCACCTCACGGCAGCGCCCTTCGTGCAGGACCTCCACGGTGCTGAAGCCGTAGACGAACTGGAAGAGCGAACCGAGCGCCGCCGCGTTCTGCTCCAGGGGGAGGCCACTGCGGCGCATCGTGCGCATCGTGGCGTTGGAGAAGGCCATCGACCGCGGGCCGATGTTGATGTACTCGCCCAGCAACCGGGCCGCCCACGGGTGCACGAGCAGCATCCGGCGGTACTCGTGGGCGAGGTGCCGCAGGTCGTCCCGCCAGTCCGTACCGCCCTCGCCGGCCCCGGGCAGAGCGGCCGAGGGGAAGGAGGACACGACGGGAGCCGTCACCCGGGCGCCGGTCGCCCCGCGCGCGCCCTCGCACCCGGCGATCACACGCGCCCCACCGGTAACTTTCACCCCACCGGCAGCTTCCACCCCACCGGCACCTTCCACCCCGCCCGCGCCTTCCGGCTCGCCCGCGTCCTCGTCACCGGTCCCGCTCACGCCATCGCCCGCCCGTGCCCCGGGCGGCAACGTCAGCTCGCCGCACACCGCGTCCAGAGCCAGTTCCAGCAGTTCGTCCTTGGTGTCGACGTACCAATAGACCGACATGGCCGTCACGCCCAGCTCGGCCGCGAGGCGGCGCATCGAGAACTTCGCGAGCCCGTCCGCGTCCAGCAGCCGCACCGTGGCCGCGACGATCTTGTCGAGATCCAGACCGGCCGGCTGCTCGGCCTTCCGCTTGAGCGGTCGGCGCTCGGACAGCCATACGCTGTTCAGCCGCTTCTTCGCGCTGCTGTCCGTCGCTGCCATGGCGCGCCTCCCCACTCTCCGTACGCGGTGCTCCGTACCCGATGCTATTCCGCTTGCACCCCGCGCGACCCCGGATGACGGGCCCCTTCCGCGGCCCCGCCACCGTCGCCGGAGCGGCCTTCCGCACCGGTCGGCTCACCGGCTCCCAGGACACCGGCCGTCCCGGACTGCCCGTCCGTCTCCGCCTGTCCGTCCGGCCCGTCACCGTCCGACGCGGCCCCGGCCCCGTCGGCCCCCGCGCGTTCCGCCCGGCGCAGCAGCAGCGCCGCGACCAGGCCGCCGAGGAAGACGGCGGCGGCGCCCACCAGTTGGCTGGTGCCGATGCCGGTGGCGAACGCGTCCCGCACGGCCGTGCGCTCCGCGTCCGTACGGGTCATCGCCAGCGCGGCGGGCAGCGATCCCGCGCCCACGGCCACGGCCGGGAGCAGCGCGGCGAACCGGAAGTTGAGGACGGCGCCCAGCACCGCCACGCCCAGCCCCTGGCCGAACTCCATCAGCGTGCCGTTGACTCCGGCACCCACCCCCGCCTTGGCGGGCGGTATCGCGGACATCACCGCGTTGGCCATCGCGGGCATGGAGACGGAGATGCCGACGCCCATAAGGATCAGCCCCACCAGCATGCCGCCGTAGGAGTGCGCGCCGAGCAGGGAGATGGCCACCAGGCCGCCGGCCAGCAGGCTCATGCCGGAGACGATCGAACCCGGGGTGCCGATCTTCGCCAGCAGCCGCGCGCCGACACCGGAGAAGTTGAGGACGACGACGGTCAGCGCGAGGGGCGCGATGCGCAGTCCGGCGTCCAGCGGCTCGAATCCCAGGACGAGCTGGAGGTGCTGGGTGAGCAGGAAGAGCGAACCGCCCATGCCGAACGCGACGAGGATCCCGCCCGCGACCGCGCCGACGAACCGGCGGTCCCGGAAGAAGTGCATGTCCAGCATGGGATACGGGGTGCGCAGCTCCCAGGCCGCGAAGACCGCCAGCCCGACGACGCCGACGGCGGCCGAACCCAGCACCCGCCCGGAGAGCCAGCCGTGCTCCGGCCCGGAGATGATCGCGAAGACGACACCCACCATGCCGACCATGGACAGCACCGCGCCGAGCAGGTCGGGCCGGTCCCCCGTGGCGCTCTTGGATTCCGGTACGAGCTTGGCGGCGGCGATGACACCGAGCACCGCGACCGGGATGTTGATGAGGAAGATCGAACCCCACCAGAAATGATCGAGCAGCGTTCCGCCGATGAGCGGACCTGCCGCGAATCCGAGCGAGTTGACCGCCGCCCAAATGCCGATTGCTTTGGGGCGCTCGGCCTCGTCGAATATCTGGACGACGACGGCGAGCGTGGTGGTCATCAGCAGCGCCCCGCCGATCCCCATCCCGGCGCGCGCGGCGATCAACTGCCCCGACGTCTGCGCGAATCCGGCCACCGCCGACCCGATGCCGAACAGCACCAGCCCGATGACCAGCATCTTCTTGCGCCCGTAGCGGTCGGCGGCGTTCCCGGCGGTGAGCAGCAGGCCGGACTGGACGAGCGAGTACGCGCTGATCATCCACTGGACGTCGGCGGTGCTCGCGCCCAGCTCGCTCGTGAGGGAGGGGACGGCGACGTTCAGGACGGTGTTGTCCAGCAGGACGGTCAGTTGGGCGAGGCAGATGACGCCGAGGACGATCCAACGCGTGGGGTTGCGGGTCGGGTTCTCCGGCGGCGAGGTTCCGGTGGACATCGTGGGCATAGGGGCTCCTACGAACGCTGCGAACGGTTCTGCCGCAGCGTACGGTTGCCCCTTCTACACCGTACAGCGATTTATCGCCGCCCCTCGCCTGGCGCAGGACTCAGCGCCATCCGTCCACAGCTGCCGCCCGATCCGCCGCGCGGGGCAGTGACGGTCCCGCTGCCCCACTCCCCCTTCAGCCACCGCTGACGGCCACCGGCTCGCCGGAGTGCTCGTCGCCGGTCGCCGGCTTGATCAAGTAGCCCACGCCGCGCCGCGTATGGATCATCGGGCAGCACCCCGCGTCGATCTTCCGCCGCAGGTAGGAGATGTAGAGCTCGACGACGTTCGCCCGGCCGCCGAAGTCGTAACTCCACACCCGGTCCAGGATCTGCGTCTTGCTCAGCACCCGACGCGGATTCCGCATCAGGTAACGCAGCAGCTTGAACTCCGTGGCCGTCAGATGGATCTCCCGCCCGCCCCGCCACACCTCGCGACTGTCCTCGTCCAGCTCCAGATCACCGACCACGAGCCGCGACCCGGTGCGCGCGGGCTCGGCACCGGCCCGCCGCAGCAGCCCCCGCAGCCCGGCCACCACCTCCTCCACCCCGAACGGCTTGGTCACGTGCTCGTCCCCACCGACGGTGAGGCCGGCGATCCGGTCCTCCTCCGCACCCTTCGCCGTCAGGTACAGCACCGGCACACCGGGCAGCCCCCGGCGCAACCGCCCCAGCACGTCCGGGCCGTCCGGACCGGACAGCGGCATGTCCAGCACCACCGCGTCCGGCCGCCACACCTCCGCGGCCCGCAGTGCGCCGACTCCGTCCGCCTCCGTACGGACCTCCCACCCCTCGTACCGCAGCGCCATCGACAGCAGATCGGCGAGCGCCACCTCCCCGACGACGACCAGCACCCGGGACGGGCCGCCGGGCACCGCTCCGTACGCCGCTCCGGGAGCCGCTCCGCGCGCGGGGTCCCAGGCGGCGGACGCGCCCACGGCCCCGGCGCCGCCCGGCGCGCCGACCGGTGCATCGCCCGCCGGGCCGGTGGCGGCGCGTGCCGCAGACGTGTGCGCGGCGCTCTGGGCGGACGGACGGAGGGCCGAAGCAGTGATCCCCATGGCAGTCATACCAACCACCCTTGCCGCCGCTCCTGAAAGCTCTCTTGCCCCTTTCTGTGATTTACCTGAGAAACACTCCCCGCACCGTCTCCGCACAGCCCACCCCCAGAGAGGCCCCGCCCCCGACCGCGAAACGTCCGGCACCCCGGCAGGCGTCCGCCAAGGCGCCAACCCCAACTGCCGCCGCTCCGGCACCCGTTGCCCCCGCCACACCGGGAATAAGCCGACGAACCCTCCGGTTACCCGGCCATGACCTTGACCGAGCAGTTCACGGAACGGTTCGGGCGGTTCGGCATCTGGAGCCTCGGGCTGCGCGACGAGGAGCCCGGCCGCACGGACGAGGTACGCGAAGCCGCCGCGGAGCTGGACGCGCTGGGCTACGGGGCGGTGTGGATCGGCGGCTCCCCGTCCCTCCGGCACGCCGCGACCCTGCTGGAGTCGACATCCCGCATCACCGTCGGAACCAGCATCCTCAGCATCTGGGACCACCCCGCGACCGAGGTCGCCGCGGAGCACGCCGACCTCAGCTCCGCCCACGACGGCCGGCTCCTGCTGGGCCTGGGCGTCAGCCACGCGCCCTTCCCCCAACGCCAGGCGCACCCGCTGGCGAACCGGCCCTTCACGGCACTCCGCGCCTACCTGGACGCCCTCGACACCGCGCCCGCCCCCGTACCCGTCGCACAACGCGCGCTGGCCGCCCTCGGCCCCCAGATGCTCCGCGTCGCCGCCGAACGCTCCCTGGGCGCCCTCCCGTACCTCGGCACCGTCGAACACACCGCGCAGGCCCGCGCCACCCTCGGCCCCGACGCCTTCCTCGCGCCGGAACTCAAGGTGATACCCGACCCCGACCCGGCCCGGGGCCGCGCCATCGCCCGCACCTACCTGGGCACGTACCTGGCGCTGACCAACTACCTCAACAGCTGGCGCCGACTGGGCTTCACCGACCAGGACTTCGCGAACGGCGGCAGCGACCGCCTCATCGACGCCGTCTTCGCCATCGGGGAACCCGAAGCGATCCGCGCACGTGCCGAACGGTTCCTGGACGCGGGCGCCGACCACATCGCCCTGCAAGTCGTCACCGCGGGCCCCCGGACCGCTCTCCCCCGCGCCGAATGGCGCCAACTGGCATCCGCACTCCCCCTTTCCCCGTCGTCACGCTCCACCCACTGACGATCTCGGCACCGTGCCGCCACGCCGCCCTTGAAGGAACCAAAGGCCCTGCTCAAAGGGCCCTACGTAAAGGGCTTCGCCAGGCAAACCACCGTGGAAGCCGTTCAACCGGCCGTCATCAGCACCCCGATGGCCGGTCCGGCCCCCTCTTCCGGCCCCATGAACCGCTCGGCCCCCATGAACCGCTCGGCCCCCCGAACCGCTCGCCACCAACCCTTGACCGGTTCACCGCCACCCCGTGATCGGCCTGCCGCCGGCCCCCGTCCGCTCACCCCCAGCCCGACTATTGATCACCGCCCCGCACCACCCCCTCTCCGAACTCCGTCAGCTCCTCTTCGGCTCCTCGCCAGCTCCTCCCTCCCCCGTTCGTCGGCCGCACCGCCCACGACCGAAACGAACCATCCCGAGCAACGAACCACCCCGCGCCTGGACCGAAACACCCCCGCGCTCCCGGTCCGACCCCATCGATCGGAGATCCCGCCGATCGAAGCTCCCGCCGATCACCACGACCTCAGCATGACAGCGACCACTGACAATCCGCCCCGACGGCGATCACGGTCGTTCCCTCGGACCACGGTCGTTCCCTCGCGATGGCGATCGCCGGACATCCCGTCGCCCGCCCTTGACCGCCCACCACCATCGCCCCGTACCGTCCCGCGCATGAAGATCCTCGCCATATCCGGCAGCCTGCGCGCCCGTTCCACCAACAACGCGGTCCTGCGCTCCGCGCTCGACCTCGCCGACGTGCCCTCGTCCATCGCCGACATCGCCGGCCTCCCGCACTTCAACCCGGACCTCGACTGCGAGGACGCGACCGCCCCTGCTCCCGTGGCCGCCCTGCGCCGTGCCGTGACGGACGCCGACGCGGTGCTGATCGTGAGCCCCGAATACGCGCACGGCGTCCCCGGCGTGCTCAAGAACGCGCTGGACTGGCTGGTCAGCAGCGGCGAACTCGTGGGCAAGCCGACCGCCGTCATCACCGCGTCCCCGTTCCCCACCGGCGGCGACCACGCCAACGCCCAACTCCGCGAGACCCTACGCATGCTCATGGCCGACCTCGTCCCGGACGCCCACCGCGAACTCCCGGCCATCGGCCCGAAGACCGACCCCGCCCTCGGCGTCGTCACGGACCCCGTAACCCTCGACGACCTCCGCACGGCCGTAACAGCCCTGCTCACCACCGCCCGCACGACCGCCTCCGAGCCGACGGCCACCTGACCCCCGACCGGACTCGACGCCCCGGGGCACCCCCTCCCGCGCCTCGGAGCACCGGCCCCCCGCACACAAGCCCCGGCCGACAAACCCCCGAGCCCACAAGCCCCCGCGCCCCGCCTCCGTCCCCGTCATCAGCGCCCCACCGCCCCGCCTTCCCCCCAAGCCGCGAATTCCTCACCAGCGCCCTACCACCCCGCCCCTCAGAACAACCCCTCCTGCACCCCCTCCCCCTTACACCCCCCGGCACCACTCCCGCCCGACCCCCGGCCCGCACCCGCACCGTGGTGGCCCGCCCCCGCGCCGCCCCCAGCACCCACCCCGCCGGCAACCACGCGTCCAGGACGTACACCCCGCCCCCACCCGCGTCCCGCAGATACACATCGGAGCCGGCCCCGGCCACCACCTCCCCGACGATCTCGTCCCCGGCCGCCAACCCCACGACCTCGCCGACGCCCTCCCCGGGGATGCGCGCCAGCCCGAAGACCTCCGTATGGTCCGTGCAGGCGAACGGCACCGGCTCCAGCGTCTCCGGCCAGTCCGCCAGCGCGCGGGCCGCACCATGCAGCTCGCGCAACGCCTCGGCCCGCTCCGACACCGGCGGCAGCGCCGACCGCGCCGCCCGCTTCGCCGCCTTCCCGAACCGGTCCGGCACCTCCAGCGCGCTCCCCAACAACGCCTCCGCACGCCGCGCCGCCATCAACGGCCCGCGCCCCAACCAGGCGTACGCGACGGCGCCCTGCTCCAACAGCCGTGCCGCGCCGCGTTCGACGGCCGTGATGCCCACCTTGAGGAGTCCGGGGCCGAAATAGGCCAGGTAGACGCCGTACGGGCGGGGATCGTCGGCCATCGTGTCCGCGGCGACCGAACGCGACCGGTCCAGCCGCGCGCAGTCCGCGCACTGGTTCCGCGCGCTTCCGCCATCGAGCACCGCTCCGTGCGGGCACGTCGTCCACCGCGCGCCGCGCCGCACCCCGAGGCACCGCCGCTCCCCGTACACGGCGAACGCCACTTCCCTGCCGACGGGCAGCGCGCTCCATCGCTCCGCGCGCCGCTCCGGGCTGTACCAGCCGAGCCCCTGCCGCTCGCCCGACCACCGCGGGCCCGTACACCGCCACACGCCTTCACCCTACGAGCCACGGCACGGCGCCCGCCCTCGCCCGCACACGCGAAAGAGGCCCGGCACACATCGTGTGCCGAGCCTCTTCCCGCAGTAGCGGGGACAGGATTTGAACCTGCGACCTCTGGGTTATGAGCCCAGCGAGCTACCGAGCTGCTCCACCCCGCGTCGGTGATTCAGAGCTTACGCCACAAACCCGCCCGGAGGGAAATCGTTTGTTCCGCCGCCCCACCGACCCGTCCGCTTCTCAGGGCTCCGTGGCGATCTCGACCCGTACTCCGACCGCCTCCACCCCGGCGACCACGCGGTCCCAGTCCTCCCAGACGGCCCGCATCCGGTCCCGGACGGCGGCCCCCGGCACGACCAGCACGCCGATCCCCTGCGCCCGCAAAAACGCGGGCAGGTCGCTGCTGGGCCGCAGCACGGACCACACCTCGTGCCCCGCGCACACGTAGCCCTTCCGCTCCATCCACCGGCGGAGGAGCGCGAGCTGCCCTTCCCAGTCCTTCTCGAAGTCCGTGAAGATCGGGGCGCCGCACGTACTGTCGTCGATCTCCCGCGCCCCGAAGACCCACCCCCACGCGCGGGGACGCTCCCCCGCGACGCCGACCGTCCCGGAACCCCGCGTCTCAGGCATGAGCAGGACGTTAGTGCCCACGCCCACCGCCGGGCACCCCACCCGCCCGGACCGGCGAACACCGGAGTTCCCCGCCCACCGCGTCCCGCCACCCCAGGCCCCGCACAAAGGCACCACGGGTCGGCGGATCCCCCGCACAGCCACCACCGGCCCACGGGACGCCCCCACCCCGGCCGGACGTCTACCCTGACGAACGGAAAGATCCGGACGGCCGCGTGCCGCGGGCCCCTCGCCCCCAGCGATGACGGACCGGCACCCACCATGGCGTCCGGCGCCCGCGCGGCCCGGCCCGCGCCCCACGAAAACGAAAGGGCCCCAGGTCAGCCCCGATGAGCGAACGCGGATACACCCCGGAGCAGGATGCGGACGGGAAGACCTGCCAGTGGTGCCAGGGTTCCGGCTACGTGACCCGCGTCCTGGCCTACAACCCCGGCGTGGACCCCTTCAAGGGCCCGACCGAAAGCGTCCACCGCGCCGGCCAGTGCAAACACTGCCGGGGAACCGGCACCTACGACTCCCACCTCGACCCCACCCTCGAACACTGGCGCCGCGCACGCCCCGACAGCTGAGGCCCTACAGGCCGCGTGGAAGCACCGGGAAGCCGGGCCCGGCGACCGGCCGCCGAGCGGTCCCGCACACCCCGCATACGTACGGCTGTCCGCTCACCCTGCGCGACCACCACCAGGCTGCGGGCGAGCGCGGAACAGGCCCGTGCGGCGGTCCGGGCAGGCTCTCCCGAGCGCCGAGTGATCAGCAGGACCCGCGCCCGTCGCGCCGAACGCTCCCGCACGCACGACAAAACCCCCTCCGGCGATCCGGAGGGGGTTTGCTGGGCTGTGCGCTCGGCAGGATTCGAACCTGCAACCTTCTGATCCGTAGTCAGATGCTCTATCCGTTAAGCTACGAGCGCTTGGCTTTCCGGCGGTTTTCCCTGCCGGTCGGCGTTGCGGGAACAACATTACATGACCTGCGGCGTAGCGCGAAATCCGTTCACCGCACCCGCTCCGACCTGCGAAAACACGAAGACCGCCGGGAAGCGGTGATCACTCGCCCCAGGGTGAGTCCTCGATGATCCGGACGAAATCGGGGCGCTCGTACCCCTCCTCGAAACGCGCCAGCACGTCCGCCTTCACGTTGCCGAACGCGGTCTGCGGGCGGTGGGCCAGCCCGCCGTGGAAAGCGCGCAGGATGCGGCGCTTGAAGTCGGGGCGGGGGTGGGCGGCGGTGATCGCCTCCCGGGTCGCCTCGGGGAGGTCGGCGTAGCCGATGCCCAGGACGTCCAGTTCGACGCCCGCCGTCACCAGGGCCACCTCCGGGGCCATGTGGTGGGGGATCTCCGGAGTGGTGTGCAGGGCGATGCCCTCCCAGACGAGGTGGGCGCGGTCCTCCGGAATGCCGCGTGCGGTCAGGAAGCGGCGGGCCTCGTCGGCGCCGTCGATCTCGAAGCGCTGCTGGGAGTCCCGGTACTTTTCGGTCAGCCCCAGGTCGTGGAAGAGGGCGCCCACGTAGAGCAGCTCCGGGTCGAAGTCCAGGCCACGGGCCTGGCCGTGGTGGGCGCCGAAGAGGTAGACGCGGCGGGAGTGGTGGTAGATCAGGTCGTCGGCGACCTCACGGACCAGTTCGGTGGCCTCGCGGGCGAGCTTGCTGTCGGGGACGGCGATGCCCCCGATGGTGGTGGCGGTGGCTGCGTCCGTCACGGGGGTGCGGTCGGATCCTGCGTGGGATGCGTTCGTCATACGAGGAGCATCGCGCCGGGGCGACGCGCGGCGCCCGGTCCGATCGGGACGTGGATCCCTCGGATGTGGACACGCGGGTGGCGGGCGAGCGGGGGCGTGGGCGGGAGTCGCGTCCTGTAAGACCGGCAAGGCCTGTCAGGCCGGTCGTTTACGCCTGCGAACGAAGGCTGGTGGCGAGGCGGACCGCAGGGCCGCGAAGGGGACGGCCTCAGCGGGTCGTCGTGCGGAAGCGGGCGCGGTAGGCGGAAGGGGTGACACCGAGGCGGCGGAGGAAGAGGCGGCGGAGGGATTCGTCGCTGCCCACACCGCTGCGGCGGGCCGCGGCCGAGACGCTCTCCCCGCCCGCCAGGAGGCCCTGCGCGGTCTCCAGGCGGACGGATTCGACGTACGCGGCCGGCGTGGCACCGGTGTGGGCCCGGAAGAGGCGGGCCAGGTGCCGGGGGCTGACCCCGCCGCGGGCGGCCAGGGCGGCGAGGGAGTGGTCGGCCGCGGGGTCGGCGGCGATGGCGTCCAGGAGGGCCCGCAGGGTGTCGTGACGGGGCCGCGGGGTGCGGGCGGGCACGGAGAACTGCGACTGGCCGCCGGGGCGCTGCATGAAGACGACCAGGTCACGGGCGACCTCGCGGGCCAGCGCCGGGCCGTGGTCCTCCTCGACCAGGGCGAGGGACAGGTCGATGCCCGCCGACACGCCCGCGGAGGTCAGGATCGCGCCGTCCCGTACGTAGATCGCGTCGGGGTCCACCGAGACGGCCGGGTGGCGGGCCGCGAGGGTGGCCGCGTGCCGCCAGTGGGTGGTCGCCCGGCGCCCGTCCAGCAGCCCCGCGCCGGCGAGCGCGAACGTCCCCGCGCAGACCGAGGCGACCCGGCGGGACGCGGCGGCGAGCCCCATGACCGCCTCCAGGAGCCCCTCGGGGAAGCGTCCCCGCGCCAGGTCCTCGGCGCCAGGCACGAGGACGGTGTCGAGGCCGACGGCGGCGTCGAGGGCAGGCGCGGATGCCGGGTGGACGACCGGGGCGGGAGCCGCTCCGTCCACCGGGTGGCTGCCGCGAGGCGCGGGGACCAGGAGGGCGCCGGGGGCCGGGACCGAGGCGTCCCGCTGGTGCGGTGTGATCATGGCGCGAGCCGACGGGGTGACGTCACCGGCCGGGGCGTAGGGAGCCAGGGCGCCGGGAGCCGGGGCGACGGTGGCCGGGGCGTCGGCCACCGGCGGAGCGCCGTTCCCGGCTGTGGCGCCGTTCTCGACCGGAGCGCCGCCCATCACTGTGGCGCCCCGGCCTCGTGCGCCGCCCTCTCCCGGGCCCGCCCCCGGAGCCCCTTCCGGGGCCGTATCCGGAACCACCACGCCCGCGTCGACCACCAGGCGCGTCCCCGACGCCGTGGTGACATCCCGGCCGTCGGGGGAGCAGATCAGCGTCTCGTATCCGCCGCCGAGCCGGTTCGCGGCGCTGAAGACCTCCAACGGGCCGGTGACGTCCAGCAGTCGGGCGCCCTCGAAGGCCAGCATCACGATGCGGCGCACGGCGGTGGCCGGGGGCCGTACGGGCGGGGTGGCGGGCGTGCGTCCGGACGGGGCCATGAGCGGAGCGTACGCGCACAAAAACGTTCAGGCCCTGATCGGATTCGACCAGGGCCTGAACGGTAAAGCGGAGGCGGAGGGATTTGAACCCTCGATGGGCTTTAAGACCCAAACCGCATTAGCAGTGCGGCGCCATAGACCGGACTAGGCGACGCCTCCATACCCCACTCGCGCTGACGCGTGCGGCGTGACCAGATGATGGCACAGCTCACGGTGCCGCCACCAATCGCCCCCTACGGTACTAGGCAGGCGGCCACCCGGGCAAAGGCGTTCCCGCGGGCGCGTGGCGCCGGGCCCGTCCGCCGCTCCGGCGCCCGGCCACCCGGATACCGGACGGACGGCGGGCAGCGCCTTCGGACGCCGGACCGGCGCCGAATGATGCCTCCGGAGACCGACTGGGCGATCCCTCCCGGATACCGGACGGACAGCGGGCGGACGGCGGACGGCACTCCCGGGGGCCGGGCGGACGACGCCTCCCGGACGCCGGGCGGACGGCAGACGGCACCCCGGATGCCGGGCGGAAGCCGGGCAGCGCCCCCGGATGCCGGGCGGATGCTCGTACGCAGAAGCGAACGGTAGGGGTCGAAACGCCGCGCGCTCCGGCGCGTTGGACGGGATGGGGGCGCGTGCGGCGGTGAGCGAGCCTCCGTACGCGGTCCGGTCAGCCGTTGTCACGCGTCACGCTCCAGGAGCCCGCCATGCACCTCCGCCGCCGTTCCCCCTCCGCCCCGGCTCTCCTCGCCACCGCTGCCGCGACCGTCGCGAGCGTGGTGGCCCCGTCCGTACCGGCGGCGAGCGCGTCGGCCGCCTCGTCCGCCGCCCCCGCCGTCTCGCACAGATACGGATCGCCGCGGACGAGCAGCGCCGCTCCCGTGTCACCCGGCGCCCGGACCGCGGGCGCGCCGGTCGCCTCCCCGGCCGCCGGCGGCTCGTCCGTCTCCTCCGCCGCCGTCGCGACGCCCGGCAACCGCTACGACACGTCCATGCCGCCCACGTCCCACCTGGCCCCCGACACGCGCGAGAAGCACGGAGACCGGCTGACGGTCATCGTTTCGGGTTCCGGCGTTCCCGGGGGCGACGGGAGGTACCGGCTGTCCTGCCACCCCACCGGGGGAGGGCATCCCACGGCGCAGGCCGCCTGTGACCGGTTGGACCAGCTCACGACGTGGGGGCGGGACCTCTTCGCGCCGGTGCCGCCGGACGCGCAGTGCTCGTCGCAGTACGGCGGCCCGGCCACCGCGCACGTCACCGGGAAATGGGCGGGCCGCCAGGTGGACGCGTACTTCTCGCGGCGGAACGGCTGCGAGATCGCCCGTTGGGACCGATTCGTCCCCTTCATTCCGGCCATCGAGCGCTGACCCGCGGCACACCCGTCCCCGGCAACGGCACACCCGTCCCCGGCAGCGGCGCATCCGCCCTCGGCGGCGCGTCCGTCCGTCGCGGCGCGTCCGTCCGTCGCGGCGCGTCCGTCCGTCGCGGCGCGTCCGTCCCTCGCGGCGCGTCCGCCCTCCGGGAATCGGCGCGCCACGCCCGGGGGACGGAGGTGTCTCCGCGTCAGGAGACGTGGGGGCGTGGGACGGAGCGCGGTGCGAACGAGCAGGAGGCCGGGAGCAGGGCGAGGAGTGGGGCGGAAGGGCGGAAATGGGGGCGCAGAGGTGCACGGGGGCAGCGCGGGCCCATGGCCGAACCTGGTCCTCATCCGCCTCCGCGCCCCCATCAGGTGCCCGTAGACTCCTTTCCAGTGACCCGCCGCGGCGGTGTCGGCAAGGTGCGGTATCCAGGGAGGAAGCGTCGTCGTGAGCAGCAGGCCATCCCGAGGCGCTGCTCGCCTCGCAGCCATACTCGACGCCCTCCCCGACGCCCTGTTGCTCGTCAACTGCAACGGGACGGTCGTCAACGCGAACTCCATCGCCCTGGAGACCTTCCAGGCCCCCGGCACCGCCCTGGTGGGCCGCGGACTCCTCGACCTGCTGCCGACGTTCGACTCCAAGCGCATCCCCGGTTCGATGCGCCGCCCCGACGAGGCCGACGACCCCGGCACCAGGCCGACGCGGATGATCGCCCGGCGCACCGACGGCACGGAGATGCTCGTCGAGGTCACCAGCGCCAACCTGGAGGACGGCCGCACCCCGTACGAGTCCGCCTTCGAGGCCGCGTACGCCGACCACCGCACCGCCTACACCGGCGACGAGCTGCTGATGCTCGTCGTGCGGGACCTGACCGGCACGCTGGACACCGAGGCCGAACTCGCCCGCCAGCAGCGGCAGACGGAGATGATCCTGCGCGCCGCCGCCGAGGGCGTGGTGGGCGTCGACTCCGAGGGCCGGATCGTCCTCGTCAACCCGTCCGCCGCGCAGATCCTCGGCTACCGGGCCAGCGAGCTCGGCGGCCGGAAGCTGCACCCGCTCATCCACCACTCGCGGCCGGACGGCGCGCCGCTGGCGTGGGACGAGACGCCGCTCGCGGACACCCTCAAGTCCGGGCGCAAGCACCGCGTGCGCAACCAGGCGCTGTGGGCCAAGGACGGCCGCTCGGTCGCCGTCGACCTGACGACCGCGCCGGTGCGCGACGGCGACCAGCTCGTCGGCGCCGTGATGACCTTCACCGACCGCCGCCCGTACGACGCCCTCGCCGCCCGGCACGCCCAGTTGCTGGCCGTGCTGGACCACGCGCTGCGCGGGCCGCTGGAGGAGCTGAAGGCCGAACTCGGCACGCTCGCGGACGACCCTGCGGGTCAGCTCTGGCCCGAGGCGAACCAGATCCTGCGCCACCTCACCGCCGGCTACGGACGGATGACGACGCTGCTCGACAACGTCCTGGACTTCCAGCGCCTGGACGCCGGCGGCGAGCGGTTGCGGCGCGCCAAGGTATCGCTGGAGTCGGTGGTCGCGGCGGGCGTGGACGGCGCGGTCGAGCTGATCGGGCCGGGCCGGGCGCAGTTCGCGGTGCACGCGCCCGAGATGGACGTCGAGGTGGACGCTGAGCGGCTCGCCCAGGCGCTGGCACATCTGATCGCGGACGTGGCGGGTGTGGACGCGACCGGGCGGGCCACCGGGCCCGCCTCCGGGGCGACCGGCCAGGCATCCGGCGGGGTCGGACGAGCCTCCGGTCCGGCCGGCGGCACGGAGGGCGCTCCGGCCGGGGATTCGACGATCGTGGTCGCGGCGGCGCGGCGCGGCGAGGTCGTCCGCATCGAGGTGCGCGGTCCGCACAGTGGGGGCGACCCGGTCCACCAGCCCATCGTGCGCGGCATCGTGCGGCGGCACGGCGGCGTGCTCCAGCCGCACGAGGTGCCGGGCGCGGGCGGCAGCGCGTACGTCCTGGAGGTGCCGGTCGGCGCGGCGGCCGGTCCCGCCGCGGACGACGGGCAGCCGCGCGAGGCGACCGGGAACGAGACGACGGTGATGCCCGCTCCGCGCGAGCGGGCACGCGGCACCCGCCAGGGCGGGGCTGCTGGGGCTTCCGGTCCGGTGGGGGCTTCCGGGGGGGCTGGGGCTACCGGGGCTGCTGGGGCTTTGAGTGGGGTCGGCAGTGCTTCTGCTTCGGGGAGTGCCGGTGGTTCTGGCGGAACCGGTGGTTCTGATGGCTCCGGCGGTTCTGGTGGCTCTGGTGCCGGGCAAGGTGGGCCTGGGCGGGGAGCTGGTGGCTCGGGTTCCTCGTCGGCGGCCGGGAAGGGCGGTACGGACGCGGGTACGGCGGCCGGCCGGGTGCCGGGGGCCCGTACGGGTGCGGCGGATCGCGGGGAGGGGCCTGCTGCTGGGCGTCGGGCGGTCTCCGGGCCGGGGACGGTTTCTGGGCCGGGGGCGGTTTCTGGCCCGGGGACGGCGCCGGGCGGTGCGGATTCTGCGGGTGCTGGCGTTCAGGGTGCTGCCCGGACGTCTCGGCGCGCTTTGGGGGCGCCGGGTGCCGCGGGTGGTCCGGGTGTTCCTGATCCGGGGGTTCCTGGGTCGACCGGGCCGGGGAGCGCCGGTCCTGGTGTGACGGGGCCTGGCGGGGCCGTTCCTGGTGGGGCCGTTCCTGGTGGGGCCGTTCCTGGTGGGAGCGGTGGTCAGGTGCCGGGGGCTCGTCAGGCGCCGCGAGCCGGGGGGCCGTCCGCGGCGACTTCGTACGGAAACGGGGAGGTGGCCGGGGCCGCCCTGGGCACCCGGCCTGGCGCTGCCGGTCAGCCGTCCAACGGCGGGCAGACGGGCGGCGCAGGGCAGACGGGCAACGGGCAACCGGGCATCGGCGGACAGCCGGGCGTCGGTGCTGGCCCGCACGTCTCAGGGCCCGCAGGTGACGGCCGTCAGGCGGGCGTCGGCGGACAGGCAGGCGTCGCCGGACAGCCGGGCGCGCCCGTAGTCGTCGAGCCGGGCGGCGGCAACCAGTCCGGCTCCGGCAACCAGTCCGGTCCCGGCCGTCAGCCCGGCTCCGGCAACCAGCCTGCCCCCGGCAGCGGTGACAACCACCCCGGCGTCACCAGTCGGCCGAGCGCCGTCGCCCCGCAAGGCGCCGGTGACCGGCCGGGTGCGCACGGGCGCGCGGACATCGCCCACCAGCAGGCGGCCGACGGCCGACCTGCGGTCGACGTGCGTCCGGGTGCCGGCACCCACGCCGGTCCCACCGGCCCCGCACCCGAAACCCACCCGGCCCCTGACGGCGTCCCGGCCGCGCCGCCGACCGGCGCCGAGACCGTTGCGCCCACAGGGCGGCGGCGGGCGCGGCCCGAGGCCGAGCCGGACGGGGCGCTGCCCGCGCTGCCCGCCGGGCCCGGTGACGCGGGACAGGGTGCCGTGGCCGGGTCGGCGCCCCAGCCCACCGGCCGACGTGCCCGTAGGGCGCTCGCGGACACGGCCGAGCGGTCGGTGCCCGGCCTGCCCGAGGCGTCCTCCTCGGCACAGTTCCAGCCTCCCTCCCAGTTCCCGGGCCAGATGGAACGGCAGTCCGCGCCCTTCCCTGCCCAAGGCGGGCCGTCCTCCCCGCAGGACCGGCTCCAGCCGTCGGGCCCGCTCCCGGCGCAGGACTGGCCGGCGGACGCGCCCGCGCCGGAGCACGCCTCGGCACCCGTCGGCGGGCGGGCCGCGTTCGCGCTGCCGCCCGCCGCCGCCGACCAGGGGCCGCAGGCCCGTTCCGCGGATCAGGGGGCGCAGGCCCATTCCGTGGGCCAGGGGCCGCAGGCGCGTCCCGCGCTGCCGACGGTCTCCGACCAGTTGCCCGCGCAGGCGTCCGGCGCCGCCGGTACCGGTCGCCGCCGGGCCCGTCGGCCGGTGGCCACCGGCCCGGGCGTCCAGGAACCGCCCGAGGGCGCCCACCCCGACGCGCGTCACATCGGTGCCCAGCGGCAGGCGAACGACGGCGCGGCGCTCGCCCCGAGCTGGTCCGCCGAGCCCGAGCCGACCGGTCGCCGACGCGCCCGTAGGGCCGCGGCCGAGGAGCGCGCGGCGGCGGCGATGGCCGACTCGGAGTCCACGGGCACGTTCGTCGCGGGCCCGGAGGGCCTGGTGGCGTACCCGGCCGCGGCCACGCCGAAGCCCGGGCCCCAGGCCGAGCCTGCGGACGCCCGCCCCGATGAGGCGCGGTCCTCCGGCAGCCACGTACCGCAGACGCACCCCTCCGGCACTCACCTACCGCAGGCGCAGCCCTCCGGCGAGAACGTCGGCAACGGGCAGAGCGTCGGCAACCCCGTCGGCGACGCTCCCGCACCTGTTCCCGCTCCCGCTCCCGACGCGAGCGTCGTCGACGCCGGGCGTGCGGACAACGGTGTCGGTGGCCAGGCGGCGCACGGCCGTCCCCCCGCCGCCGAGGTCGTCCCCGGCGCCCCGGGAACCCTGGGCGCCCCCGAGGGAACCGTCCCCGCCCCCACCGGGCGACGCCGTGGCCGACCCAGCCCCGCGGAAGCCCTCCCCCAGCCGCCGCAGGCACCGGCCGCCCCGGAGGAGGGCGGCCCCGCCGCGGGTCACTCGCACGGCAGGGCCTTCAGCGTGCGCACGCTCGGGCAGGGCGTGCCGTTCGCCCAGCAGCTCACCGACCAGCGGCAGCCCCCGGCTCCGGGCGGCCCGACCCCGCCCGGTGGGGCGCCGGGCGTCCCGGCGGCCGGTTCCGGGCGGCGGCGGAAGCTCGCCACGCCGCCGGAGCCGGACCGTACGGCGCCGGCCGACGCCGAGCCCCGGCCGCAGGCCCCCGCGCCCGCCGTGCCCCCCACGCCCGCGCCGCCGCACCTGCTCGGTTCGCCGGAGGGGCGCGCGTACGCCATCTCCGCGCCGGACGAGGGCAGCGAGGGGCCGGAGTTGCTGGACGGGCCGAACGGAGCGGTGGAGGTCACCGACCGCCAGCCGCTGCCGATGGACGACGAACTGCCGCCGGAGCCGCTGGACAACCCGCGGCGCCTGCTCGTCTGGCCCGCCCCGGACCCCTCCACCGAGCAGGCGCTGAACGACCGCGGCTACCGTCCCGTGATCGTCAACTCCCGCGAGGAGGTGGACGCGCAGATCGCCGCGTACCCGGCGGCGCTGTTCGTCGACCCGCTGACCGGGCCGATCACCCGTAAGGCGCTCCAGTCCCTGCGGGAGGCGGCGGTCGCGGCCGAGGTCCCCGTACTGGTCACGGCCGGTCTCGGCCAGGCGACCAGAGAGGCGGCGTACGGCGCCGATCCGGCCGTGCTGCTCAAGGCGCTCGCACCGCGCGACAGCGAGGTGCACCCGCCCCGGGTGCTGCTGATCGAGGAGAACGACGCCATCGCGGGCGCGCTGACCACGTCGCTGGAGCGGCGCGGGATGCAGGTCGCGCGGGCGGCCTCGGACGCCGACGCCATCGCGCCGGCCGCGCAGACGCGCCCCAACCTGGTGGTGATGGACCTGACGCAGGTACGCCGCCGCCGGGCCGGGATCGTGGACTGGCTACGCGCCAACGGCCTGCTCAACCGCACCCCGCTCGTCGTCTACACCTCGGCCGACCTGGACCCGGCCCAGCTGCCTCGGCTGGCCTCCGGCGAGACGGTGCTGTTCCTGGCGGAGCGCTCGACCAGCGCGGACGTGCAGTCGCGGATCGTGGACCTGCTCGCCAAGATCGGGACGAACTGAGGGAGCCCTTTGTCGGCCGGAGGTGCCCTCGACGGCCTGCGGTGCCCTTCGGGCTGCCCGGGGTACCCGACGACGGCCCGAGGGGGCGCCTCAGCGGCCCGAAGGCTACGGGCGGGTCCTGTCGTCGGCGCGTTCTTGGGGGATGCGGTGGGCCATAGACACTGTCTATGGCCCCCGTCGCCGACGCGTCTCCAGGGGGTGTGGTCGGCCGTAGACACTGTCCACCACCCGGTCGCCGACGCGCCTCCAGGCGGCGCGGTCGCCTGTAGACACTGTCCACCGCCCCGTCGCCGACGCGCCTCCAGAGGGTGCGGCCAGCCATGGACACGCCCAGCCACACCCCCACCTTCAGCGCGCCCCTAGGCAGTGCGGTGAGCCGTAGACATCGTCTACGCCCCGGTCGCCGACGCACCTCCAGGCGGCGCGGTCGCCCGTAGACGCCGTCTACCGCCCCCATCTGCAGCGCGCCTCCAGGCGGCCCGGTCGCCCGTAGACGCTGTCTACCCCGCCCCCGTCATCGGCGCGCCTCCAGGCGTTCCAGAAGGCGCGCCAGACCGTAGACACTGTCCACCACTCCCCCTCAGAACGTCGTCAGCCTCTCGGCCCCCGGCATCGGCCGGCATCCCCCGCAGGCCCCCTCACTCCACCCGCGTCACCTCCAGCTCCCCTTCGGCGTACTGCCCCCGCAGGACCTTCTTGTCGAACTTGCCGACGCTCGTCTTCGGCACCGCCGGGATCGCCGTCCACCGTTCCGGGAGCTGCCAGCGCGCGACCCGTTCGGCCAGGAAGGAGCGAAGGTCCGCGAAGGCCGGCCGCGCGCCCTCGCGCAGCACCACGGCCGCCAGCGGGCGCTCGCCCCACTTCTCGTCGGGCACGGCCACCACGGCGGCCTCCGCGACGTCCGGGTGCGCCATCAGGTGGTTCTCCAACTCCAAGGACGAGATCCATTCGCCGCCCGACTTGATGACGTCTTTGACCCGGTCGGTAAGCGTCAGGAAGCCGTCGGGCGTGATGGTGCCGACGTCCCCGGTGCGCAGCCAGCCGTCCGGGCTGAACTTGTCCTCTGGGCGGAGCGCGGCGTCCTCGGGCCCGCCGTAGTAGGCGCCCGCGATCCACGGGCCGCGTACCTCCAGTTCGCCCGCGGACCGTCCGTCCCAGGGCAGCGCCGTACCGTCCGGGCCGACGATGCGCGCCTCGACCGAGCAGGGAAAGCGCCCTTGGGTGGCCCGGTAGGCCCACTCCTCCTCGTCGCTGACTCCGGCGGGCGGGTGCGAGACCGAGCCCAGCGGGGAGGTCTCCGTCATGCCCCAGGCGTGGACGACGCGGATGCCGTGCCGTTCCTCGAACGCCCGCATGAGCGACGGCGGGCAGGCGGCGCCCCCGATGACGGCGGTGCCGAGGCTGGAGACGTCCCGCTCGGTCGCGTCCAGCTCCCCGAGCAGGCCCTGCCAGATGGTCGGCACTGCCGCCGCGACGGTGGGCCGCACGCTCTCGATCATGTCGGCGAGCGGTGCGGGCTGGAGGAACCGGTCGGGCATCAGCAGTGACGCGCCCGACATGAAGGCGGCGTGCGGCAGCCCCCAGGCGTTGACGTGGAACATCGGCACCACGGGGAGCGCCGTGTCCCTAGGGGAGAGCGCGAACGCCTCGGCGCTGTTGACCTGGAGGCAGTGCAGGTAGATCGAACGGTGGCTGTAGACCACGCCTTTGGGGTCGCCGGTCGTCCCTGAGGTGTAACAGAGCATCGCCCCGGCCCGTTCGTCCAGTTCGGGCCACGCGTACTGCTCCGGACGCCCGTCGAGCAGCGCCTCGTACTCGTGTACCTGCGCGCGACAGCCTGCCAGCACGGAACGGTCCCCCGGCCCCGCCACCACGACGTGCTCCACGTCCGGCAGGTGGGGCAGCAGCGGCGCGAGCAGCGGCAGCAGCGTGCCGTTGACGAGGATGACCCGGTCCTGCGCGTGCCGGACGATCCAGGCCAGTTGCTCGGCCGGGAGCCGGAGGTTGAGGGTGTGCAGCACCGCGCCCATGGCGGGCACCGCCAGGTACGCCTCCAGGTGCTCGGCGTTGTTCCACATCAGTGACCCGGTCGCACTCCCCTCGCGCACGCCCAGCTCGCGCAGCGCGTGCGCGAGTCGCGCGGCGCGGGCGCCGATCTCGGCGAAGGTGCGGCGGTGTGGCTCGGGCTCCCCGGTCCAGGTGGTGACGACCGCCCCGCCGTGCACCCGGGCTCCGTGCTCCAGGATGCGGGTCACTGTCAGCGGTACGTCCTGCATCGTGCTCAGCACCAGGGGCCTCCCGAAGGACTGGTTACGTGCCAGTAATGTGCCGCCGATTCTGCTGACGTACCGGGGGTATGTCACTAGGCCCGTCAACAAGGGCAGCCGGTGGCGACCGCTTCAGGAGTGTTCTGGGCCGATGGCCCTGACCAGAGGTTTTCGGGGACCCGGCTCTCGTTCCGTCACGCCGCCACGGACAGCTCCGGGTCCTCGCGCAGCTTGGCCAGGGCCCGGGAGACGGCGCTCTTGACCGTGCCGATCGAGACGTTCAGCACCTCGGCGGTCTGGGCCTCGCTCAGGTCCTCGTAGTACCGCAGGACGACCATGGCCCGCTGGCGGTCGGGCAGCCGCAGGACGGCGCGCCACATCGCGTCGCGCAGCGCCTGGGACTCGGCCGGGTCCGGGGCCGGGGTCGGGTCCGGCTCGGGGAGTTCGTCGCAGGGGTACTCGTCGACCTTGCGCTTGCGCCACTGCGACGTGCGCGTGTTCACCAGGGCGCGGCGCACATAGCCGTCCAGCGCCCGCTGGTCCTCGATGCGCTCCCACGCCACGAACGTCTTCGCCAGTGCGGTCTGCAGCAGGTCCTCGGCGTCGTTCGGGTTCGCGGTGAGCGAGCGGGCGGCCCGCAGCAACACGGGGCCCCGGGCCCGTACGTACGACGAGAACGACGGGAACACAGCAGCCGTCGCGGCGCTTGTGCACACTGGCGTGGTCATGTGCCAACGCTAGAAGCGAGAGGCACCACCACGGATCGGCCCGAAGTGCCGACCATGCATCCGTCTCAGGTTGTAGGGGTAGGGCTTGCTGCACCTTCTCAGGACGTACGGGGCGGTCACCGGGCTCAGGGTCTTACGTCGGTCTTTCGGGCGGTCGTCCGGCGGTCTTTGGGGTGGTCGTCCGCCGGTCTTTCGGGCGGTTGTCCGGCAGCCTTTCGGTCAGTCGTCCGGCGGTTCGGCGCCGACGGGGGCCGAGCGGGACTGAGCGGGACGAGTTGCCTTGCGGTGCCGCCTCCCGGTGATGCCTTGCGGTGACGCCTTGCACTGATGCCTTGCGCTGACGAGGACAGGGACGAGGACGAGGACGGCGGGGACCGGGACGGTCATGAGGCCAGGTGCCCCGGTGGCCCCCTCCGCGTCCGCCCCGGTGGGTGCCCGCCGCTATCTGATCCACGCCACCGGGGCGTCCACCCTGTTGCGGTCGATCTTCAGGGCGTGCCCGCCGTGCGTCTCCCGGACGTTGCCCGCGTACTGGTGGATACGCCGATGCGGGTGCCAGGCGCGACGGGACAGCGCCGCCTCGCCGTACAGGGCCGGCCGCCCGGACCAGCGCGCGAACCACATCACCGTCGGCAGATCCGGCACCCCGGCCGCCCGGGCCCGGTCCACCTGGCGCACCCCCGAACCCGTACTGCCGTAGAACCCGGCCAGATAGCCGTGCCGGCGCACCTCGCGGCTCCACGCCCGGATGTAGCGCAGCGTCGTACGGCCGCAGGCGGTGGCGCCCGGCCGGTACGCCTCGATGTCCAGGTAAAGCGGGCTGACCGGGGCGATGCCGAGCCGCCGCGCGCTGCGCACCGCGTCCCGCCCCTCGGCGACACCCTGCTCCCAGGGGTGGTCCCCGATCGTGAACCGCCGCCGGTGCTTCCCGACGACGCAGGGCGGCTGCGAGCCGACGTAGACGGGCAGCACGCCCCAGCCCAGGCGGTCCGTGGCCCGCAGCCAGTCGGGGGTGAGGTTGGGCTGCTGCCGGCAGTACCGGCCGCGCCCGCCGAAGTAGACGCCGATGGCCCGGTACTTGGCGTCCTGCCAGGCGCGCAGCGTCTCCTGTGACGGCGCGTTGCAGGTGTCCAGGGCCCAGCCGTCGAAGACCCTCGGCGTCCGTTGGTCCGTCGTCGGCTGGAGGGGCTGGGGCGTGGGCGTGGGCTGGGAGGGCGGAGGAGTGGCCGTCGGCTGGGAGGGGGGTGGGTAGGTGGGGGGTGGGGTGGGGTTCGTCGGGCTCGTTTGGCTCGGTTGGCTTGTTTGGTCCGGCTGCGTCGGTTGGTTCGTGGTGGGGGCGGGGCGATCAGGGCGGGGTGGTCGCCCGGTGAGGCCGGTGAGGTTGAGCAGGCCGGTGGGATCGGTGTGCCCGGAGAACAGGAACGGGAGCCGCGAGAACAGGGAGTCGGACGTATCCGGCCCGTCCCCCGGGTCGGCGGCGCGGGGAGCGGCGACCGGGAGGGCGTCGGGCTCCATATGGGAAGCCGTCGTCATACGCGTACGAGGGGTGAGGCCTGAGCCCCCTGGCCCTGCGGGCCCCATGGCTTGCGTACGGACGGCCTGCGTGCGGATGGCCTGCGTACGGACAGTGGAAGGCACGGAAGGCACGGAAGGCACGGAACGCTCGGAAGGCGCGCGGATCGCGACATCCGTGGGCCGCGCCCTGCCTCCCGCATCCGTGGGCTGTGTACGGGCCAGGAGACCCGCGCCGGAGAACGCCGGGGCCATCGGCACAGTGGACGGCAGGCTCGCCACGGAACGCGAACGAGCCCTGTCCTCCCCGCCGTCCATTGCGTTCGGCCCGCCGTCCATGGCGTTCGGCCCGCGCGCAGGCCCGGCTCGCCCCTCTGGCATGGGGCTGTGGCCGGTCGCCGGTGCGTATCCCCGCCCCGGACCGTCCGGACGTCGCTCCACCGTCGACGCCGTGGCGCCGGGCCCGGTCGCGGCCGTCAGCGCGATCAGGACGGTGGCCAGCAACAGGCCCGTTGGGATCATCCGCTTTGTCGATCGCATACGGCGAGTGAAAGCGCCATACGGGCACGAAACGGGGCGGACACGCCCGCACCCGGGCGCTTTCAGCCGTCTGCCCGCAGGCAGAACCGATGGAATGCCCTGGGAGAACCTGTCCTCTGCGCTGATGCGGAGCCGAGTGGGTGTTGGTGGGATCGGTGGGATCGACCGGCTGGACACCTCCAGGGAGCGACGGGTGGTCGAGGAACCAAAGGGAGAGCTACCGGCACCCCCGCATCAGGGGCCGGGCTCGCGGGCCGGGCTCGCGGGCCAGGAACGAAGCCGGACCAGAAGCGGCGACAGAAGCTGGGCCCGAAACGGAATCAGTGACCCCGTACCCCAGCCGCCCCATGAGGCCGGGCCGAGAGCACCCAGGCCCCGCCCCCTAGGCCATCCGGCGGCATATCCCCGTACGGGACAACACCTACGGAAGGACCGAGAGACATCCCCTACGGGACAAGCCCCCTACGGGCAGCCCCCAAGTCCCCTACTGGCGCGGCCCACAAGACCCACCAGACCCACAAGGTCTCCGCGTCCCCAAGCGCACCACAGGAGACGAAACACCCCTACGGGAAACGGACCGGCTCGCACGGCGAAGAGGATCCCTGACCAACCGCCAGGAACCCTCTCGCCGTAAAGGTCGGCACCTGAACCTCCCGGGTTCAGAGCCTGTTCGCCGGGGTGTCAGTCGTTGTCCACCGAGACCTGGGTGAAGTTGATCTCCCACTTGCTCTGGTCGACGTAAGCGCTGCTGTTGTCGGCGGCGTTGGCGGACGTGTGGGTGTTCTTCGCACCTGGCCCGTTGGCGACCTGCTGCGTGGTCTCGTTGTTGCCGATGTTGTCGTCTCCGACGCCGGAGTCCTTCAGGGCTGACGTCACCGCGTTCGACAGGTCGTCCGCGTAGCCGCCGTTGTCGGCCTGAGCCACGCCGGTGAAGCAGGCCGCCGCGAGAGGCAGCGCCGCCAGGGCGGCGGCGACTCGGGCGGTACGGATGCTTGCCATGTCTTTCCTCCTACGGAACACACCGCTGTGGTGTGTGAGAACTGCTGGGGGTCGCAGGACAGTTGGCCAATCGTTCCTGCAGTGGCTTCACGACGTCGCGAAATGAAAGATGCCCGCCCAAACCATGCCGATATCGTGCAGAACCGGCTTTCCCTCGTAAGTATGAATAATTGCCTGTAAACATCTTTCGAGCGAACATCCCTCGCCCCCCGCGCGCCTCGTTGGCACCCACCGGATCCCGTTCATGATCAAGCACCGCCACGAAGTGTTCCGCCTCCGGCGCCCGCCCACGACCGCTCCACCCGCCGCCACCGTCCGCCCGCACCCTCAGGACGATCTCCCTACGGGCTCCGCCCCATCCCCTAAGGGCTCGCCCCGCCCAAGTCCCCACCCCCGCAGGGCGACAAGAGCGCTCCGGGGCCCTCCACCCCACCACCCCGAACGCGGTCGGTCCGCCGCACCCCGGGCACCCAGGCCCCCGCCGCCGTCCCGCACTCCCCTTACCGGGACACCGCGCCGTCGGCCATTTGCCATGGCGAACCGCGGGCAACTGCTTCCGTCCACGGGACAGCGCGCCATAGAGGTGGAGACGGTCTCAGGCGCCCGGCTCCGGGCGGCCGGGTCGGATCGGACGGCAGCCGGTCTCCGGGCAGCCGGGTCGGATCGGACGGCAGCCGGTCTCCGGGCAGCCGGGTCGGATCGGACGGCAGCCGGTCTCCGGGCGGCCGGGGCCGCCTTCCGAGACGCCCGGCCCGTCCCCCGCCCGTTCCCCAGCCCCAGGCTCGGGCCCCGGCTCCCCCAAGACACCGGACACGGACTCGCGCGGGCCACACCACCACGCCCGGAAGGGCCATCACCGCCCCGCCCCCGGAAACACCGGCACACAAGAAGGAAGGGCGCCCGGGATACCCCGGACGCCCTTCCTCTCGGCCTACGGCCCTGGCGGAGGCTGTGGGATTTGAACCCACGGTGACGTTGCCGCCACGACAGTTTTCAAGACTGTTCCCTTAGGCCGCTCGGGCAAGCCTCCTCGCGCCGCCGCTCGGCGGTGGCGCGAGGATCAGACTAGCGCGTCAGCTGTCACCCGTGCGCTGGCCCAGGGTGACCTGTGCCGTGTGCTCCTTGCCGCCGCGCTTGTACGTCAGGGTCACCCGGTCGCCCGGCCGGTGCTGCCAGATCTCGCTGATCAGCGTCGGACCGCTGTCGATCACGGTGTCGTCCAGCTTGACGATGGTGTCGCCGGGCTTGAGGCCCGCCTTGTCGGCCGGGCCGCCCTGGGTGACGGGCTCGGAACCGTCGTTCCCGGACTGGGCGATCGTCGCGCCCTGCCCGGTGTCCCGCATGCCGACCTGTACGCCGATCTGCGGATAGACCGGCTGACCGGTCTTGATCAGGTCGACCGCGACCCGCCGGGCCTGGTCGATGGGGATGGCGAAGCCGAGGCCGATGCTGCCGGACTGGCCGCTCTCGCCGCCGAAACCGCCGCCGTTGCCCGCCGACTGGATCGCGGAGTTGATGCCGATGACGTTGCCGCTGGCGTCCATCAGCGGGCCGCCGGAGTTGCCGGGGTTGATGGAGGCGTCCGTCTGCAGCGCGCTCATGTAGGAGGCGCCGCTGCCGCCGCCGTCACTGGAGGCCACCGGCCGGTTCTTGGCGCTGACGATGCCGGTCGTGACCGTTCCGGACAGCCCGAAGGGGGCGCCGATCGCGATCGTGGCGTCGCCGACCTGCACGTTCGCGGACTTGCCCAGGGGGAGCGGGGCGAGGTGCGCGTCCGAGGCGTCCTTGAGCTTGATGACGGCGACGTCGTAGCCCTGCGCCCGGCCCACGACCTCGGC
Source organism: Streptomyces sp. NPDC003077 (assembly GCF_040611095.1). Classification (NCBI taxonomy): domain Bacteria; kingdom Bacillati; phylum Actinomycetota; class Actinomycetes; order Kitasatosporales; family Streptomycetaceae; genus Streptomyces; species Streptomyces sp. NPDC003077. The sequence goes on along the minus strand of NZ_JBEXNM010000010.1, from coordinate 84,995 downwards.
ATCGTACTTCTTGCCGTTGGAGAACGTCGCGGTCAGCCGGCCGCCGTCGGCGGCGCTGGCGACGACGTGGTTGTTGGTGAGGATGTGGCCCTGCTTGTCGTAGACGAAGCCGGTGCCGGTGCCGCCGTCGCCGCCGGAGCCCTGGGCCTCGATCGTCACGACGCTGGGCAGGGCCTTCTGCGCTATGCCGGCGACCGAGGTCGGCTTGCGGTTGAGCGCCTCGGGGTCGCCGGAGGCGCTGACGGTGGTGGAGGAGGCGTCGCTGCGCCCCGCCGCCCAGAAACCGATGCCACCGCCGACGCCGCCCGCCACCAGCGCGGCCACCAGCACGGCGGCGACCAGGCCGCCGCGGCCCTTGCGCCGGGGGGCGGGCGCGCCGGGCGCTCCCCACACGTCGCCGCCGTAGCCGGGCGGCGGGGTGGGGCCGCCCCAGCCGCCGGACGCTCCGTGGCCCGCCGTTCCGTACGGGGGCGGGACGGGCGGTGCGGCGGGGGCCCCGCTCTCGGGGTGGGCCGGGCCCCAGCCCTGCTGACCGGGGGGCGTTCCGCCGGACGGGTGGCCGCCGTGGGGTGCGCCGGGTGCCGGGTGGGGCTCCCCGGGGGCTCCCGATGCGGCGCCGGGGGCCCCATGGGCGGCGCTCGGGGCCTCATGGCCGGTGCCTGCGGCCCCGTGGCCGGCGTCGGAGGGGGCGGGGCCCGCCGCAGGGGCCGGTGCGGGGTCCGGCGCCGTCGGCGCGGGGCCGGGTGCCGGGGGTGCGGCGGGCGGGGCGGGCGGAGTGGGGGCGCCGGACTCGGGTGCGCGGTCCGGCACCGGGGGCGCCGCCGGCGGCTTGGCCTCCTGCGGGACGGCGGCGCCCTCGTTCTCGGTGCTCACGGCTCTCTCCTCCAGCTGTACGACGGTGCCGGCCCTCGTGCTGCCCGGCCCCCACGGTCACGGTGCGGGCCCGGGCTCCGGGCACGGATGGCGACATGGTCAGCCTTTCCCACGGCGCGTCAGAGCACCGTAAGCCGAGGCTATGACTGTCCCCTCATCCTTTATGCCGGACAAAAGCGACGCATCCGGTGACAAGCCGCACCAGGTGGTGACCGGCACATCCGCCCGACCGTGACCGCGCCACTGCCCACGCTCGCCCGGACCCGCGCGGAAGGCAAGGGACGACGACCCGGAGGGGTTCGCCCCGACAGGGATTCCCCGGAGGGGTACGCCCTGACGGAGATTCCCCGGAGGGGTTTGCCCCGACGGAGATTCCCCGGAGGGGTTCGCCCCCACAGGGACATCCCGTAGGGGCCCTTGGTGGAGACGGCCCCGGAGGTCCCGTAAGGGGCTTCCCGGAGCCCCGACGCCCCGTAAAAGGCTTCCGGAGCCGACGCCCCTAGAGGGCTTCCAAACGGGCCCAGATACCGGAGCGCCAGGCCCCGTCCCGTAAGGCGCTCCCCGCGCGAGCACCCCGGCGAACGGCGCCGCACGGCTCCCGGCACGGCACGCCGCGGCCCGGCCCTGCCCGGCCCGGCACCCCGTACGACATGTCCCACAAAGGGTGCGCGGGCGCGAGCGGTGGCACGATGACGCGATGACCACCGCACACCGGGCCGTCCCCGACGGGACACCCGCCATTTCCGTCGTCGCCCATCGCGGCGCGTCCGAGGACGCCCCGGAGCACACCCTGGCCGCCTACCGCAAGGCGATCGAGGACGGGGCGGACGCGTTGGAATGCGATGTGCGGCTCACCGCCGACGGGCATCTCGTGTGCGTCCACGATCGCCGGGTCAACCGCACCTCCAACGGGCGCGGCGCCGTCTCCGCCCTGGAACTGGCCGATCTGGCGGCCCTGGACTTCGGCTCCTGGAAGGGGGACGAGGACGCGGAGGCCCCCGACCGCCAGCACGAGGACCCGGAGCGGACGTCCGTCCTGACGCTGGAGCGGCTCCTGGAGCTCGTCGCGGACGCCGGCCGCCGCGTCGAGCTGGCGATCGAGACCAAGCACCCCACTCGCTGGGCGGGCCAGGTCGAGGAACGGCTGGTCGACCTACTGGCGAGATTCGGCCACACGAAATCCGCCGCCGATGCGCCACCGGCCGTGCGGGTCATGAGTTTCTCGGCCCGTTCGCTGTATCGCGTAAGGGCGGCGGCTCCGGACATTCCCGGTGTCTATCTGATGCAGTTCCTCACCCCTCGTTACCGCGACGGCCGGCTTCCGACCGGGGTCCGCATCGCCGGCCCCGGTGTCCGGATTCTGCGCGCCCATCCCGAGTACGTCGCCAAGGCCCACAAGGCCGGGCACCAGGTGCACGTCTGGACCGTGAACGATGAGGCGGATGTCGCCTTGTGCCAACGGCTGGGAGTAGACGCAATCATTACTAATCGCCCGAAAAAGGTACTTAACCAGCTTCGCGCACACTGAAGACCATTACAGGGAGTGCACCGGCGCATTCGGCACGTATTTGATCGTTCCGAGTGCGTCACTACGCGAGGATTGGCCGGTTTCCGGTCCAGTCCATTGGGGCATTCATCCCGTGGCGTGGGGCAAAGGAGGTCTCGGGGGTGGCGTTGGTGGTGGCACAGGAGGTGCCGACGTCGTCGATCATGGCCGTACCCCATGGTCCGGAGGGCGTGGGCGCGGCACGACGGCGCATGCGGGCAGAACTGCTGACAAGTGGGGTTCAGGACACAGTCGTCGACGACGCGGTCCTCATTCTTTCCGAATTGCTGAGCAATTCCTTTCGTCATGCCCGACCGGTTTGTGTACTGGGCGCGGACGCGAGGCAATCCAGGACGGCCCCCGGGCCCTTTCCGGACGGACGTTCCGCGGCAGCCGACGGCGGAGCGCAGGGGGGCAACACGAGCAACGGCGTGGCAAGAGCCGGCGTACGCGGCCTGATGCACGCCGTCCCGGACGACGCGCGTCCGGGACCGAATTCCCTACGGGCCGCGCCGGAGGCGGCGGGGCGGATGAGCGTCAGCCCGGAACCCGTAGGGGCAGTCGTCGGAGACGGCCCGGGAGCCGCCCTGGGACCCGGCCCCCTAGGGGGAGCCGCCGTCGCGCAGCCCGTAGGGGACGCCCCGGAGACGGGCGCGCCGGGGACGGCGGAACCCGATGCCGTCTGGGCCGCGTGGCGGGTTGACGCGCATAGACAACTGACGATCTCGGTCACCGACGGGGGCGGCCCGACCCGTCCGCAGCCCGCCACGCCCTCCATCACCGCCCACGGCGGCCGGGGGCTGGCCATCATCCGGACGCTGGCCAAGGACTGGGGGGTGCGGGACGAGGAGCCGGGCGAGGTGACCGTCTGGGCGGTCCTCGCCCTGCCGGACGCCTACGCCGCACGCGGGGACCGGACGCCGCACCGGACCAACGGCACCGCGCTGCCACCCGGTCTCGCCCCCGCCCTGTCCCCGGACCTGGCCTTCGCCGACCTGGACGAACCGGCGCAACTGGACGAACCGGCGTAACTGGACGAACCGGCGTGAGCGGACGAGCGCCCGCCCTCGGTGCGGCGCACGGCCCGCCCTGATCCGATCGTCCGCGGTGCCGGGCCCGCCCCGGCGCCCCGGCCGTCCGCGGTGCCGGGCCCGCCCCGGCGCCCCGGCCGCCCCTGCTCCCGGTTCCCCGTGTCCCCTGGCTCCGCCCTCATGACGGAGCCAGGCCCCGGATCCGGGGCCGGTCGCGGACCCGACGGTCACACCCGCGCGCGGCACCCAGGCGGGCTCCCGGCGGCGCGCTCCGCGTGCGCGGCGGATCGGGCTAGGCTCGCGCCCAACGCGTCCGCGTGCCCAGGACCTACCAGGAGACACCCTCGCCATGGCCAAGAAGCGCCGTCCCCAGACCAAGGCCGCAGCCCCGCAGATCACGGACGGCGAGGTACCCGTCGTCGGCGCCCGGGAGCCCTGCCCGTGCGGCTCGGGCCGCCGCTACAAGGCCTGCCACGGCCGGACCGCCGCGCACGCCGCGACCGAGCTGGTGCACCGGCCCTTCGAGGGCCTGCCCGGCGAGTGCGACTGGGTGGCCCTGCGCGAACTCGTTCCCGCCGCGACCGCCGAGCTGACCCTCAAGGGCGGCCTGCCCGAGGGCGTCCCCTCGGTGACGCTGGCGACCGTCCTGCCCATGGCCTGGCCCGCGCTCCGCCGCGACAACGGCGCCGTCCTGCTCGGCCTGCAGAACGACACCTCCTCCGGCGACCTCAGCCGCGACCTCGCGGACACCCTGCGACGGGCGCTGGTGGCCGAACCCGGCACCCCGGTCGCCGCCGAGCGCTCCTCGCTCGACGGGCCCCGGCTCCAGGACCTGCTGGACCTGGACGCGCCGTTCGAGCCGACCGTGCACAGCGGCTTCGAGTTCTGGGTGGAGAACGCCGAGAACGCCACGGGCGAGGTCGCCGCCTCCCTGGAGCGGGCGAACGCCGCGGCCATCCCGACCGCGCCGCTGGCCGGGCTGCCGGGCGCGTACTGGTGCCAGGCCCCCGAGAAGAACCACCTGCGCTGGGTCATGGACCACCCCGAGGAAAAGCTGCTGGACGCCCTCGCCCGCCTGCACGCGGCCGGCACCTCCTCGCTCGGCGAGGGCACCCGCCTGGTCGGCTCCTTCCGGGCGCACGGGCTGGTCGTTCCGGTCTGGGACCTGCCCTCGGACCTGGGCGCCCAGGAAGTGGTCAAGCCCGCGACGGAGTTCGCCGAGCGGCTGGCCGCCGCGCTCGGGGAGGAGGCTCCGCTGACCGCCGAGGAGCGACGCGCCCGGGGCGGGCTCACCAACCGCCAGGTGACGCTCAGCTGACGACGGGCGCCCGGGGTCGGATTCCGGCCCCGGATCGCCCGTCCGCCGGGGCGCCGCCGCCCGTGTACGAGCGCCTGTCGGGGCGGCGGACGCCGGGCGCGCACTGGTGACACCTGTCACAACTCCCGGCCCCGCACCGCAAATAGGCGTCCGGAATTCCACGATCGAATTTGCGAACGGCCAATCTCTTGTTACCGTTCTAGGAGCCCGGTCGCTGGTGCATCCCCCGTCGCCAGCGACCGGGCGCTTCCATATACCGGCCCCGTCGCCCGTATACGGCCCGCCGCCGTCCGGCCCGGCCGATCTCCTCTTCTTCCCCACCGGCGACACTCGCGGGCAGCGCTCCGTCAGGTCCGTCGGGCTTGTGCCCCCGCGCCTCCCCTACGGGACGAGGCCGGCCCGCCGCCCGTACGGGAAGAACCGTACGGGCTTCCCCGTCAGGCTTCCGTTCGAGGAACCGCCCCCGGCGCACCGCCACCGCCCCCTACGGGCGGCACCCTTCCGGGACGAGCCTTACGGGAACCCGTACCGGGGACGCGTGCGAAGAACGCGCGGCGCTCGAAAACCCCGCCCGGCGCACTTCCCCCGCCCCGGGTCCGCGCCTGGTGGCCTCGACCGGGCTCTCCGCGCTGCGCCGGACGGGTGAGCCGCTCCCCAGCTCCCGCATCAGGTGACCCGGACTGTTCTCCGGCCTCTGGGCGGGCCGCCAAAACGCGGACGGCAGAGCGAACGAGGCCTCACAGCGCCCTTATTCAGCCTTTATTGGTTCGGACCAACGAGTTCGAGAAGTACCCGCGTCCCAGCGGGGTCCGCACGTCCGGGCCGTCCCAGCGGCGGGCCACACCGCCAACCGCGACGGCCCGGCAAGCCCCACGCACCGCTCCGGCAGAGGCCGACCCACGCCGACCACCCCGCACCGGCCACCGCCCCGGCTACCCCGCGCCGAGTGCGGGCGGCGTCGTGTTGCTGCCGGAGCGCAGCCACAGCCGCTCCCCGTCGAGGTCGGACAGCTCCGCCACCGCGTCATACGACAGCCGCCCCGCCTCGGAACCCTCCGCCGCCGTCTCACCTCGCGTGCCCTCGTCGGCCCGCGCCCGGATCGTGGGCTCGCGCGGCGTCTCGCACGTCCCCGGCTCGTCCCGGGGGGACAGTTCGCAGTGCACCTGGACGGTCCCGCCGTCCGGCCGCATCAGGGTCAGGACGGCGCGCAGCGGCTGCCCCGACGTGTTGCGGTAGTACGTCCGCGCCCAGGTGCGGTCGCTGCGGGAAAGGACGCAGGTCTGCGCCTTGACGCCCTGCGGGGAGGACAGTTCGGGACCGCATTCGGCGGTGTGCCGGCCGGGGTCCGCGGCTCCGAGGCCGAGTCCGGGGAGCACGTCGCCCGCGGCGGGGGAGGCGGTTTCCGGGGCGTCGGGCGTCGGCGGCCGGTCGGCGGGGGACGCGGTGTCGGGGGACGCGCCGCGGGCGCCTTGGTCCGCGGTGTCCGGGCGGGTGGCGGACCGGCCCGCGTGGGGTGACGAGGAGTGCGCCGCGACCGAGGCACGGCGCCCGGCATCGGTCGGTCCGGCGGTCGCGGCGGCCAGCGGCAGCGCGGCGGCGAGCGCGACCGTGCTCGCGAGCGCGATCATGCGGAGGTTCGGCGCACGCTCCATGAGACCCCACTAGGGATTCCGGTACGGAGGACCGGCCGGGACGATGGTTCGGCCGACGCCGTGTCCACCGGCAGGTCCGTCGGCGGGTCCGCCGACAGGATGGTGAGGCGAACATATCGGTCGGCGACCGCCGTTACCGTGGCCCGGACACCCGATTGCCCGGCTTCCGGAACACTGACACCCGCACGGGCGAACCACCGTTCGTCCGTACGAATACAAATGGCCGGCGGGTTGCCACGCCCACCTCGGACACCCGGCAGGGGCCCCTGAAGGTGCGCACCCCGGTCGTCCGGCAGTCCGAGCCCTCCGGCGGCCCGTGACCCTTCCCGCTCCCGTACGGACACGGACCATCCCCGTACGGACGCGGACCATCCCCGTACGGACGCAGGCCACCCCCGTACGGACGCGGTCCACCCCCGTACGGGAAAACCCCACCCTCCCCCTCCCCGTAAGGGCAATCCCGGACCCCGGCCGACCCCTACGGGTCGTCCCGGTCCCCGGCCGCCCCCTACGGGCCATCCCGGACGTCAGCACGCCAGCCGCCCCCGCCACCAGCCGCCCCCCGCCGCCACCGGCCGGCCCCGCGCCGAACGCGCTCCCGAGCCGTTCGCCGCAGCCGCCGTTCGCCGCGATCACCGGCCACCGCAAGCAGCACCGAGCACCGACCGCCGCCGACCCCTCAGTACGCCAGTCGGCTGCCGCCCTCCGGCGCGCTGACGCTCGCCGTCACCAACGCGTCCACGACCGTCTCCACACGCGGCAGCCAGGGCGCCGCGGACCGGGGGGCCGGCGGACGTTCCCAGCGCACCCGGCCGAGGCCGATCTGTGACGGCGGCAGCGCCAGGTAGCCGCCCTCGCCGTGGAAGCGCAGCGAGCTGGGGACCTGCTCACGGGAGTGCAGCAGTTCGCCCAACTCGCCGAGGGTGTACGGCGCCACCAGCAACGACCAGCGGGTGGGCGTGGCGACGACCGGGCCGAGGCGGACGCCGAAGTGGTCCAGTGCCGCCAGCGCCCGCGCCCCGGCGACGGCGGGCAGGCTGACCGCGCAGGGTGCCCGGCCGCCGGTGGCCAACACGATGGAGGCGTCCGGCCGGTTGGTCCACCACCAGCGCACCATCCGCTGGTCGGTCGTCGCCGCCAGGAGGCCGGGGTCGAAGGGGTGCGCGCCGGGCACCACGCAGTCGGGGTCGGGGCAGCCGCACGCCCGGGCCGCGCGCCCGGGCCAGCCGTTCGCCTGCCGGGTGCTCTCCCGCCGGGTGCTCTCCCGCCGGGCGCCGTCCGATGGCCGGCCGGCGCCTTGGAGGCCCACCCCCGGAAGGACGGGCCACTGCCACTCGACGGCGCAGTGCAGCGCCGCGCCGAGGAGGGCCGACTTTCCACCGCGCCGGAACAGGAGCTTGCGTCGCCTTCCGAGGATCTCGCGCATGAGCGCTCGTTCCTTTCCGTTAACGCCGAGGGCTGTGTCCATCGCAGTCCATCGCAACTACATGCCGGTTCATCCCGCTGTGTGGCGGTCGATGGCACGGATGGCCCATCGCGCCACGCGAAGCTCGCGTCGCCACGTGTACAGAGCAGCGCATCACGCCGAACACCGAGCGTGGAACGTGGCGCGGGGTGGCGCACGCGGGGCGCTTGCCTTCCCGTAGTGCGATTCCGCCACTTGGAGGTGCGGCCCGGTCGTCGACGAGTAAGACGCCCGTGCCGGTCGAAGAGTTCCTGGTGCGGCCCCCTCCGGCCCGCACCCCGTTCGTGCGCTCCCGCCCGCATCCTTTGGGTTACGTACCCGCCATGGTGGTGATGACGCGTTGTCGATCGCCGTCAGTGGACCGCTGTTTGACGTCCCGTGGGCCATTTTCCGGCCAAAAGCTCCGCACCACTGACACCACAAACCCCACCAGCACAATGCTGGACATCACATCACCGTTGCGTGTACATGTGGAGGCATTCATAGCGGAGCGGCATGATATGGGGGTTTGCGATGCTGTTGAGGAGAATGCGCAGGTGGCCGGGCCGCGTGGCAGCACCGGACGAAACGCCGCGATCCTCTCCGTACGACGCGCCTCCCCACGGGCTGACCTGGGACATTGCCGGGCACTACGTAAGCCCTCGGACATGAGTGCACCCCACCCGCCGAAAGTGGCCGGAATCGAACCCACTCTCCCCGCTCCGACGCACACTGCGGAATCCCCCGGCGCCGGACCGCCTCCCGCCGGGCCGCCCTCCGCCGTCCACGACCGGCTGGCCGGCTGGATCTCCGACCTCAGCACCCTGCACGACCTGACCGAGCGCCTCGCCCGCACCCGCACCCTCGACGACGCGCTCCACGAACTGCTGCGGGGCGGCGCCTGCCTCGTCGGCGCCCGCCGCGGCCTGGCCGTCCTCGAACCGGCCGACGGGCTCGGTCCGGACACCACCGTGGGCCTGGGCCTCGGGCCCGCCGACATCGGCCACATCGAGACCGTGCCGCGCCGCGCCCTGTCCTACGGCCGCCTCCTGGACGGCCCACCGCAGCCCCCGGGCCCCCCGGACGCCCGCGGCGAGCGGCACGGCGAAGACGAGCGGCACGACAGAGACCAACCGCGCGACAGAGACGAACGGCGCGACAGAGACGAACGGCACAGCGAAGGCGCGGACGGGCCGCTCGCCCGCCCCGACATCCCCGCCGAGCCGGATCTGGACCCGCGGCTGCGCGAGGTCGCCGCCCGCCTCGGGTACGCCGCCAGCTACGCCGTGCCGCTCGCCGCCGCCCCCATCGGCCGTACCGCCGCGGCGGTCTGGCTCTACGACGAGCCGGCCCAGCCCACCGAACGGCAGCGCCACCTCGTGGGCCTCTACCGCTCCTACGCCGCCGAACACCTGGCCCGTCTTTTGGAGTTGCACCGCCAGCGGCGCACCGTCACCACCCTGCGCGAGGAGTTGCTGCCCCGACGGCTGCCCCGCGTGCCGGGCGTCCGGCTGGCCGTCCGGCACAGCGCGGGGCCGCTCGGCGGCGGCGACTGGTACGACGCGCTGCCGCTGCCGGACGGCGCCCTCGGGCTGGCCGTCGGCTCGGTGACCGGCTCGGGCGCCGGCGTGGTGGCCGCCATGGGGCGGCTGCGGGCGTCCCTGCGCGCGTACGCGGTGATGGAGGGCGAGGACCCGGTGGCGGTCCTCTCCGACCTGGAGCTGCTGCTGCGGCTGACGGAACCGGCGCGCAGCGCCACCGCCCTGTTCGCCTTCGCCGAGGCGCCGTGGGGGCCGCCGGGTACCGCCGGGCCCGCGGACCATCCGGCCGCCTCGTACTCGGTGGCGACCGCCCGCGGCACCGCCGGCCCGGCCGCGCGCGGGGTGGTGCTGGCCGGGGCGGGGCACTGCCCGCCGCTGCTGGTCGGGGAGCGCCGTACGGAGTTCGTGGAGACCTCGCTGTCCGCGCCGCTGGGGATGCTCGCGTGCTGGGAGGCGCCGAGCGTGCGGGTGGAGCCGGCCCCGGGCGAGACGCTGCTGCTGTACAGCGACGGGCTGCTGCACCGCACCGGCGACCCCATGGACCGCGCGTTCGTCCGGCTGCACGCCGCGGCGGCCCAGCTGCCCAGGGCCGCGCGCCGCGACCCGGAGGCGATCGTGGACCACATGCTGCGGACGCTGCTTCCGCGGGGGCTGGTGGATCCGGAGTCACGCGAGGACGTGGTGTTGCTGGCCGCACACTTCGAGTGACGGAACGGAGGTCACGGCCCCGGCCGCGCCCCGCTCATCGCGCCGTCCCCTCTCCCCCCGGCCCAAAGTGCCGGTCAGGTCACAGCTTCGGCCCTCTGGACCCGCTTCCTTTCGCACATACGATGGAAACGGTTCCGTCTTAAAAGGAGGCATTGTGACCGACGAGCTCACGCCGGAGACCCCGGAGACCGACGAGCAGCCGATCAAGCAGCGCAAGAACGGCCTTTACCTGGGCGTCTCGGACGAGCTCGCGGCCAACATGAAGGAGGGCTGGGCCGACACCGAGCTGCGCGACCTGGAGCCGATCGAGCAGGCCCCGAACGCCGCCCGGCGCCGCGAGGCCCTCTCCCGCCGCTTCCCCGGCGAGCGCCTGGTCATACCCGCGGGCAACCTGAAGACCCGCTCCAACGACACCGAGTACGCCTTCCGCGCCTCGACCGAGTACGTCTACCTCACCGGTGACCAGACCGACGACAGCGTCCTCGTCCTGGAGCCCCGCGGGAACGGCGCCGACGGCCACGACGCCACGATCTACCGGCTGCCCCGCTCCAACCGCGAGAACGGCGAGTTCTGGCTCAACGGCATGGGCGAGCTGTGGGTCGGCCGCCGCCACAGCCTGGCGGAGGCCGAGGCGCTGCTCGGTGTGCCCTGCCGCGACGTCCGCGAGCTGGCGGACCAGCTCCGCGAGGCCACCGGCCCGGTCCGGGTCGTGCGCGGCCACGACGCCGGCATCGAGGCGGCGCTGACCGACAAGGTCACCGCGGAGCGCGACGAAGAACTGCGGGTGTACCTCTCTGAGGCGCGCCTGGTGAAGGACGCCTTCGAGGTCGGCGAGCTCCAGAAGGCCGTCGACTCGACGGTGCGCGGCTTCGAGGACGTCGTGAAGGTCCTGGACAAGGCCGAGGCCACCAGCGAGCGCTACATCGAGGGCACGTTCTTCCTGCGCGCCCGCGTCGAGGGCAACGACATCGGCTACGGCTCCATCTGCGCCGCCGGCCCGCACGCCACCACCCTGCACTGGGTCCGCAACGACGGCCCGGTCCGCTCCGGCGACCTGCTCCTCCTGGACGCGGGCGTCGAGACGCACACCCTCTACACCGCGGACGTCACCCGCACGCTGCCGATCAACGGCCGCTACACCGACATCCAGCGCAAGATCTACGACGCCGTGTACGAGTCCCAGGAGGCGGGCATCGCGGCCGTCAAGCCCGGCGCCGCCTTCCGCGACTTCCACGACGCCTCGCAGCGCGTCCTCGCCGCCAAGCTCGTCGAGTGGGGCCTGGTGGAGGGCCCGGTCGAGCGCGTCCTGGAGCTGGGCCTGCAGCGCCGCTGGACCCTGCACGGCACCGGCCACATGCTCGGCCTGGACGTCCACGACTGCGCCGCGGCCCGCACCGACACCTACGTCGACGGCACGCTGGAGCCCGGCATGGTGCTGACCGTCGAGCCCGGCCTGTACTTCCAGGCGGACGACCTGACGGTGCCGGAGGAGTACCGCGGCATCGGCGTCCGCATCGAGGACGACATCCTCGTCACCGAAGACGGCAACCGGAACCTGTCGGCCGCCCTGCCGCGCCGCTCCGAGGACGTCGAGGCGTGGATGAGCCGCCTCATCGGAGGCGAGGCCTGAGCGGAGACGCTCTTCCTGCGCTCGTGAGCCCGGCGGCCGGTGCCCCTTCCGAGGGGCACCGGCCGCCGGGCGTTCGCGTCCGTAATGGTTCAGGACGCCATGAGGGGCGCGTCCTCGCGCCATTTGAGGATCTTGTCGAAGCTGACCACCGCGCCGCGTCGTCCCGAGCGGTTGCGGTAGCGGACGTGGTCGGTGAGTGCCTCGATCAGAAAAAGCCCCCTGCCGTGTTCGGCCGGAGCCGGGGCGGGGGCGGGCGTCTGCGCACGCGGTGCGGGCTCGGTCGGGTGGGTGTTCCTTCCCGGCCTTCCGCTCCTCCCGGGGGCGCGTGATCGCTCCTGGAAACCCGGTCCGGAATCGGCCACCTCGATCCGGCACCGGTCGCCATTGATGAACGCGGTGACGCGGTAGTCCTCCGCGGCCCGGTCGCCGCCGTGCTCGACGGCGTTCGCGCACGCTTCGGACAGCGCCACCGACAGGTCGTGCGAGACGTCGGGATCGATGCCCGCCGTCTCCATCGTTCCCAGCAGCAGCCGCCGGGCGAGCGGGACGCTCGCGGCTTCGCGCCGCAGATGCAGGGACCACCAGATGCTCATCGCTCTCCAGCCTCCTGGTCGCGGCTCGACATACCGATACGTATTGCCGTGCACCATGGTCCGTAAGCGTGCGTGAAACGTGACTCCGCTCATTCGGCGGATGCCGCCGTGCCGCGTGTGGGTGTATAGGCCCGGGGCGTGCGGGTCGGGAGGTACCGCTGAGGTGGTCCGGCGGGGGTGGTGGAGCCGCCGCGGGGCGGCGCGGGTGGCGGGGTGGACGGCGTCGCCACACGTCGACGAGGGGGTTCGCCGACGCGCCGGCACGACACGCACGAAGGTCCGGTCCTGGCCCGGGCCCGGAACCACCCGTCCCTCCCGTGACCGGCTCGTCCGCACGCTCCGGCGCACTCCCCGTCGATTGCGGTACTCCGCCGGGGCCGCCCTGCCGTAGGCGACCGGCAGGCGCAGTGGGATGATGGCGCGGCCATGACTGCCCCGTCCGTATCCCAGCCACGCGCCGCCGCAGACCTGCGGCTGCTCCGGGCCGCGGTCTTCACCGCGGTCTGCGTCGTGCTGTCCGCGGCCGGGCACATCGCCGGGTCCTGCGCGGGCGTGCCGCTGTGGACGCTGGGCGTCGGATGCGCCGCGGTGTTCGCGGTGGCGGCACCCCTGGCCGGCCGGGAGCGGACGCTGCCCGGCATCGCCGCGACGCTGGCCGTGGGCCAGGTCGCGTTGCACGCCCTGTTCTCGTTGGGCCAGCACGCCGCGCCGCGCCCGCAGGGCACCGCGGGCACGTCCGACGATGCGATGATCGCTCTCGCCCGGCACCTCACCTGCGGGCTGAGCGCGGGGCAGTTGGACGGAGCCGAGGCACGCCGCGTGCTGGAGTCGGCCGGGCACGTCACGTCGGTCATCGACCCGGCGTTGTTTCACGTGAAACCGAGCGATCCGGCCATGTTTCACGTGGAACCAAGCACGATGCACGGCCTGCTGCCCTCGCTCCCGATGCTGCTGGGCCACCTCCTCGCGGCGCTGGCCGCCGGGTGGCTGCTGCGGCGGGGCGAAGCCGCGTTGTGGCGGTTGGTGCGGTTGTCCGCACCGGCTGCCCGAGCGGTAACGGCGCTGGTGGGCGCGCTGCGTGGGGCGCTCGCGCTGCTGCGCGTGCTGCTCGCCGGACTGGTGGGCGCGCTCGACGGTACTCCCCGCGCTCCGTTCCCGTACGGCCATGAGCAAGCCCGTCCGCAGGAACTCCTCCTCCAGCACAGTGTCGTCCGGCGGGGTCCCCCGTCCCTGGCCCTGGCGGCCTGACGACACGTGGACCTTCTCGCGCGGCGACCGGTGACCACCGGCCGGTGACGAGGGAGGACGCTCGCGTCGTGGCCGCACGCGCGTAGCTGTCCGGAAAGGGAACGACCACGAGCCGGCCTTCGCCTTCGATGGCGCATGGTCGCGGTCTGCCTGCCCGCTCCATCGGGGCGCGCTCCCCCTTTCCTCCTCCCTACCTACCCGTACGCCGAGGAGCGTTCCGTCATGTCGAAGACCACCGTGTCGCCGAGCACCACCGACGCGCAGAGCACCACCGCCCCATCCCGCCACCGGCTCGTCCGACGGCTGCCCGTGCTGGGCGGCATCGCGGCCGGCAGCGTGCTGCTGCTCGCCACCCCGGCGCTGGCGCACGTCAGCGTCCAGCCCGGCCAGGCCGAGCAGGGCGGCTACGCGACGATCAACTTCAAGGTCCCCAACGAACGGGACAACGCCTCCACCGTGAAGCTGGAGGTCACCCTGCCGACCGACCACCCGCTCGCGTCCGCCATGCCGCAGCCGGTGCCCGGCTGGAAGGTCGAGGTCACCAAGGCCAAGCTGGCCAAGCCGATCGAGATGCACGGCGAGAAGGTCACCGAGGCCCCGTCGAAGATCACGTGGACGGCGGACGGCGGCAAGATCGAGCCGGGCCAGTTCCAGCAGTTCCCGGTCTCGGTGGGCCAGTTGCCCAAGGACGCGGACCAGATCGTCTTCAAGGCCCTACAGACGTACGACAACAAGGAGGTCGTGCGCTGGATCGAGCCCGCGCAGGAGGGCCAGAAGGAGCCCGACAACCCGGCGCCGGTGCTCAAGCTCGTGGCCGCCACGACCGACGGCCACGGCGCCGACGCCGCCAAGAACGGCGAGAAGACCGAGGCCGCGGCGGCGGACGGCTCCGACACCACGGCCCGCGTCCTGGGCGTCGTCGGCATCGTGGTCGGCGTCCTCGGTGTGGCGTTCGGCGTGCTCGCCGGACGGCGCCGCCGCGCCTGATCCGCGGGCGGGCCGGACCCGGCCGGTCCGCCCCGCGTCCCGCCGACCATGCTGGTCCGGTGCCCGTCGGCGCCGGACCGGCAACGACCCGGCGGCGGCGCGGCACCGGACCGGCACCGGCCCCGCACCCGACTTCCGAGACCACGGGACACCACTTCATGCGTACTACCAGCACCAACGGAACCACTCCCGCCCGTCCGCGCGCGGCCTCGCGCGCCCGTACCCGGACGCGGAACGTCCTCGCGGCGGCCCTGGCGGCGACCGCCGCCGTCACCCTCACCGCCTGCGGCGGCGGTGACGACGACAAGCCCGTCGCGTCCGTCTCCGCCAGCCCCGCCAAATCGATCATCACGCTCGACACGCCGAAGGAGAAGCCGGACCTCGTCCTGACGGACACCGACGGCAAGAAGTACGACCTGATCGAGCAGACCAAGGGCCACCCGACGCTGATCTACTTCGGCTACACGCACTGCCCGGACGTCTGCCCGCTCACCATGGCGAACATCGCCGTGGCGGCGAAGCAGCTCCCCAAGGAGCAGCAGGACGACCTGCGCGTCGTGTTCGTGACCTCCGACCCGGAGCGCGACACCCCGGCCGCGCTGAAGAAGTGGCTGGCCGGCATCGACAAGCGCTACGTCGGCCTGACCGGCTCGTTCGACACGATCCAGGCCGGCGCGCGCAGCGTGAACATCGGGATCGAGAAGCCCGTCAAGAAGAAGAACGGCGACGTGGTCTCCACCCACGGGGCGCAGGTCCTGATGACCTCCCCCAAGGACGACCGCATCCACTGGATGGGGATGCAGGACGCCACCGCCGACGACTACACCACCGCACTTCCGAAGATCATCAAGGGGCAGAACCCGTGAACCGCCGTACCGCTCTCCTCGCCGCCGCCCTCACCCTGACCACCGGCCTGGCCCTGACCGCCTGCGGCTCCTCCGACAGCGCGCCGAAGCTCCAGGTCGACGACGCGTACATGCCCCAGCCGATCTCCTCGATGGCAGCCGGCTTCATGACCGTCAAGAACACCGGGGACACCGCCGACAAGCTCACGTCCGTCACCAGCGACCTGTCCGACGACGTCACCATCCACGAGACCGTCGGCAACAAGATGCAGGAGGTGAAGTCGCTCGACATACCGGCCAACGGTGAGCTGAAGCTGGCCAGCGGCGGCAACCACCTGATGTTCATGGGCCTGAAGAAGAAGCCCGCCGAGGGCGACAAGGTCACCGTCGAGCTCCACTTCGCCACGTCCAAGCCGGTCAAGGTCGAGATCCCGGTCAAGGCGAGCACCTTCGACCCGAAGAAGAAGTAAGGGGGCGCCACCCATGTCCATCACCGTCCCCCGCCCGTGCGGGGCGGCGCCCGCGTCCGGCTCACCCGGCCACGGCTCCGGTGTGCCCCGCGCCGCCGGAGCGGGTCGCGCGCCAAGGGACCGCCGGTCCGCCGTCCCGCGCCTGCTGGTGCTGGTCGCGGCCCTGCTCGCGGCGCTGCTGGGCACCGCCGCCCCGGCCTCCGCGCACGCCGCGCTGACCGGGAGCACCCCCGCACAGGGGGCGGTGGTGGACCGCGCGCCCGAACAAGTCGCCCTCACCTTCTCCGAGGGCGTCGCCATGGGCGACGACTCCATCCGCGTCCTGGACCCCCAGGGCAAGCGCGTGGACCGCGGCAAACTCCGCGACCTGTGCAGCGGCGGCGTCGTGAAGTACGGCGCCGGACTGCCGCCCGGGCTCCCCGACGGCACCTACACCGTCGCCTGGCAGGCCGTCTCCGCCGACAGCCACCCGGTGTCCGGCGCCTTCACCTTCTCCATCGGCGCGCCGTCCAAGACCAGCGCCCCGGTCCCCCAGCAGGAGGCCGGGGGCGGGGTGGTCGGCGCGCTGTACGGCATCGCCCGGTACCTCTCCTACGCCGGATACGTGCTCCTGGTGGGCGGCGGGGCGTTCGTCCTGCTGTGCCGCCCGGCCGCCGCCCGCGTGCGGGCCGTGCGGCGCCTGGTCGTCCAGGGGTGGGCGGTGCTGACCGGGGCGACGCTCGCCATGCTGCTGCTGCGCGGGCCGTACACCGGTTCGGGCCGCCTCGGTGACGTCTTCGACTTCGGCGGGCTCGGCGCCGTCCTCCAGACAAAGCCGGGGGCCGCGCTGCTCTCCCGGCTGCTGCTGCTCGCCACGGCCACGCTGTTCGTGGCGGTGCTCTTCGGGGCGTACGCGCGGACGCTGGGTGTGGCGGGAGTCGAGGAGAACGGGGACGGGGGCAACGGGGACGGGGCCGGGGCCGATTCGTCGGCTGGTGGTGGCGGCCCTGCCGCTGCCGCCGGCACCGACTCCGCGTCCGATTCCGCGTCCGCCTCCGACTCCGGGGACGAGCAGCGGCGCCGGGACCTGAGTATCGGGCTCGGGGTGGGCGGGCTGGTGCTCGCCGTCGGGCTCGCCGCCACGTGGGCGATGGCCGAGCACGCCTCGACCGGTCTGCAGACCGGCATCGCCATGCCCGTCGACGTCCTCCACCTGCTGGCCGTGGCCACGTGGCTGGGCGGCCTGTGCGCGCTCCTGGTCTCCCTCTACTGGGGGCCGTCGGTGGAACGGTCCTCCGTACGCCGCTTCTCCCGGCTCGCGTTCGGTTCGGTCGTGGTCCTGGCCGCCACCGGCGTCTACCAGTCCTGGCGCCAGGTCGGCTCGTGGAAGGCGCTGACGGACACCTCGTACGGGAGGCTGCTGCTGCTCAAGGTCGGTCTGATCGCGGTGCTCCTGGGCATCGCCTGGATGTCCCGGCGCTGGACGGCGCGGATCGCGGAACGCACGGCGCCGGAGGCGGAGGCGGTCGCGGTCCTGGAGGCGAAGGCCGAGGCCGAGGCCCGGACCGCCGCCCTCGGGGTGGCCACGGGGACGGCTTCCGACGCGGGTTCCGGGGCGGACGCGGTTCCTGGGGCGGACGCGGGTTCCGGGGCGGGCGTCGAGGACGCGTCGGGCCGGCGTTCCCCTACGGGGGTTGCCGTACGGGCCGGACGGGCTCTGCCCGAGCCGCGGGACGGATCCGGGCCCGCGGCCGTTCCCGGCCCCCCGGCCGGGGCCGACTCCGGGCCGGGCTCCGGGACGCCGTCGGGGTCCGCCTCGGGGGTGCGGTCGGACGGCGTCTCGGACAACGCCTCGGACGACGACGTGGACGATGACGAGGGCGCGGCAGCGGAGGATACCCGCCGTGCCGACTCCCCGGCAGCGGACACCGGCACCACCGATCCCGAACGGGCCGCGCAACTCGCCCGGCAGCGCACCGCCTTGGCGAGCGCCCGCCGCAAGCGGGTCCGCGACGCCGACCCGGAACGCTCCGGGCTGCGCCGTTCGGTTCTGGCGGAGGCGGTGGTCGCCGTCGTCCTGCTGGCCGTGACCACCGTGCTCACCTCCACCGAACCGGCCCGCACGGAAGAAGCCGTGCGCGCCGCGCAGACCGGCCAGTCCTCCCGTTCCAACGAGCCGCTGGTCCTGACCATCCCGTTCGACACCGGTGGGCCCAAGGGCAAGGGCACCGCCCGGATCGATCTGGATCCCGGCCGCAGCGGCAACGCCAACGAGCTGCACCTGCGCGTCGCCGATCCGTCCGGGCGGGCGGTGGACGTCCCCGAGGTGAAGGTGTCCTTCACCCTGGAGTCCAAGAAGCTGGGCCCCCTCCCGGTCGTACCCGAGCACGTCAGCGTGGGCCACTGGAGCGCGAGCGGCGTGCAACTGCCGGTCGCCGGTAAGTGGCAGCTGTCGCTGCTCGTCCGGACCTCCGACATCGACCAGGTCACCAAGACCAAGAACGTCACGATCGACTGACACGAAGACGCCACGATGACTGTTCACGACACCGCCGACGGCGGCTCCGCAGCCCGTAAGGGAAAAACCGGCCCCGCGGCCCCTAAGGGCAACGCCGATCCGAAGGCCCCTAAGGGGAACCCCGGACCCAACCCCGGACCCGAGTCCCGTAAGGGAAACGCCGACCCCGGGCCCCGTAAGGGATCTCCCGCACCCGCCCCCAAACCCCCGGCCACCCCCACCACAAACACCCCACCCGCAACCGGCGGAACCGCGCCCGCCCGCAGCCCCGTCCTGGAGGTCTCCCGCCGCCGCCTGCTCGGCACCATCGGTGCCGCGGGCGCGACCGGGCTGGTCGTCGGCGGGGGCGGGACGGCCCTCGGGGTCGCCGTCGGGCAGGACGACGGGCCCGCCCCGCTGTCCACGCTGGGGTCGACCCAGGTCGCCTTCCGCGAGGAGCGCGCCACCCACCAGGCGGGCATCACCACGCCGTTGCAGGCGTGCGGCCACCTCGTCGCGTTCGACCTGGCGCCGGGGGCCGGCCGCAAGGCCGCCGCCGCGCTGCTGCGCCGCTGGTCGCGGACGGCGGAGGAGCTGATGGCCGGGCGCGCCGGGACCGCCGACACCGGCGTGGCCCTGGACGCCGGTCCGTCCTCCCTCTCCGTCACCTTCGGCTTCGGCCACAGCTTCTTCGGCCGCACGGGCCTGGAACGGCACCGCCCCGTCCAGCTCGACCCGCTCCCCGACTTCTCCTCCGACGCGCTGGACCCCAAGCGCGGCAACGGCGACCTGTGGGTCCAGATCGGCGCCGACGACGCGCTGGTCGCCTTCCACGCGCTGCGCGCCATCCAGAAGGACGCCGGTGACACCGCGCGGCTGCGCTGGCAGATGAACGGCTTCAACCGTTCGCCGGGCGCCACCGCGCACCCCATGACCACCCGCAACCTGATGGGGCAGGTGGACGGCACCAACAACCCCAAGCCCTCCGACCCGGACTTCAAGGAGCGGATCTTCGTCGACCGGGACGCGCCGCAGGAGTGGATGCGCGGCGGCTCCTACGCCGTCGTCCGCCGTATCCGGATGCTGCTGGACGACTGGGAGAAGCAGCCGCTGCGCACACAGGAGCGGGTCATAGGCCGCCGCAAGGCGGACGGCGCGCCGCTGACCGGCGGCGATGAGACCACCCCGATGGACCTGGGGAAGAACGGGTCCGACGGGCTGCCGGTCATCCCCGCCGACGCGCACGCCCGCATCGCGGCCCCCGCCTCCAACCAGGGCGCCGCCATGCTGCGCCGCCCCTTCTCCTTCCACGACGGCTTCCGGGAGGACGGTGCCCCTGACGCCGGTCTGCTGTTCATCTGCTGGCAGGCGGATCCCCTACGGGCCTTCACCCAGGTGCAGCGCAAGCTGGACCGCGGCGACGCGCTCTCCCGCTTCCTGCGGCACGAGGCGAGCGGCCTGTACGCGGTGCCCCCGGCCGCGGCCCCTGATGGCTATGTGGGTCAGCCCCTACTGGAAGGGTGATCCCGTAGGGGGCGCCGGGCACCCGTTCGCGCCCCCGGCCCGTAAGGGCACCTGGCACCCGTCCGCGCCCCCGGCCCGTAAGGGCACCTGGCACCCGTCCGCGCCCCCGGCCCGTAAGGGCACCTGGCACCCGTTCGGCCCCAGCCCGTAAGGGGCACCGGGCATCGCCCGTAGGGGCCCGAACCCCCGTTCGCGCCCCCGCGCCCGGTCTGTGGGCCGGCGGGAGCGGCTCGGTATCGTTGCGGGGCACGGGAGATCGCGGGGTGCCCCGCACGTACGCGAGGGAGTCGGCCTATGTCGGACAGTCGTTACACCTACCTCGGTCCCGCGGGCACGTTCACCGAGGCGGCGCTGCGCACCCTGCCCGAGGCGGCCACGCGGGAACTCGTCCCGATGGTCTCCGTCCCGGCCGCGCTGGACGCGGTGCGCGCGGGCGAGGCGGCCGGCGCGCTGGTGCCGATCGAGAACTCCGTCGAGGGCGGCGTGACGACCACCATCGACGAACTGGCCACCGGCGAACCGCTGACGATCTACCGCGAGGTGCTGCTGCCGATCGCCTTCGCGCTCCTCGTGCGCCCCGGCACCGCGCTGTCGGACGTCAAGACCGTCACCGGGCACCCGGTCGCGCAGCCGCAGGTCCGCAAGTGGCTGGCCCGGCACCTCCCGGACGCCGTCTGGGAATCGGCCGCCTCCAACGCGGACGGCGCCCGGCTGGTGCAGGAGGGCCGCTACGACGGCGCGTTCGCCGGGGAGTTCGCAGCGGCGACGTACGGGCTGGAGCCGCTGGTCACCGACATCCACGACGCGAACAACGCCACCACCCGCTTCGTCCTCGTCGGCCGCCCGGCCCGGCCGGCGGCCCGGACCGGCGCGGACAAGACCTCCGTCGTGCTGTGGCTGCGCGAGGACCATCCGGGTGCGCTGCTGGAGCTCCTCCAGGAGTACACGGCCCGCGGGGTCAGCATGATGCGCATCGAGTCGCGGCCGACCGGCGAGGGCATCGGCCGCTACTGCTTCTCGGTGGACTGCGAGGGGCACGTCACCGACCGCCGGGTCGGCGAGGTCCTGATGGGCCTGAAGCGGGTCTGCCGCGAGGTGCGGTTCCTGGGGTCCTACCCGCGGGCCGACAAGGTGGCGGCCGACGTCCGGCCGGACACCACGGACGCGGCCTTCACGGAGGCGTCCGACTGGCTGACGCGGTGCCTGGACGGCCGGGTGTGAGGCGCAGCCCCGGAGGCCGGGCGCGGCAGCCGTGACCGGCGGGGCGCGGCAGCCGTGACCGGCGGGGCGTGACCGGCGGGTGTGAGGGGACGGACGAGCGGGGTCTCGCCGTAAGGGAGCGGGGGCACGGCGCCCGACTCCAAGGGGCCCCGGCGAACGCGGCGACCAACGTGCCGTCGTCACCGGAAACGCCGCCAACGGAAACGCCGTCACCGGAAACCCCGGAGGGCCGCACGCCCCCGGCCCGGTACCAACAGTCGTCACGTCGCACAAGATGATGGAGCGCCGCATGTTCCGTGGGGTGGGAGAGACGGAAGTGACTCCCGTGGATATCCACAAAGTTATCCACAGCTCCCCTTCTCGACCTGGGGACAAGTCGACTTGCGGGCTCCGTGCGACCCCCGGCCGAGTCGACAAGTGGCTCTACCGATCCGTCGTTCTTCCACAGAGCCCTTTCACACATTCGACCGCGCCACGTCAGCTCAAAGGGCACGATCAACCCTTTAGGGGGAGGTAATCCTCCTCGAAAGAGCGCGGAAGGGAGGTTTGGAGACAGATTCCATGGTTCACCTTCCAAAAAACGGAACTTTGCGCTCCGACTTCCACAGATCCCACACACAGGCTGTGGATAAATTCCCCGCCACACCCAGACCTGTGGACAACTCCGCCGGCGTCCACCGCCGCCAACTCCCCGACCCCGCAAGGCCGCACACCGACGCCCCGTCAGCTCGATCGCCGCGAATGCCCCCATACCGGGGATTGCGCGCGAATTCCCTTGACGCACTTCCAGCCGTCCGGTGCTCCTTTTCCCGCATCGCCAAACAGCGCCAAAATATCCCAAACCGGGCAAAGCGCCGACCGGAGCAATATAACGTCGAGCGTCCCCGCCGGGCCCCGGTAGCCTGGTGGGGTGATTGACCTTCGCCTGCTCCGTGAGGACCCCGACCGTGTGCGCGCCTCTCAGCGTGCCCGTGGAGAGGACGTCGCGCTCGTCGACGCGCTGCTCTCCGCCGACGAGCGGCGCAGGGCCTCCAGCGTCCGCTTCGACGAGCTGCGTGCCGAGCAGAAGGCGCTCGGCAAGCTCATCCCCAAGGCCGCCGGCGAGGAGAAGGCCGAGCTGCTGAAGAAGGCCGGCGAGCTGTCCGCCGCGGTCAAGGCGGCCGACGCCGAGCAGGACGAGGCCAAGGAAGAGACCCAGGCGCTGCTGCGCAGGTTCGGCAACCTCGTCCACCCCGACGTCCCCGTGGGCGGCGAGGAGGACTTCACCGTCCTGGAGACGATCGGCGCCCCGCGCGACTTCGCCGCCGAGGGCTTCGAGCCCAAGGACCACCTGGAGATCGGCGAGCTGCTCGGCGCCATCGACGTCGAGCGCGGCGCCAAGGTCTCCGGCTCGCGCTTCTACTACCTCACCGGCGTCGGCGCTCTCCTGGAGCTCGCGCTGGTCAACGCGGCCATCGCGCAGGCCACCGAGGCGGGATTCACCCCCATGCTGACGCCGGCGCTGGTGCGCCCGCACGCCATGGAGGGCACCGGCTTCCTCGGCCAGGCCGCCGAGAACGTGTACCACCTGGAGAAGGACGACTACTACCTCGTCGGCACCTCCGAGGTCCCCCTCGCCGCGTACCACATGGACGAGATCATCGACGCGGACCGGCTGCCGCTGCGCTACGCCGGCTTCTCGCCGTGCTTCCGCCGCGAGGCGGGCACGTACGGCAAGGACACCCGCGGCATCTTCCGGGTGCACCAGTTCGACAAGGTCGAGATGTTCTCCTTCGTCGCGCCGGAGGACGCCGAGGCCGAGCACCAGCGCCTGCTGGCCTGGGAGAAGCAGTGGCTGTCGGCCTTGGAGCTGCCGTTCCAGGTCATCGACGTGGCCTCGGGCGACCTGGGCGCCTCGGCCTCGCGCAAGTACGACTGCGAGGCGTGGATCCCCACCCAGGGCAAGTACCGCGAGCTGACCAGCGCCTCGAACTGCGACTCGTTCCAGGCCCGGCGGCTGTCCGTCCGGATGCGCGAGACCGTGGACGGCAAGCAGCGCGTCCAGCCGCTCTCGACGCTCAACGGCACGCTGTGCGCGGTGCCCCGCACCATCGTGGCGATCTTCGAGAACCACCAGCTCCCCGACGGTTCGGTGCGCGTCCCCGAGATCCTGCGCCCCTACCTGGGCGGCCGGGAGATCCTGGAGCCCGTCACCAAGTGAGCCCTCTCCCGTACAAGCTCGTCGCGACCGACCTCGACGGCACGCTGCTGCGCGAGGACCACACCGTCTCGCAGCGCACCCGGGACGCGCTCGCCGCGGCCACCGCGGCGGGCGCGGCACACATCGTCGTCACCGGTCGGGCGGTGCCCTGGACCCGGCACATCCTGGACGCCCTGGACTACCGGGGCCTGGCGGTGTGCGGGCAGGGCTCGCAGGTCTACCACGCGGGTGAGCACCGGCTGCTGACCTCCGTGACGCTGGACCGGCAGCTCGCCGGGCTGGCCCTGTCCAAGATCGAGGCGGAGGTCGGCCCGGTGTACCTGGCCGCCAGCCAGGACGGGTTGCAGGGCGACGTGCTGATAGGGCCCGGCTATCGCATGCAGGAAGGCCCGCTGCCCAACAACCTGGTCCAGGACCCGTCCGAACTGTGGGCGGCCCCGATCAACAAGCTCTACCTCCAGCACCCGGAACTCGACGACGACGCGCTGGCCTCGGCGGCGCGGGCGGTCGCCGGGGACCTGGTGGGCGTGACGATGGCCGGGCCCGGGATCGTGGAGTTGCTCCCGCTGGGCCTGACGAAGGCCACCGGGCTGTCCATAGCCGCCCGCCGGCTGGGGATCTCCGCCGCGCAGACCATCGCCTTCGGCGACATGCCCAACGACATCCCCATGTTCGGGTGGGCGGCCCACGGCGTCGCGATGGCCAACGCGCACACGGAGCTGAAGGCCGTGGCGGACGAGGTCACCGCCTCCAACGAGGAGGACGGGATCGCGGTCGTGCTGGAGCGGTTGCTCGGGTAACGGCGGTCGGTCGGCCGCCGGAGCGGTGGATCGGTGGAGGGGCGCCTGCGGGCGTCCCTTTTGCTGTGTGTGTGGGGGGGGCGGGCGGCAGGGCCGGGGTCGTTCTCGTACGGGGTTCCCGTAGGGGTGTGGGGGATTCGTTTCTCGTGCGGGAGCCCGTAGGGGTGTGGGGGCGTTTCGCGTACGGGATCCCGTAGGGGCAGGGTTTGCCCTTACGGGCCCTCGTAGGGGCAGGGTTCCCGTAAGGGCAAGAGGTGTTCCCGTACGGGCCCCCGTAAGGGCAGGCGCGCCCCCGCCCACCCGGCGAGATCGGGCCGTCAGGACCCGTCCGTCGGCCTCCCGCGCGCCGTGGGGCCGCCCTCCGGGGTCAGTGGCCACGCGGCGAGGCCCAGGGCGAGGGCGACGGCGTGCCCGAAGTCCGTGAAGGTCGCGCCGCTGACGAGGGGGACGCCGAAGAAGAGGAGCAGTGCGACGAGGTAGGGCCAGCGCCAAGGGGTGGGGACGCGGTAGGTGAGCGCCCCGGCCGCCGCCGCCAGTCCGTAGGACACACCGATGTCCACGACGTGGGCCATGGATCGGGGGAGCTGGCGCCCCTCGATGGCGAGCAGGACGATCTCCTGGCTGATGAGCGTCGCCGCGACGTGGGCCACGCAGACCAGGAGCAGCCAGCGGGCGGTGCCCAGCCAGCGCTCCACGTTGGCGTGGACGAGTTCGAAGAGGACCACGTACAGCAGGAAGGATCTCGGCCGCTCGATCCAGAAGCCGCTGATCAGCAGGGCCGAGACGGGGTGCTCGTCGAGCTCGTGGATGTTGCTGCTGGTGCGGTGCAGCAGGAAGTCCTCCAGCCCCTCGGTCGCACCGGCGATGACCAGGCTGGTGATGCCGATGATCAGTAGCCAGATGTGCGTACCGGGAGCCGAGCGGACCCAGGCCCGGACGTCCGGCAGGCGGCTGGGGAGCACCGGTTTCATCGGCGGCGCCCCGTCGGCGAGGGGCGGGCGGAAGGCGTGGCCGGCGACTTGGCCAGGGGGGAGATCACCGGCCGGGTGGCGGGGGACGCGGAGCCGATCGGGCCGGCTCCCTTGACCCGCCGGATCAGCGGCGAGGACTCCATGTGCCGGACGCCGGGCAGCGCGGCGACCCGGGTGGTCAGGTACGTGTAGAGCGAGCGGACGTCGGGGCACACAAGAGAGGCGAAGAGGTTGTTGGGCCCGGTGGTCGCGCAGGCGAAGGCGACCTCGGGGTGGGCCGCCAGCGCCTCCCCCGCCTCGGCGAGATCGGCCGGCGCGACCGAGAGCCACAGGGCGACCATGACGCCCATTCCGAAGATCCGCGAGTCGCAGTCCACGTCGTAATAGAGGACCCCGCTCGCGCGCAGTTCGGCCATCCGGCGCCGGACGGTGGACTGGGACCACCCAGTGGCGCCCGCAAGCTCCGCGAACCCTGTCCGCCCGTCCTGCGCGAGCACGTCCAGCAGCCGCCCGTCGGCGGGGGAGAGGGCGGGGGGCTGAGCGGGGTCGGGGAAACCGGGAGCGGGGGGCTCCGGGTCACCGGGCTCCGGAGGTGTTCCCCGCGTTGCGGGCGTTCCGGGCTCCGCAGGCGCTCCGGGGTCTTTCGTCGTCGGACCGTCGCCCTCCAGGACCACGGCCTCCCCGAGGGCCCCGTCCGCGCCCGGGCCGCCGCGGGGTGCGGTCGGCACCGGGCCGCGCAGCGACTCGACCTGTTCGTCGCTCAGCGCGCCCAGTTTCATGACGAGGCCCTGCGGCCCGGAGAAGAACTCGTGCAGGACGCAGTGCGCGGTGACGCCGACCACGCTGGGGGTCCGGGGAAGTTTTTGCAGCAGCAACGCGTCGCTCTGTCCGCTGCCCGTCGCCCGGCAGACGGCGGTGATCTCGGTGCCGCCGGACATCAGACTGACCCACGCGGTGTCCGGCCGCCTGGCCAGCGCCTCCGCGACGGCGGCTGCCGCGTCGGGCGTGCACTGCACCCGGACGAGCCACTCCACCTCTCCCAGGCGCAGCGGGTCGGTCAGCCCGCGGACCGTGATCAGTCCGGAGGTGCGCAACCGGGAGTACCGGCGGGCGACGGTCTGGTCCGAGACGCCGAGGACGGCCGCGATCCGGCTGAAGGGCGCCCGCCCGTCGAGTTGCAGCGCATGGACCAGCTGCCGGTCCACCTCGTCGAAACCGTCGGTTTTCACCATCGAAGGCTAGCCGGTGTCGGATCGCGCCGCTCGGCGGTGCGTGGCTGGGAGGTACGGACCTCCGCCATGGACAGTTGTTCGGCCGAGCCAGCCGGAGGACGAAAGGGAGCGCCCGGGTCTCCCAGCCGCGCTCCTCACGGCCGCGGGCAGGGGGCGGCCCCGGACGACGACGACGTCGATCCGCTGGGGTGAGCCGTGCCGCACGGTGCCGGCTCGCGAAGAAGCGGGGGCTTTACCGCCATTCCCGGCTGTCCCGGCTATTCCTCGGCACTCGATCGTCGATTCCCTTTCGGGGGTTCCGGCCGTCGATTTCCGATGACCCACGACCCGAACCACGACCGAAATCCACGGAGGATCCGTCATGCGCAGTAAATGGTGGCCGCTGGTCGCCATCACCTTGGGCAACTTCATGTTGCTGGTGGACGTCACGATCGTGAACACCGCACTGCCGCGGATGGCGGACGGTCTGCACGCCTCGTTCTCCTCGCTCCAGTGGGTGATGGACGCCTACGCGCTGGCGCTCGCGGCCCTCTTGATGGTGGCCGGTTCGGCGGCGGACCTCCTGGGGCGGCGCCGGTTGTACGTGATCGGCCTCGTGATCTTCGCCGTCGCCTCCCTCGCGTGTGGTCTGGCGCCCGACGAGGGCACCCTGATCGTCGCGCGCGTGGTGCAGGGCGCGGGCGCGGCGGCGATGTTCGCCACCAACACCCCGCTCCTGATGGCCGCCTACCAGGGCCGGGACCGCGGTGTGGCCCTCGGCATCTGGGGCGGCACCAACGGCGCGGCGGCAGCGGCCGGACCGGTCCTCGGCGGCCTGCTCACGCAGTACCTGGACTGGCGGGCCATCTTCCTGGTCAACCTGCCCATCACTGCCGTGGCCGTGTGGCTCACGGTCCGCACCGTCAAGGAGTCGCACGGCAACCGCTCGGCGCGCATCGACTGGCCGGGCGCCGTGTCCTTCACCGTGTGCGCGGGCGCACTGACGTACGGGCTGATGCGCGGTGGTGACGCGGGATGGACCGAGACCGGCACGCTGGTGTCGCTCGCGGCGGCGCTGCTGGGCCTGGTGGTCTTCATCGTCGTGGAGCGCCGGGCCCGGCAGCCGCTGCTGGACCTCGCGCTGATGCGCCGCCCGTCCTTCGCCGTCCTGATGACGGCCGCGCTGCTCCTTCAGGCGGCGGCGTTCCCGTACCTCACCTATGTGGGGCTGTGGACGCAGAACGTGCTGGGCCTGAGCCCGGTGCAGGCGGGGCTCGCCATCGTGCCGCTGGCTGCCACCTCGCTGGTCGTCGGCGTGGTGGCCGGACGGTTGCTGCACCGCGCGGCGCCGCAGTATCCGCTGGGGCTCGGCCTGCTGCTGGTCGGCGCCGGCGCGCTGCTGCACGTCGCGCTGCTGAACGACGGTTCCAGCTGGGCCACGCTCGTGCTGGGGCTGGTCGTCAGCGGTCTCGGCGTCGGCCTGGCCATGCCGGTGCTGGTCTCGGCGGCGCTCGGCGCGGCCCCGCCGCAGCGGGCGGGCATGGCCAGCGGCGCGGTCAACACCTTCCGGCAACTCGGCTACGCCCTGGGCATCGCCGTGCTGGGCACCCTGTTCGCCCGGGCGCTGGAGGAGACGCCGCGCCTGTCGGTGCGCGTCGCGTACGTCCACGGGTTGGAGCGGGTGACGCTGGTCGCCGGTGTCGTGGCGCTGGCGGCCGGGTTGCTGGTCCTGGCGGTCGTCCGGGGCTCCGGGGCGGCGGGATCGCGTCCGGGCACGCCCGCGGCTGCCGGGTCCGGGCGAGCGGAATCCGCCGGTCCGGCCGGTGGTGCGAAGGCGCCTGTGGTGGCGGACGCTCCCGTGGCGGCCGACGCGTCGGGTGCGTGAACCGGCTGGGAGCGCGGACCGGCTGAGAGCGCGGACCGGCTCGGAGGGTGAACCGGCTGGAAGAGTGACGAAGGGGCGGGCGTGGTCATCCGCGTTCGTCCCCTTCGAGCGGCTTGGCGCCCTCTGACGGCACGGTGTGGGTCGGCCCCCGGAACCGATCGGCGCCGTGCCGGTTCCGGGTGGCCGCCCTGGGCCCGGGGCCGGGTTCTCGGGTTCCGGCCCCGACTCGATCGTCGTCCGCGCCGAACCCCAAGTCAATCCGCGGGTTTTCTTCCATATCCCCGAGCAATAGCTTGGGTTGGTGACCCTTGACGACCTTCGCGCCTTCGTCGCCGTGTGCGACGCGGGCAGCCTCAGTGCCGTGGCCCGAGACCTGGGGTGCACCCAGTCGGCGGTGAGCCAGCGCATCAAACGCCTGGAACGCGAGACGGGCATGGACCTGCTGGAACGCCGACCGCGCGGGGTGGCCCCCACGCAGGCCGGCCGGGTGCTGCGCCGCGCGGCGGCGGACTCGATCAGCGGCCTGGACCTGGCGCTTCGCCACCTGGCCGACATGCGGGCGGGGCACGGCGGGACCCTGCGCATCACCACCGGGGCCACCACCGTCCGGCACTTCCTGTCGACCGCCGTGGTCGACTTCCGGCGGCGGCATCCGAAGGTGAACCTCGAATTCCACACCGAGAATTCGAGCCGCCGCTGCTTCACCGCCGTCGCCGACGGCACCGCCGAACTGGCCTGGATCACCATCGGCCCGCCTGTACGGGGCATCGAGCAGCATCCCGTAATGGAACTCCCCTGGGTGCTGGCCGTACGGACCGACGACCCGCTCTCCGCCCGCGCCCGTATCGAACCCGCCGAACTGGCCCGCATCCCGCACATTCGCCTGCCGGAGGATTCGACCTCCCGGATGCGGTTGGACGGGCACTTGTGGCGGCAGGAGCCGGCCGATGGCCGGGGCATGCCTGGATCGGCGCGTCTTTCCGGGAGGCACGCCCCTATCGCCGCCTCCGGAACGCCCGCCTCCTCCCCCGTTTCCGCACCGTCCGCTGCCGCTTCCGGAACGCCCGCCGCTCCTACCGGAGTCCCCGCTGCCCGTTCCGGGGTCCCCGCCCCGGTCGCCTCCTCCAGGCCGTCCGCCATCACCCCGCCCGGCGTCGCTGCCCCCAATGTCGACGGGACGGCCGGCACCGCCAGCGTGGCCGACTGGGACACCGCCCTGCTGCTCGCCGAGTTGGGCGTGGGGCACGCGGTGGTCCCCCGGCTCCCGGGCTGGCGGGAGGAGGCCCACCCGACGCTTCGGCTGGTCCCCATCCCGTCGCTGCCACCGCTCGCGGCCGGGTGGGCCGTACGGCAGTGGGCGGCGCTGAGCCCGGTGGCCGTGGAGTTCGCGGAGACGGTGAACGCGTGCCTGCGGGAAGGGGCGTAGGTCGGCAGGGGCGCGGAGTTGCCGGGATGCCCCTACGGGCGCGGTCCTCGCCGCCGCTGATCGCGTGTGGGCCCGTAAGGGGCGTATCCGTAGGGGCGTATCCGTGGGGGCGTATCCGTGGGTGTGTATCCCTAGGTGCGTATCCGTAGGGGTTCTTGCCCGGCCCGTAAGGGCCGCACCAGTAGGGGCAGATGCCCGCAAGGGCCGCACCAGTAGGGGCACGTGCCCGTAGGGCGTATCCGTAGGTGGCCGTGCCCGTAGGGGTCGCACCCGTACGCCCCCGTAGCGCCCCGCGCGCCCTTACGGGACGGCGCTCCCCCACGCCTCCCGCACCGCTCATGCGTCACCCTCAAGGGTGATGCCCCGCCACCCTCCCCGCATGGCTCATTACGTCCCATCCGCCCCACGCGCCACTCCGCGTCGGCATATCGTCAAGGCCCGTGGACGCCCCGTCAACAACGCGTCAGGGCGAGCGGGGCTCGTGGGGCACTCGGGCATACCGTCGGGACGAGCCCCGGCGCCTTCTCGCAGCCAGTCCGGGGCCGCTCTCCGTACGAGGAGTCGTACCGTGTCCGAGAATCCGCATCCGGAAGATCCCGAGCCTGCCGAACGCGTCCCGGCCGGGCCTCTGTTCGTCCCCGTCCGGCCGGGTCCCGCGGGGTGGACGGCCCGCCTGTTCCGTACGCCGCTCGGCGGCCGGACCGCCGTCGGTTTCACCTCCCACCAGCGGCTCGCCGCCACCCTCGGCACCGGGCACCGCTGGGTCCGGCTGGCCGAACCCGCGCTGCGCGCGCTCGCCGAACCACTGGGGGCCTCGGTCCTGACCGTGGACCCGCGTCCCGCGTCCGCCGCCACCCACCTCGCCGCCACCGACGGCCCGCTCCCCGCGGACGCCCCGCCCCGGCCCGCCACGGACGCCACCCGGCTCCCCACCGGCGCGGGCCTGCTCGGCACCGGCGTCCCGCCCGTTCGTCACCTGCGCGCCGTCTGAGAAGGGGCGAGGAACCGATCATGACCGTCACCACCAGCGGCCCGGCCCCGTCCGGCGCCGCCCGCGCGCTGCCCGACGACCTCTCCGTGTGGCCCGCGTCCGCCGCCCTCCTCCCGGACGACGACCTCGCCATAGGGGGCGTGCCCCTCACCGCGCTCGCCGAACGCTTCGGGACGCCCGCCTACGTCCTGGACGAGGACGAGGTGCGCCGCCGCTGCCGCGCCTACCTGGGGGCTTTCCCGGAGGGGGAAGTCCTCTACGCCGCCAAGGCGTTCCTGTGCCGGGCGATGGCCCACTGGGTGCGCGAAGAGGGGCTGGGCCTGGACGTGTGCTCGGCCGGCGAGCTCGAACTCGCCGTCGCCACCGGCTTCCCGCCCGACCGCATCGTGCTCCACGGCAACGCCAAGAGCCCGGAGGACCTGAAGGCCGCGCTGCGGCTGGGCGTCGGGCGGATCGTCATCGACAGCACCTCGGAGATCGCCCGGCTGGCCGCCGCGCTGCCGCCCGGCAGCCGGCAGCGCGTCCTCGTCAGGGTCGTCCCCGGGATCACGGCCGGTGGGCACGTCAAGATCCGTACGGGGACGGACGACCAGAAGTTCGGGTTGTCGATCGCGGACGGGTCGGCGCAGCACGCGGTGGCGCGCGTCCTGGGGCAGCCGCGCCTGGAACTCGTCGGGCTGCACTGCCACATCGGCTCGCAGATCACCACCGTCAAGCCGTACCTCGCGGCCGTGCGGCGGCTGGTGGGCTTGCTGGCGCGGATCCGCGAGCAGCACGGCGTCACCCTGCGCCAGCTCGACATCGGCGGCGGCCACGGCGTCGCCTACCGGCCCGGCGAACCGGCCCTGGACATCGCCGCCCTCGGCGCCAAAGTGCGGGCCGAACTGCTGGTGAGCTGCGCCGCCGCCGGGCTGCCGGTGCCGCGCCTCACCGTGGAGCCGGGACGCGCCGTGGTGGGGCCCGCGGGCGTCGTCGTCTATCGGGTGCTGACCGTCAAGCGGACCGGCGACCTGACGTTCGTGGCGGTGGACGGCGGGATGAGCGACAACCCCCGCCCGGCGCTCTACGGGGTGCGCTACGCGCCCCGGCTGGTGGGGCGCCGCTCGTCCGCCGCGCCCGCGCCGGTGACCGTGGTCGGCCGCCACTGCGAGGCGGGTGACGTGGTCGCGGCGGACGTCCGGCTTCCCGGGGACGTCCGCCCGGGGGACCTGATCGCGGTGCCGGTGGCCGGGGCGTACCACCTGTCGATGGCCTCCGGGTACAACCTGGTGGGCCGCCCGCCGGTGGTCGCGGTCGCGGACGGCCGGCCGAGGCTGCTCGTCCGCCGGGAGTCGCTGGCGGACATCCAGGGGAGGGATGTGGGGCTCTGAGGGCGAGCTGGCGGGCGCCGCGGGGCGTCCGTGGGGCGGCCGTAGGGCGTTCCCCCACAGGGCGTCCGTCAGAGGCTCGGGGCGGCCTCCGAGGGGGCCGCCCCTTCTCCCTCTCCCACAGGCACCTCTGGCTCCTCCGGTCGGATTTCGTGTAGCCTACAGCCAGTATTTGTAGGATGACTGGGCAACCGGGCGACTGGCCTGAGCGCCACAGGGCGATCCGGCGTACCGGACAGGAACCGGCGAACACGCGGAAGACGGAGGACGGACGGCGATGGCACTGCGGGCGGCGGGGCGGCAATCCCTGGTGGACACGGTGGTGGACGCGCTGCGCGCCCAATTGGCCGCCGGGGAGTGGAAGGTCGGGGAGCGCATCCCCACCGAGCACGCGCTCGCCGAGCAGCTGGAGGTGGGCCGCAACACCGTCCGCGAGGCCGTACGGGTGCTCGTCCACGCCGGGCTGCTGCGCTCGCGCCAGGGCGAGGGGACCTTCGTGGTGTCCACCGCCGACCCGGGCGACATCATGCGCGGGGTCCGGCGGGCCGGCGTCCGCGACGTCCTGGAACTGCGGATCGCCCTGGAGGCGGAGGCCGCCCGGCTGGCGGCGCTGCGCCACGAACCGGAGGACCTGGAGCGG
Organism: Streptomyces sp. NPDC003077; assembly: GCF_040611095.1. Classification (NCBI taxonomy): domain Bacteria; kingdom Bacillati; phylum Actinomycetota; class Actinomycetes; order Kitasatosporales; family Streptomycetaceae; genus Streptomyces; species Streptomyces sp. NPDC003077. Next base: position 52,397 of record NZ_JBEXNM010000010.1, on the reverse strand, counting down.
ATGCGCGCGGCACTGGACGCGCAGGTCGCCCTGGAGGACGCCGACGGCGAGCCCCTGGAGAGCACGCTGGAGCTGTACGCGGACCACGACATCGCCTTCCACAAGGCGGTCGTCGAGGCGGCGCACAACACGGCGCTGACGGCGACGTACGAGTGGTTCAGCAGTTCCGTGCGGGAGACGCTGGTCTCCTCGCTCGGGGACCGGGAGATGCCCCGCATCCTGCACGGCGACCACCGCGCCGTCCTGGAGGCCATCGCCTCCGGTGACGCGGAGGCCGCGGACCGCGCCACACGGGCGCTGCTGGAGAAACCGAAACGGGCGGTGGAGGCCTTGCTCGGGGACCGCTGAGAACGCTGACGCCCGCTTCGCTCCGCGACCGGCCGGGGTGCGCCGGGGCCCCTTATGGCTCCGGCCCCTCGTGTCGCTCCTTGTCGCCCTTACGGGGGGATCGGGGGGACGGTGACGGGTCTGTGCCCGCGTCCGTATGCCCTTGTGGCGGCGCCGTACGGGGGCCAGACCTTCGTCTCTGGATCTCTGGATCTCTGGCCCTCTGGCTTTCCGACGACGCGTGCGCGCCCCTAGGGGATTCGAGGGCCCCGCAGGAGTCCTGACCGGACGAGCCCGTACGGGGCCGGGTCCCGGCAGGCCCGCCCGTCCGGCGGCAGCGACCCCGAGACGACCCCTTACGGGAACGGCCCTTACAGGAACGGCCCCTACGGGAACGGCCGCGGCACAGCTCCGGTCGGTGAAGCCCTGGGTGGGCCCCTACTGGATTCCTGCTGGACCCCCTGGGTCGTCCCCTACGGCCTCGCTCCCCGCCGTCCCCCACACCACCGCCACCCCACAACCGCACCACCGCACGACCGGAGAGGAACGTACCCATGACAGGGCCCAGATCCGAAGCACCGCTGATCGACGCCGAGGAGGACCTGACACCGGCGCCGCAGGTCGCCGCTGCCCGCCGTCGGCTGCGCGCGCACCCGGCCCTCCTGATGGCCGGCATCGTGCTGGCGGCGCTCAACATGCGGGCGGCCCTGGCCGGTGTATCTCCGCTGGTCAGCGAGATCAGCGCGCACTTCCACCTCTCCTCGACCGCGAGCAGCCTGGTCACCACCATCCCGTTGATCTTCATGGGGCTCGGTTCGATCGCCGCGCCGCGACTGGCCCGCCGCTGGGGCACCGAACTGGTGCTGTGCGGCACGCTGGTGCTGCTCTGCGCGGGAATCGTGCTGCGCGTCGCGCCGCCGGTGGCCGCGCTGTTCGGCGGGTGCGCGGTGGTCGGCGCGGCGATCGCCCTGCTCAACGTGCTGATGCCGGGGCTGATCAAGCGGGACTTCCCGGAGAAGGCCGCCTCCATGACGGCCGTGTACTCGACGGCGATGATCCTGGGCGCGACGGTCTCGGCGGCCTCGGCCGTGCCGCTGGAGAACGCGCTCGGCGGTTGGCAGGGTTCCCTCGTGTCGTGGGCGCTGCTCGCCGCGATAGCCGCCGTGGTGTGGGTCCCGCAGGCGGTGCTCGCCCGCCGCGGCACCCGGCACGGCCAGGCCGCCGCGACGCCCGCGCCGGGGACGGCGCAGGACGGGCCGCGGCTGGGCCGTTCGGCGCTGGCCTGGCAGGTCACGCTGTTCATGGGATCGCAGTCCCTGGTGGCGTACGTGATGATCGCCTGGATGCCGGCCATCTTCACCGACCACGGGATGAGCAAGGGCGAGGCGGGCCTCGTCTTCGCCTTCAGCACGCTGGTGCAGGCATCCGGGTCGTTCGTGGTGCCGATGCTCGCCGGGCGGATGCGCCGCCAGCGCCTGCTGGCCGTGGCGGTGTCGGCGCTCATGGCGTGCGGCGTGGTGGGCCTGCTGGTGGCGCCGGTCGCCGGGGCCTGGCTGTGGGCCGTCCTGGTGGGCGTGGGGCAGGGCGGCGCGCTTGGCCTGGCGCTGACCATGATGGTGCTGCGCTCCGGTGACGCGCACACCGCCGCCCGCCTCTCCGGCATGGCCCAGACCTGGGGTTACCTGCTGGCCGCCGCCGGGCCGCTGGTCCTGGGCGCGGTGCACCAGGCGACCGGCGGGTGGACGGTGCCGATCGTGCTGCTGCTGGTGGTGTGCGCAGGCCTGGCGCTCCTCGGCATGGGCGCGGGCCGCGACCGGCGGATCGGCACGACGGCGTCCTGAGCCCGGGCGGGACAGGCGGGTTACGGGACAGCGGACGGCGAGCGGATTACGAGCCGACGGTCGGCGAGCGGGTTACGGACCGGCGGACGGTTTACGGGTCGGCAAACGGTTTACGGGCCGATGGCCGCCGAGCGGGTTACGGGCCGACGGCAGGCAGACGGCAGGCAGACGGCCGTGCGCTCACCCGCCCGCCGCCACCCGGTCCGGCCCCTCCACCTCGTCCGCCTCGGCCCATGGCCCCGCCCCCGCGCCCTCCCCGTTCGAAGCCGCCGTCCGCGTCCCGTCCAAAGCCGCCGCCCGCAAGGTGGCGCGGTGGACGGCGCGGGCCAGGCGGGCGCCCCAGAGGGAGCGGGGACCGGCGAACCGTTCCACCGGCTCGCCGCCCCGGGGCGCCCGGGCCGCCACGCACACCGCGTCGGTCGGCGTCCCGGACGCGTCGTGCCCGTGCTCCAGGAGCGCCTGCACCTTCGCCTCGGTGGCCGTGGCGACCGCGTTGACCAGCGCCGCGTCGGACAGCGGGACCGGCAGGGCGACCAGGATGTTGATGGTGCCGGGCCCGGAGTGCGCCGGAACCCGCGCCTCCGCCGGGACGGCGGCCCACCCGGATATCCCGATCCCCGCGGTGACCAGCGCCTCCGCCCCGCCGTCGACCGCGTACGAACGGGTGCCCGGCACATCGGCGGCGGTCATCAGGCCCACCCCGGGCCCCTCGGCGCCGGCCGCCGCGGCGATGGCGGCCAGGTGCGCGTCCGGATCGCGGCGCGCGTAACCGTGCCCCACCTGCGCGTTGAGCACCCAGGAGCGCTCGCCCAGGCCGCCGCCCAGCACAGCGCTGGAGATCATGCGCCAACCGGGCCCGGCCCGCCACAGGAGTGCGGGCCAGGGCCGTTCCGGGTGCCCGTCGCGGTGGTGCACCAATTCGGCCGTCGACAAGGAAGCGGGTCTGATCACCCGCGTCACCTTACGGACCGCTCCTCGGCACCCTCGTAAGTGTTCGCAGACCTCGTGAGCGTTCGCAGACCTCGTAAGCGTTCGCAAATCTCGTCAGCGATCGCAAACCTCATGGACAGCCGCGAGCCTCGATACCGCCCGCACACCCCACACTCCGACGGGCGGCCCCACCCTCCCCGGATGGCACCGCCCGCCCGAAAACGGCCTCGACCCCGTCCTCCTACTCCTCCCCCGCCAACGTCAGCCCCTTCAGCCGCCGCCCCGCGTACCAAGTGGCGGCCACCGTGACGACCGCCAGCAGGGCCATGCCCACCGGCAGCCCCACCTCGGACGTGATGCCGCTGCCCGGGCCGGCGATCTTCTCGGCGAGCGAGAGGGCCCACTGCTGGATGCTCAGCGCCCGCGCCCCGGAGACCAGGCTGCCGAACAGCGACTCCCACACCAGCGCGTAGATCAGGCCGAAGACCACGGCGTGCCGACTGATCGTGCCGAAGAAGAGGAACAGGGCGGCGTAGGCCACCGAGGCGACGGCTGCGGCAATCGCGTACGCCACGGCGATCTGCCCGCCGTTGTCGTTCAGGATGTAGCCGGCGACGAGCACGGGAACGGCGGAGAAGACGGCCGTCACGCCGATCGCCACCACGAGCTTGGTGAAGACGATCGAGAACCGCCGCACCGGCTTGGCCAGCAGGTAGACCACCGATCCGTCGTCGATCTCCGGACCGATCGCGCCCGTGCCGGCGATGACGCCGATCAGCGGCACCATCGTCGCGAGTGCGAAGCTGCCCAGGATCTCGCGGGCGGTGGTGTCGTCGGCGCCGGTCAGCGCCCGTACGGCGATGGCGATGACGACCAGGAGGACGGGCAGCGCGAAGAGGATCAGCGCGCGCCGCCGCCCGAGGACGCCGCGGTAGGTGAGCCGGGCGACGGTGGGGTTGAACAGGGGCGACGCCACAGGCGCGGCCAGGGCGGACGGCATGGGCGAGGACGGCGCGGACATCGCGTCTGGGCTCCTTTCCGGCCTCGTACTCAGGCCGTTGTGAGTTTCCGGCCCCACACTCAGGCCGCTGTGCGTTTCCGGCCTCACTCAGGCCGCTATGAGGTAGGAGAAGACCGACTCCAGCGACTCGTCCGAAGGCGAGACCGTCAGGAGGCGAATGCCGTGGTCGCGGGCGACGCGCGGCAGGAGGGCGGTGAAGCGGCCGAAGTCCACGGCCTGGACGTGCAGCGCGCCTTCCTGGAGGTCCACCTCGATGCCGGACGTGGAGGGATCGGCGATCAGGGCCGCGGCCAGCGCCCGGTCGTCGTCCGACCGGATGAGGTAGCGGTGCGGGCGGTCCGTCATCAGGCGGCGGATCCGGCGGAAGTCCCCGGAGGCGGCGTGCCGCCCGGCCACCACCACCTCGATGTGCGCGGCGAGTTGCTCGACCTCTTCGAGGATGTGGGAGGAGAACAGGACGGTCCGTCCCTCCTGCCCCATGCGCCGCAGCAGGTCCATCAGGTGCATCCGCTGGCGCGGGTCCATGCCGTTGAACGGCTCGTCCAGCAGCAGGACGGACGGCTCGTGGACGAGCGCTGAGGCCATCTTCACGCGCTGCCGCATGCCCTTGCTGTACGTGGAGATCCGGCGGTCCTGCGCGTACTCCATCTCCACGGTGGCCAGCGCCTTGGCCGCCGCCGCCCGGCCCAGCCCGTGCAACCGGGCGTTGGCCAGGACGAATTCGCGGCCGGTGAGGAAGTCGTACATCGCCTCGCGTTCGGGGACGATGCCGATCTCGCGGTAGATCGTCTCGTTGCGCCAGATGGTGCGGTCGTCGAGGGTGACGCTCCCGTTGGAGGGTGCCAGGAACCCGCCCATCATGTTGATGAGGGTGGATTTCCCCGCGCCGTTGGGGCCGAGGAGCCCGGTGACGCCCGGGCCGACGCGCATGGAGATGTCGTTGACGGCGACGACGTTGCCGAACCAGCGGGAGACGTGGTCGAGGGTCAGGATGGTCACAGCCCGGCCTTCCGGTAGCGGCGCATCAGGAGGGCGTAGCAGCCCGCGATCAGGACGAGGACGACCAGGAGGTAGAGCCACCCGGCCGCGGCGGTCGGCTCCGCGCCGTTGGGGAAGGAGCTGGTGCCGCCGAGGAACCTCGTCTGCAGGCCGTCGATGAGCGAGATGGGCGAGAACAGGCCGAGCCACCCGACGATCTCCTCCCGGCCCTGGACGGAGGCGATGCCCTGGACGGCGCTGACGGCCCCGTAGGGGATGGTCAGGACGGCGATGACGGCGGCGACGCCGAACCCCCGGCGCGGCGTGAGCGCGGCGATCACCAGCCCGATCCCGGCGTACAGGAGCGAGAGCAGCGCCACTCCGAGCAGCCCCTGGGCCATGCCCTTGGTCTGTTCGAGGAAGTCCGCCTTGATCAACAGCGCGCCCACATACAGGACCAGCACCGGCGCCGCCGTCAGGACGAACAGGGCGCTCGCCATCGCCGTGTACTTGGCGGCCACGTAGTCCACCCGCTCGATGGGGCGCGAGAAGTACAGCGGCATGCTCTTGAACCGCAGGTCGCGCGAGACGGACTGCGGCGCCTGGGCGGCCAGGTAGAGCCCGATGACGGCCTGGAGGAGGATCGCGTACCGGGTGTAGGAGACCGGCAGCCGGTCGGCTCCGGTCGTCGTCGCCACCGCGACGATCACCACCGCGGGCACGCACATGACGGCGAACAGCGTCATGGGCAGCACCTTGGACTTGGCCGAGCGCCCCAGTCCGTACGCGCCGCGCAGGCTCTGCGAGAACAGCGAGCGGCGGGTGTAGGCGCGGCCCAGGCGGGGGCCGTCGTAATGGCGGTAGCCGATGTTGTGGATGACGTTGCGCGCCGACGCGGCGGCGCTCGGGGACTCAAGCGGCATCGGGGGCGCCTCCGTCCTGGTCGGGCCGCGCGGCACCCGCGATGGCGGGGGCGGGGCCGGATGCTTGCGGGGCGGGGGCGGGATCTGGGTCGGGATTGGGGGCTTGCGGGGCGGATGGGTGCGGGGCGGCGGCATCGGCCGCGTCGTCGGTGTGGAAGATCTCGGAGATGTGGTGCCGGCGCTGCTCCATGCGGACCAGGCCGAGGCCGAGTTCCGCGACGGCGTCCCGCACCAGGTCGTACGTCTCCTCGCCGGTGGCCTCCACGAACAGTTGCGGTCCCAGGGACGCGGCGCTCCCGGTGCCCGGGGCGGCGGCGGCCACCGTCACGCCCGCGGCGGTCAGCGCGGCGCGCAGCGCGGCCGTACCGTCCGGGTGGGCGTCGGTGTCCGTCACCTCGACCGTGAAGGAGGGCGTGCTCCGCGTGAACTCCGCGGTGGAGGACGAGCGCAGCAGCTTCCCGCCGTCGATGACGACGACGTGCTCACACGTGCGTTCGAGCTCGCCCAGGAGGTGCGAGGTGACCAGCACCGAGATCCCGAAGTCGGTGTGCACCCGGCGGATCAGCGCCAGCATCTCGTCCCGGCCCACCGGGTCCAGCCCGTTGGTCGGCTCGTCCAGGAAGACCAGTTGCGGGTCGTGGACCAGCGCCTGCGCCAGCTTCACCCGCTGCTTCATGCCCGTCGAGTAGCCCCCGATGGGGCGGTACCGCTCCTCGTACAGGCCGACGTGCCGCAGCGTGTCGGCGGTGCGCTCGCGGGCGGCGGCAGGCGGCAGACCGGACATGCGCGCCATATGGACGACGAGTTCGGTCGCCGAAACGTCCGGCGGCAGGCAGTCGTGCTCGGGCATGTACCCGACCCGCGCCCGGATGGCGCCCCCCTCGGAGGCCACGTCCAGCCCCAGGACGCTCGCGCTCCCGCCGGTCGCGGGGATCAGCCCCAACAGGATCTTGATCAGGGTGGACTTGCCCGCTCCGTTGGCGCCGACGAGGCCAGTGACGCCGGGTCCGATGTCGACGGAGAGCCGGTCCAAAGCGGTCACCCTCGGGTACCGCATGCTCAGGCTTTCGGTGGCGATCACAGTCACGCTCTCGACGCTAGTGGCGCGGGCCACAGCGGGCGTCAAACCTGGTGGTGGTTTACGGGTCCGCCTCCGGTCGTACGGGCCCGTAGGGGGTCGTCAGGGACTCATAGGGAACTGGTCGGGAACTCGTAGGGGACAGGGCCTGGGATGGGGGGCGGTGAGCGGCGGCGAACGGCTGGCAACGGGCCGGTCGTTGGGGATCAGGGATGGAAAAACGGTGGTCGGGGGTGGTGTGCCGGACGCACGAGGGGCGGACGTCTTGCCGCCGGGTGGGTGCGCGGCTCGTGGGGAACGGATGCCTTTCGTGGGGGACGGCCGCCTACCGGCATCGATCGCAAGGAGGACGGCGGATACGGGAGGCCGGGAGTTATCCACAGGCCGCGCGCGAGCCTTGACTCAGCCGCCGGGCATTGTCACATTCGTTGGTGTCAAGTTACGGACGCGTACGGCGTTCGTCGGATCGCGCGGGGTACGGGCGGGTGTCGGCGGGTGGCGGGCGGCGGGCGGCGGGCGGCGGGGCGGACGGTGACGCGGGGGGCTGCGGATGGCGGACGGCAGGCGGCGGACGACGACAAGGCGGACGACGAACGACGACAAGGCGTACCGCGGACGGCGGGCGGCACGCGGTGGCATACGGGACGGGCGGTTGGCGATGAGCTCGAAAGTGACCTCAACGGCGGGAACGGCAGCGGGAACGGCTACGGCATCGGCAGCGGGATCGGCGACGGCGACGGCGACAATGCCGGCGTCTGCGGCGGCTCCCGCGGTCCCTGGGGGCCTCGGTGGTGCGGAGCTGCGCGGGTTCCGGGACGTGCAGCGGCTGGCCTACGCCTGCGCGGAGGCGGTGGCCGCGCAGCTCAAGCCGGGGGTGACCGAGCGGGAGGCGGCCCGGATGCAGCGGGAGTGGCTGCGCGGGCGCGGGGTGCGGGACTGGTTCCACCTGCCGTTCGCGTGGTTCGGTGACCGAACGGCGTTCACCGGATTCCGGTTACCGCTCCAGTTCTTCCCCACCGACCGCGCGCTGGAGCCGGGGATGCCCTTCATCCTCGACCTCGCCCCCGTCCACAACGGCTACACCGCGGACGTCGGCTACTCCGGCTGCCTGGGCCTCAACCCGGTCCACGACCGGCTGCTCGCCGACCTGGAGGCGCACCGCGAGCTGATCCTGCGCGAGGTGCGCGAGCGCCGCTCCCTGCGCGAGATCTACCAGGACGTCGACCGGCTCATGGTGCGCCAGGGATACGCCAACCGGCACCGCGCCTACCCCTTCGGCGTGATCGCCCACAAGGTCGACCGGGTCCGCCCGCGCCGCTGGTCAGCCACGCTGTTCGGGTTCGGCACTCAGGCGCTCAGGGGCCTGGCCTCGGACGCCCTGCACGGCCACCGCGAAGGCTGGTCCCCCCTCTGGAGCCCGTACCGGTTCTCCGACCACCCACCGCGGCCGGGCCTGTGGGCGGTCGAACCCCACCTCGGTTTCCGGGGGACCGGCGCCAAGTTCGAGGAGATCCTGGTCGTCACCGACTCCCGGGACCCCGAGGAGAGCGCCTTCTGGCTGGACGACGAGCTGCCGCACGTACGGCGGTGGCAGGAGGAGAAAGCCGCATGACCAGGGAGTGGACGGAAGCCGACCGGTCCGGCGAGGACGCGGGGCGGACACGGCGGCCCGGTACGGACCCGGGGCTGCGGAACGCCCGGGAACGCCGGGTGCGCACGGGCGGGGTGGAGCTGAGCGTCGCGGAGCTGGGCGATCCGGACCGGCCGACGGTCGTGCTGGTGCACGGCTACCCGGACAGCAAGGAGGTGTGGTCCCGGGTCGCCCCCGGGCTGGCCGAACGGTTCCACGTGGTGCTGTACGACGTGCGCGGCTGCGGCCGTTCCACGGCGCCCGTCCCGCTGCGCGGCGGGTTCACCCTGGAGAAGCTGACGGACGACTTCCTCGCCGTCGTGGACGCCGTCAGCCCGGACCGGCCGGTGCATCTGGTGGGCCACGACTGGGGCTCCGTACAGGGCTGGGAGTTCGCCACCGTCTCGCGGACGGAGGGCCGCATCGCCTCCTTCACGTCGATGTCCGGCCCCTCCCTGGACCACTTCGGCCACTGGCTCCGACGGCGCGCGACCCGCCCCACCCCGCGCCACGCCGCGCAGTTCCTCGGCCAGAGCGCCCGGTCCTGGTACGTCTACCTGCTCCACACCCCCGCGCTGCCCGAACTCGCGTGGAAGGGCCCCCTCGGCAAGCGGTGGCCGACGATCATGCGGCGGGTCGAGAAGCTGCCCCAGGACGGCGATCACCCCGCGGCGACGCTGGCCACGGACGCCGCCCACGGCGCCTGGCTCTACCGGGACAACGTGCGCGACCGCCTGCGCCACCCGCGTCCCGACGCCTACGCCCACTGCCCGGTCCAGCTCATCACCCCCACCGGGGACGCCTTCCTCTCCCAGCGGCTCTACGACGACCTGGAGCAGTGGGCGCCGCACCTGGTGCGCCGCACGATCTCCGCCAAGCACTGGGTGCCACGCACCCGTCCCGACCAACTCGTGGCGTGGATCGGCGATTTCGTCACCGCCAAGGAGGAGGGCGACCCGGCCCGTCCCCTGGTGGCCGACGCCCCTTACGCGGACCGCTTCGGCGGCCGATTGGTGCTGGTCACCGGCGCGGCGAGCGGCATAGGGCGGGCGACGGCGTTCGCCTTCGCGGAGGCCGGGGCGCGAGTGGTGGCGGTGGACCGGGACGCCGAGGGCGCCGCGCGCACCGCCGAACTCGCCCGCCTGATCGGCGCGCCGCAGGCCTGGGCCCAGACGGTGGACGTCACCGACGAGGCCGCCGTGGAGAAGCTCGCCGACACCGTCACCGCGGAGTACGGCGTGGTCGACGTGCTGGTCAACAACGCGGGCATCGGGTTGTCCGGCGCCTTCCTGGACACCACGTCCGAGGACTGGCGGGCGGTCCTGGACGTCAACCTGTGGGGCGTCATCCACGGCTGCCGGGCCTTCGGGCGGCGAATGGCCGAACGCGGGCAGGGCGGCCACATCGTCAACGTCGCGTCCGCGGCGGCCTACCAGCCTTCCCGCGTGCTGCCCGCCTACGGGGCCTCGAAGGCCGCCGTCCTGATGCTGAGCGAGAGCCTGCGGGCGGAGCTGGCCGGGCGGGACATCGGGGTCTCCGCGATCTGCCCCGGCATCGTCAACACCGGCATCACCACGTCCGCCCGGTTCGTGGGCGTCTCGGCGGACGAGGAGAAGCGCCGCCAGGCCGGTGCGGCACGCCTGTACGGCCGACGGGCCTACCCGCCGGAGAAGGTCGCCACGGCCGTCCTGCGCGCCGTCGCCCGCAACCAGGCGGTGGTCCCCGTCACGCCCGAGGCACGCGCCGCCCGGGTGCTGTCCCGGCTCGCTCCGCGTGCGCTGCGGGCGCTGGCGAGAGTGGAGCCGCGGTTGTAGGGGGCTGGGTCCATCGGTGCGGTCTCGCCAAGAGGTGGGTTCATCGGCGTGGTCCCGCCAAGGGGCGGCTGTCGGCGTGGGGGAGGCGGCTGACGTGGTGAGGGGCGGCTGTCGCCGCGGTGAGGGGCGGGCGGCTGTCGGGTGGTGCGGGCCGGGGGCGGGGTGGCTCGGCAGGCGCCGCCGTACGGGTGGGGCTGGCGCGTGGGGCGGGGTGCCCGTGGCTGGGGACGGGGCCCACGGGCGCGGCCTGGAGTGACCCGGCCTCGCGGGTGACCGACATGGACCGGGACCCGTAACCGACGCGACCCGGGACGCCTACAACCGGAGGGCCAGGCCTGCCCACAGCCCACACGAACCAAGCCCTCGGGCGCGGCCTGGCCTGCGTCCGGCACGGGTGGAGCCGACGCGAGCCGGGAGGCCCGTACCTGGCGTCACCAGGGGCCGTAGTCGGCACGAGCCCGGCGCGGCCACATCCCACGGCCATATCCCGCCGTTCGCAGCGGTCGTACCATCCCCCGCAGGCCGGGTCACCGCGCACGGCCGTCGCCCACCCGGCGCGCTACCGGCCACCTGCCCCACGCCGGGGCCGCGGGCGAGCGGCCATCTCGTAAGGAGCAGCACATTGACCGAGCAGTCGCACCCACCGCACCCGACGGGGACAGGTGGCCCAACGGGCACAGGAAGTCTGGCGGGAACAGGAGGTCTGGCGGGCTCGGAGCGTTTGGAGGGCCTGGCGGACCCGGAAGCCGCGGCGGACGTCCCCGTTCCGCAGGATCCGTCCCCACCCGAGTACCGCATCGAGGAACTGGCCCACCGCAGCGGTGCGACCGTCCGGACGATTCGCGCCTACCAAGACCGCGGCCTCCTCCCCAAGCCCGAGCGCCGTGGTCGGGCCAACGTCTACGGCGACACCCACCTGACCCGGCTGCGGCAGATCGCCGAACTCCTGGAGCGCGGCTACACCCTCGCCAGCATCAAGGAACTCCTCGCGGCCTGGGACGCCGGGCGCGGACTCGACGGGATCCTCGGGCTGGTCGCGGAGTTGGACGGCCCCTGGAGCGACGAACAGGCGTCCCGCATCACCCGCGCCGAACTGGCGGCCCGGTTCGGCGGCGCCCCCGACGACGTGGCCGTGGCCGACGCCGTCGAGCTCGGAATCCTTGAGCCGGTGCCGGGACGCCCGGACGCGTTCACCGTCCCCAGCCCCCAGGAACTCACGGTCGCCGCCGAGCTCCACGCCGCCGGCGTCCCGCTCCCGGCCATCTCCGGCCACCTGCGCGAACTGCGGGTCCAGGTGGAACACATCGCCGCCCGTTTCCTGGACTTCACCACCGAGTACGTCTTCCACCCGTACTTCGATCATCCACCCAGCGACGCCGAGGCCGAGGAGGCCGCCACCCTCGTCCGCCGCCTGCGTCCCCTGGCCCAGCAGACCGTCGACGCCGAACTCGCCCGCGCCATGCGCACCCTGGCCACCCGCTACCTGCGCCGCCATCTCGTCGGCCCGAGCGAGGCGGAGGCCGCCGCGCGGGCCGAGGGAGCGGGTGTGCCGGAAGCGGCCGGGCCGAGGGCGACAGACGAGCCGTCCCCCGTGGCCGGTTCGACGGAGATGTCCCGACCCATACCTACCGCCCGCCCCACGCCGACGACTCCCCACGCGCCGACCCAGCCCACGCCCACGACCGTGCCCACGACCGCGTCCGCGCGCACGCCCGATCCGGCACCTACCGACGCTGAGGCCACGGACGAACCCACGGAGCAACCCACTGACGAGTCCGTGGCCCTGCCTGCCGCCACCCTCCGCGCCGTACGGGAACTGGTGGGCCCAGGCCGGGTCGCCGCCTTCGTCACCGCGGCCACCGAGCGCGAGGTCCAGGCCCGCACTATGGACGCCCTCGTGACGCGATCGGCGTCCCAGCAGCCACCCCATGCGACCGCGACCGGCGCAAGGGAGCAAGGGCCAGCAAGAACAACAGGCCCGACACCGGAATCAGGTCAAGGGTGACGATCATCCCCGCCGTACCGGCCAGCACCACCAACGGCTGCCAGACCTTCACCTCCCGGAGAAACGCGAGCTGCACCAGCAGGGCGAGGACACCGACGTAGAAGAGGACCGGTACCACCGTGTAGATCACCGGTTCCACGCCCGGGTGGCTCTTGACCCAGGCGAAGGTCTCCCGCATCTCGGCCTTGTCCGAGGCCAGGAACCCGGCCACCAGATCGATGCCCGCCTGCACCGCCACGGCCAGCACGCCCACCGTTCCCAGCGCCGCGCCCACCGTGGCGATGGCCCGCTGCCTCGCTCCGTACCGAGCGGCCACACCGCGCATCCGGAACAGGATCGGCCCGAACAGCACCACCCCGGCCAGGAAGAACAGATGGCTCAGCGACCAGGCGAACCCCGGCCCCCGCTGCTGGTCGAGCAGTCGGACGACTCCGTACGCCGCCATGCTCACCGGTCCGGCCACCAGGGCCCGGTCCCCCCACGTCGTTCTTGTCATGGGTCGATCATTCGTGGCGGGCGGGGGTCCGGGCCTCCGGGAACACCCTGGCCCGACCCCGACCCGACCCTGATCCCGTCTCCGGGTTCCCGGTCCGGGATATCTCAGGGCTCCGGGTCAGGGATGGCTCGGTGGATGGCCCAGATCAGGGATGCCTCAGGGATCACGGACGTCTCAGTGGTCCAGGTCAGGGGCACCTCCCTCCTGCGGGTCGGGGATCCAGTTGCCGTGGAAGCCGAACGGGACGCGTCGCGGCAGGTGGACCGTCGCCACCGGGGCGGCGGCTATGTCCTCGGCATCGAGGATCACCAGATCGCTCTTGTCGGTGGCGGCGTCGTAGACATAGGTGATCAGCCAGCCCGGCCCGCCGGGCCGGTCGTCCGCCGGCGCGAACGCCGCCTCGCCCGGACTCCGGCCCGGCCCGAACTCATGCCGGGCCGAAGCGCCGGTGAACAGGTCGCACCGGATCAGCGCGCCGGCCATCGGCCCGCTGCCGGGCAGCTCGCTGCGGGTGGCGTGACCGTAGCGGGCGGCCTGCCCCGCGAGGCGGTCGTCGACGCGGGGGAACTCGCAGAACTGGTCGTCGAGTTGCTCCTCCCTGACCGTGCCGGTGGTCAGGTCCAGCGTCCAGCGCCAGAGCACGGAGGGCTCGCCGCCACCGAAGTCGGGGTAACGGGCCACGTACAGGACGATCCGGTGCTCGCCCTCGTCGTGGGCGTTGAGGGAGTGGAACACGTAGCAGGGATCGATGGTCAGCCAGCGCACTTCCCCGTAGGGATCGTCGCGGCGCAGCACGCCGAGCCGGGCGCCGTAGTCCGGATCCCAGCCGTAGGGCATGCCGGGCAGGTCCCGGTCGAAGACGACCGGGAGGTCCATGAAGACAACGTGCCGGGCGGTCAGGTGGAAGTCGTGCATCATCGTGTGCCCCGGCACGTCGATGGGCCGGCTGATCACCAACTCCCCCGCCGCGTCCGCCCGGTGGTAGGTGAGGTGGGGCGGAGTGAGCCCGCCGTACCCGAAGAAGTGCAGCTCCCCCGTGGTGGGACAGGTCTTGGGGTGAGCGGTCATGGCGGTGGTGAGCCGGCCGCCGAAGTCGTGGGGCCCGATGGTCTCCAGCTCGTGCCCCGGACGGCAGTCCACCTCGAACGGGAAGGACGACTCGACCAGGGCGAGCGTGCGGCCCGCGTGGCGGACGATATGGGTGTTGGCGGCGCCGGTGGCCAGGTTGACGTTTCCGTGCTCGTCGACGACGCGGGCGCCGTCGGTGAAGGTGGGTGTCCGTACCCAGCGGTTGCGGTAGGAGATGGCCCGGCCGCCCTCCAGGCGGACGCCGTGCACCATGCCGTCGCCGAAGAACCAGTGCTTTGACGCGGCGTCCCGGGGATTGGGGCCGTTGCGCAGGTACCAGCCGTTCAGCTCGGGCGGGACGGCGCCGGTGACCGGTAGTTCGTGAGTGGTCAGTTCGTCCATCACCGGGGCGAAGTTCCCGGCCAGGTGCGGGGCGGGCGCGCCCTCCCCGGGTGCGTGGGACGCCGCGTGGTCGGTCGATGCGGTCATGTGTGATCAAACCCCCTGAGTTTCGATGCGCATACCGGCCTGCCGCAGGAAGCGCGCCCGTGCACGCTCCGGATACACGGCGGTGAAGCGGATCGGGACGGCGAACCCCGCGAGCTGGACGAGAACCGAGCTCACCGTCCCCAGTCCGTAGGCGGATATGACCGCCTGTGCCGCCGCGGTGAGCGTGAACGACAGGGCCCACGCAGCGGTGAGGACGACATTGATCCGCAGGAAGACACGGGTCTTCCACACCTCCGGCGGCGCCATCCGGCGGGCCACCGCCAAGGTGAAGGGGCGCCGGACCGCGAGCGAGGTCCACGCGATGAGCGCGAGCCACCCCGACGAGAGCGCACTGCCGTAATCCCGCAGCCCACTGTCGGGACGGGCGAGCGCCAGGGCCGCGAGCGCCGCGAAGAACACGATCGTGCCGTAGTCCAGAAGGCGCAGGTCGAGGGAGAACCCCGCCGCGCGATCCATGAGGAGCAGTCCGCAGGCGAGCAGCAGGCCCGTCAGCGCGCCCCACTGCCATCCGGCCGAGGACACGACCGCGTAGGCGATCCACGGGATGAAGCCGCGCAGGTAGTTCATGATCCCCCGTTACCTTCACGTTCCAGTTCTGACATGTCGAAGGTAGAGGGTCCAGCTTTGACATGTCAACAGTGGAACGTGAGAATGGGGGCATGAGCCTGCGCCACGCTGTTCTCGGACTGCTCGCCGAAGCCCCGGCCAGCGGCTACGACCTGATGAAGCTGTTCGACGCGACACTCGCCAACGTCTGGCCCGCCACGCAGAGCCAGGTCTACGGCGAGCTGGGCAAGCTGACGACCTCCGGCCTCGCCGTGGTGGCGTCCCACGGCCCGCGCGGGCGCAAGGAGTACGCCATCACCGACGAGGGCCTGGCGGAGCTGCGGCGCTGGCTCATCGAGGAGGAGCCGAACGTCCCGACGCGCCACGCCGGCCTGCTGCGGGTCTTCTTCCTCGGCGTGCTCACGCCTCTCGAAGCCCAGATGTACCTGCTCCAGCAGGCGGAGAGCGCCGCCCGCGCCCACGCCGCCTACCGGCACATCGCCGAGAACGCGCGGTGGGACGACGAGATGCTGTCGGTGTACGGACGGATCGCGCTGGAATTCGGGCTCCGCCAGAGCGCGAGCATGGAGGAATGGGCGCGCTGGGCGGCCGACGAGGTCACCTCGGCACGCGCCGTTCAGGCCGGCGAGCTGGCCCGGCAGCAGGAAGGGCGCCACAAGACGACCGGGCCGGAGGAGGAGAAGAAGGCAGCGGCCGAGGGCTGAACGCGGACCGCGGCGAACGGGACGGGGCCCGTTCGCCGCACCGCCTCACAGCCCCGGCGCGCCCCACACGGGGAACCAGCGCGACAGGTCCTCCTCGATCACCAAGTCGTCCGCGAGCATCGCCCTGACCTGGAGTTCGAGTGGGTTGTCGCGCTTCTCGGCGGCCCCCGTGCGCGGGGCGAACGGGTAGAACGTCCCGCGTTTGTACAGGTAGACGAGGGCCAGTGAACGCCCGTCCGCGGCGCGGAAACCCATCAGGGAGCAGAGCAACTGCGGTCCGAACCCGGCGTCGGCCAGCGTTGTGTTGACCGCGTGCAGGTCGTTGACCAGGCCCGCCGTGTCCTCGGGCGCGTGACGGGCGAGCGCCCAGGTGTAGTCGTACGCGTCCACGGTGAACTCCACCGGAGCGTCCAGCAGCGCCCGCACCTCCTCCTGGAGACGGGCGAAAGCGCCTCCCTCGACGCCCGCGAAGCACACCGACCCCGCCCCCGTCGGCCGGAAACCCGCCGCGGCCTCCAGCGTGACGGCGGCCGACGGCAGCGCGAAGAGCCGGTCGAGGTCCGGGCGCACCGGCTTGCTGCGCCCCAGGATGACGTCCAGGAAACCCATCCGCGCCTGCTCCTTCCCCTCTGGGCCATTTCAGCGACGCCGCCGGCTCCAAGCGCCCCGCCACGAGGACAGCCGGGCGGCGCCCACGCCCCCGGCCGAACCACCTCAAGGATCCACCCGCCCTACGGCCGCCCGAGCTGCGCCGACAGCCGCCCCAACTGGTCCAGCCGCTTCTCCAGCGACGGGTGCGTGGACATCAGCGTCCCGAACCCCTCCTTAGTGAGCGCCGGCGCGAAGTAGAACGCGTTGAACGGCTCGGCCTGCCGCAGGTCACGCGTCGGGATCCGCGCCATCTGCCCGCTGACCTTGGTCAGCGCGGAGGCGAGCGAGGACGGCCGGCCGGTCAGGATCGCGGCGGCCCGGTCGGCCGACAGTTCCCGGTACCGGGACAGCAGCCTGGTCAGCAGGAAGCTGACGGCGTAGACGACGGCGCTGACGACGGTGACGACCAGTACCGCGACCGCCGCGTTGCTGTCGCGGTTGTTGCGTCCGATGCCGCCCCACAGCGCCGCCCGGGTGATGAGACCGGCCAGCACACCCAGGAACGAGGCGATCGTCATGACCACGACGTCGCGGTGCGCCACATGCGACAGCTCGTGGGCGAGCACCCCTTCCAGTTCGGCGGGCTCCAGCCGCCGCAGCAGTCCCGTGGTCGCGCACACCATGGAGTTCTTGCGGTTGCGGCCGGTGGCGAACGCGTTGGGGACGTCCGACTGGGCGACGGCCACCCGCGGCTTGGGCATGTCGGCCAGCGCGCACAGCCGGTCCACGGCGCCGTGCAACTCCGGCGCCTCCTGTGGAGTGACCTCGCGGGCGCCCATGCTGAACGCCGCGATGCGGTCGCTGAACCAGAACTGACCGACGAACATCGCGCCCGTAAGGAGCAGCACCACCACCCACGCGCCCTTGAGCAGAACCACCAAGGCGCCCACGACGACCACGTACAGCAGACCGAGGAGGAACATCGTCAGGACCATGCGGGACGTCAGGCCGCGGTCGGGGGCAAATCGGGTATGTGCCATGAGCTCTCCGTCCTTCCGGGCAAACGGAGTACCCCCGAACGGCCAAGTCGTCCCGAGCGAGCACGGACCACCCCGAGCGGGCACGGACCACCCCGGGCGGGCACGCCTGCCCCGGACGGCCAGGCCCTCCGGGAGCCGGCCGGCTCGCCCGTACGGCGGAGTTCCTTCCAGGCTACGCGCACCCGCCCGAACCGTCCCGGGACGCCGCCCCCGCGGCTCACCGCGGCTGCTCGTCATCCCAACCGGGGCAGCGCCTCAGTGGCGATCCGTTCGTACACCGACTCGTCGGCCGCGAAGACGGTGCCCGGGACGGGTTCGTGGACGACGATCTCGGTGATGCCGAGTTCCGCGTGCCGCCCTGCGAAGTCCACGAAGGCGTCCACGGACCGCAGCGGATCGTTCTTGTCGGGCGTGAAGCCGGTGAGCAGCACCTTGTCCAGGGTGTCCGGGTCCCGCCCCAGGTCCGCGCAGGCCTTGCCGAGCCGCTCGATCTGGTCCCGGATGGCGTCGCGCGACTGCCGCGGCGTACCCGCCTCGGAGAGCCGCGGGTCGCCGGTGGTGACCCACGCCTGCCCGTACTCGGCCGCGAGCCTCATCCCGCGCGGCCCGGTGGCGGCCACCGCGAAGGGAAGCCGCGGGCGCTGGACGCAGCCGGGGATGTTTCGGGCCTCGTCGGCGGAGTAGTGGGTGCCCCGGTGGGTCACGGCGTCCTCGGTGAGCAACCGGTCCAGCAGCGGGACGAACTCGGCGAACCGGTCGGCCCGCTCGCGCGGCGTCCACGCCTCCCGGCCCAGCGCGGTGGCGTCGAAACCACTGCCGCCGGCACCGATGCCCAGGGTGAGCCGCCCGCCCGAAATGTCGTCGAGCGTGATCAGTTCTTTGGCGAGCGTGACCGGGTGGCGGAAATTGGGGGAGGTGACGAGCGTGCCCAGGCGCAGCCGTTCGGTCACGGTGGCCGCCGCGGTCAGGGTCGGGATCGCGCCGAACCACGTCGTGTCGCGGAAGCTCCGCCAGGACAGGTGGTCGTAGCTGTACGCGGCGTGAAACCCCAGGTCCTCGGCCCGCTCCCACGACCTGCGACCACCTTCGTGCCAGCGGCGGACGGGAAGGATCACCGTACTCAGGCGCAGAGGAGTCGACATGCCGACAGCCTACGGCGAACGCCTCATAAACCACTGTGGGCGCATATGCCTCAGTAGTCACAGGAGTACGGGCGTACCGCCGGTGTGCGCTCCACTGGGATGCTCGTTCCTCGCTCGGCGGGCCTTGTGGCGCCCCTGTACGGAAAACACGCCCCCGTCAAGCTCAGGCGCGCAACCCGTCGCACGCTTGTGCGTGCATATGCGCGAAGATGGTTCCCGTGACTGATGCCGCCGCCACGCCGCCCCTGGTGCCCTCCCCGCCGGCCCGTCCCGTACGGCTGATCGCCACCGACCTGGACGGCACCCTGCTCCGTGACGACAGATCGGTCTCCGACCGCACCGTCGCCGCGCTCGTCGCCGCGGAACGGGCGGGCATCGAGGTCTTCTTCGTCACCGGCCGGCCCGCTCGCTGGATGGACATCGTCAGCGACCACGTCCACGGCCACGGCCTGGCGATCTGCGCGAACGGCGCCGCCGTCGTCGACCTGCACCGCGGCGGGCGCATCGTCGAGGTCGACCCGCTGGCGCGCACCGACGCGCTGGCCGTGGTGCAGGCCCTGCGCGCCGTCGCGCCCGGTACGTCCTTCGCGGTGGAACGCACCACCGGGATCGCCTACGAGCCGGAGTACCCGCCCTTCTACCTCGACCCGGCCGTCGTGATCGCCCCCGTCGAGAAACTCCTCGCCGAGGACCCCCAGGACCCCGAGGAGCCGGGGGCCCCCTGTCCCTCGGAGACCGTCGGCCCGGTCGCGGAGTCCCACGCGGTGACGGACGAGGCGGCAGCCGCGGCGGGCACGGACCGGCCGGTCCTCAAGCTCCTGGCCCACCACCCCGACCTGGACCCGGACGCCTTCCTCGCCCTCGCCCGCGAGGCGGCGGGCGATCTCGCCGCCTTCACCCGCTCCAGCCCCACCGCCCTCCTGGAGATCAGCGGCCTCGGCGTCAGCAAGGCAGGCACGCTCGCGCGGTGCTGCGCCGAGCGCGGGATCAGCCCGGAGGAGGTCGTCGCCTTCGGGGACATGCCGAACGACATCGAGATGCTGACCTGGGCGGGCACCTCGTACGCCATGGCCAACGCCCACCCGGACGTGCTGGCCGCCACCACGCATCGCACGGCCGCCAACACGGAGGACGGCGTGGCGGCCGTCATCGAACGCATAGTCGAGCGGCAGCAGGGGTAGGAGAGCAGCGGTATCGGACGGTCCGATGCCCGGCCGCCCTCCTCGTCGGAGGGTCCGGCGCCTGGCCGCCTTCTTCGAACGGTCCGCCGCCCGGTCGCCTTCTTCGAACGGTCCGCCGCCCGGTCGCCACGCCGCCTCCGGACACCCCAACGCGCCTCCGGGCCGCCCCGTTCACACCACCACCCCCCGCTGCCGCAGCCACGGCACCGGATCGACCGCCGAGCCCAGGTCCGGCGTGCGGCGGACCTCGAAGTGCAGGTGGGGGCCGGTGGAGTTGCCGGTGTCTCCGGACAGGGCGATGCGCCGGCCGGACCGTACGCGCTGGCCCGGGGCCACCAGGGCCGCGGACAGGTGCGCGTACTGGGAGTACACGCCGTCCGCATGGCGTACGACCATGCTGATCCCGAAGGCGTCACCGCAGGTCACCCTGATGACGCGGCCCTCGCCGACGGCGCGTACGGACGTCCCCACCGGCACCGCGAAGTCCTGGCCCGTATGGGTGGAGGCCCAGCGGGCGCCGGTGCCCCCGAAGGGCGCCGACAGGGTGTAGCGCTCCACGGGCGTAACCCAGCGCGTGCCGGTGGCAGGCATCGGCGCGTGGCGCGCGGCGACGGCGGAGGTCGCGCTGGGCAAGCCGGTGCAGTCGCCACTGATGGCTGCCTCTGTGGCCAGCCACCGCAGCCGTTCGCGCGCCTCTTCCAGGTGGCGGCGGGTCCGGGAGCGTTCGGCGTACAGCTTTCCCTGCCGCCCGTCGAGCTCCGCCGAACGGTCGCCGGCCGCCTCGCTGCGCGCCGCCAGCGCCTGGGTCGCGCGCAGTGCGCCGTGCAAACGCGCCGCGAGCGCCTGCTCTTGGCGCTCCGTGTTCCCGCTTCCCCGCTGTTCGGTGCTTCTTCCCCGGTCGGTGCCTGCCTTTCGCCCAGCCGAAGCGCCGGCCGGAACGCCAGCCGAAGCGCCGGACGAAACACCGGCCGGAACGCCGGACGAAACACCGGCCCGAGCGTGTGAGTCCCCCAGCACCCCCGCCACGGACCGCAGCGGGCCTCCGGTCCGGTAACGGGCGCTGGCGAGATGCCCCACCGAGCGCCACAGGCGGGTGGCCTCGCGGCGCGCCCTGCCCAGCGCCGCGAGGAGCCGACCCGTTCTGACGCGCTGGGCCCGGGCTGCCCGCGCCCCTTCCTCGTAACGCCGTTCGCCCCGGGCCTCGGCCTCGGCGGACCGGATCACCTCCAGGCTCACGTCCGCCAGCCTCCCGGCACGCCCGCCCGGCCCCTGCCGCGCGACCGGCTGAGCTCCGCCCCACGGCGGCACCGCACCGGCACCCATCGCGGCGGCCTCCATCGGCAGTGGCCCGCTCCTCCGAGCGCCCGCACGCCGCAGACCACTCCGGCGGGCCGGAACCGGCTCCTCGGTCGGCCCCGTCTGCGGCCCGTCGTCCCCCGACGGCCCCGCCCGGACCGGTACGGGCCCCCGCGCCGCCCCGGCCGCGGCCACCTCGCCCCCCGGCATGGCCGTCAGCAGCACCGCCATCGCCCACACCGTGGCCGCGTGCCGGCGCCTCGCCGCCACCCCGCGTCGAACCGTCCCCGCCGGTGCGGGAGCGATGCGCGGACGGCGGGGCCATGGGGTCCGCCGCCCGCCAGATCCTCGTGGGCCTCCCGGGGCCCCCGCCACCGACGGCCCCCGCCGGCGTCGTGCTCTCCATGCCCCTCGGGGGCTCCATGGTCTCCGTGACCCTGACGAACCACGTCGGCCCGGCAATGACACATATGGACACATATGCCGATAATTACTCGGCCGACGAGGCAGACGTGGGAGGTCGTTTCCCCCGCCCCTCCCGAAAGCCCCGTATGGAGCAGCGGCCCGGCCACCTCAGATGCCCCGGGCCCACCGGGCACCACCCCCGCGCCCCCTCACAAAGGCGCCTCCCACCGCACCGTCGTCCCGCCGCCGCCTTCCCCCAGCCCCGGCCCGTACGTGCTGGAACCGCCCAGTTCCTCGGCGCGCCGCGCCAGGTTCCGCAGGCCGCTGCGCCGGCCGCCCTCCGGGATGCCCACGCCGTCGTCCGCGACGGTGAGCCGTACGCCCTCGCGCCCGTCCGGGAGCGTGACCGTCGCGTCCACCACGACCTCGATCCGCGACGCGTGGGCGTGCCGGAAGGCGTTGGACAGCGACTCGCGCAGCGCAGCGACGAGGTTCTTGCCGGTGCGCTCGCCGACCCGCGCGTCCACCGCCCCGGTGAAGGTGACGGACGGCTGGAAGCCCAGCGGCGCGGCGGCGGTGCCGATCTCGCGCAGGACGCGGGTCCGCAGGCCGGTCGGCGCCTCGTTCGGGCCCTGCTGCAGCGCGAAGATCGCGGTACGGATCTCCTGGATGGTGGTGTCGAGTTCGTCGACCGCCTGGCCCACGCCGTCCCGTACCTCCGGTACGACCGACCGGCGCTGGGCGCTCTCCAGCATCATGCCGGTCGCGAACAGCCGTTGGATGACGAGATCGTGCAGGTCACGGGCGATCCGGTCGCGCTCCTCGTAGACGGCGAGCCGTTCGCGGTCGCGCCGCGCCTCGGCCAGGACGAGCGCCAGCGCGGCCTGCGCGGCGAACTGCGCGGCCAGCCTCCGTTCCGCCGCGCCGAAGGGCCGTCCGCCGCGCGCCCGTGGGGTGGCGAGGGTGCCCAGCACCCGGCCGCCGCTCTTGAGCGGCAGCAGCATGCTCGGGCCGAACCGCGCGGCGGCCTCCGTGATCATCCGGGGGTCGGTGGCCGAGTCGTCCACGAACACCGGCTCTCCGGCGAGCAGCCGGGACGCGACCGGGCTGTCCGGCGGCATGTGCACTCCCATGAGTCCGGTGGTGTCCTCGCCCGACACCGCGACGATCTCCAGGCCGCCGTCCTCGGCGGGCAGCAGCACGATCCCGGCGGCGGAGTCCGCCAGCCGCCGGGCGTGCTCCGCCACGACCGCCAGCGCGTCGTCCACGTCGCTGCCGGCCAGCAACGCCGTGGTCACGGCCACCGAACCGTCGATCCACCGCTCCCGCTGGCGGATCGCCGCGTACATCCGGGCGTTGCCGATGGCGATGCCCGCCTCGGTGGCGAGCACCCGCACCATGTGCAGGTCGCCCTCGCTGAACTCGCCGCCGCCGCGCTTCTCGGTCAGGTAGAGGTTGCCGAAGATCTCGCCCTGGACGCTGATGGGGACGCCGAGGAACGTCCGCATCGGCGGATGTCCCGGCGGGAAGCCGGCCGACCGGGGGTCCATGGTCAGGTCGGCGAGCCGCAGCGGCCGGGGGTCGTGGACGAGCGCGCCGAGCAGGCCCTTGTGCCCGTTCGGGAGCTTGCCGATCCGCTCGTGCGTCGCGCCGTTCACTCCGTACGTGACGAAGTCGGACAGTCCTTCGCGGGCGTCGTCGATGATGCCGATCGCGGCGTACCGGGCGTCGGCGAGCTCCGCCGCGGTCTGCACGATGCGGTCGAGCGTGATGTGCAGGTCCAGGCCCGCGCCGACGGTCCGCATCGCCTCCAGGAGCTGCGGAACCCGGGCGGTCAGCTCGGTCGACAGGCCCTGGAGACTGCGCGTCGCCTCGGTGGCGGCGTCCATGGGTTCGGGGGGTCCTGCCGTGACTGCCATGCCCAGAGCCTAATTAGCGGCTTTTCTCATCGAAAGTCGGCTATACGGCTGGTGGGGACGTGCGCGGGGGTCGCGGCTTCCCTTCGGCGCGGGTGCGCGGGGAGGGCGGATACCGGACGGGATGCCGAGCTCACACCGTCTCCCTCTCCCGCACCCCGCGCTCGTCCACCGCCCGCTCCCGCTCCAGCATCCGCCGGAACGGGCCGTCGGCCGCCGCCAGCGCCGCGTACGTGCCGCGCTGCACGGGTCGGCCCCGGTCCAGCACCAGGACCTCGTCCACCGCGTCCAGCCCGGTCAGCCGGTGCGTGATCAGTACCGTCGTCCGGCCCTCGGTCGCCCGCAGCAGGTCGGCCGTCAGGGCGTCGGCGGTGGCCAGGTCGAGGTGTTCGGCGGGCTCGTCCAGAACGAGGACGGGGAAGTCGGCCAGCAGGGCGCGGGCCAGGGCCAGGCGCTGGCGCTGACCGCCGGAGAGGCGGGCGCCGTGCTCGCCGACCATGGTGTCCAGGCCGTCGGGCAGTCCCCGCACCCAGGTGTACAACCGCGCCCGTGCCAGCGCCGCCCACAGCTCCGGTTCGGTGGCGTCCGGACGGGCGAGCCGCAGGTTCTCCCGCACGGAGCTGTCGAAGAGGTGGGCGTCCTGCGCGCACAGGCCGACCAGTCGCCGCACCTCGTCGCCCGCCGGCTCCGCGGCGTCCACGCCGCCGAGCGTGTACGTCCCGGACTCGCGGTCCAGGAAGCGCAGCAGCACCTGCGCCAGCGTCGTCTTGCCCGAGCCGGACGGCCCGACCACGGCGATCCGGTGGCCGGGGGTCAGCGTCAGGTCCACCCCGTCCAGCGCGGGCCGGTCCTGCGTCCCGTACCGGGCGCTCAGACCCCGTACGACCAGTGGGAACGGGGAACGGGGCGGGTCCGCGGGCGCGGCCGGCTCGCGCACCGGCTCGGGGGCGTCCAGAACCTCGAAGACGCGCTCGGCGGCCCGGCGGGTGCGCTGCCGGTACTGCACGGCGAGCGGCAGTCCGGCGACGGCCTCGAAGACGGCGAGCGGCATCAGGACGACGACCGCGAGGCAGACGCCGGACAGCCGCCCCGCGTGCACCGCCTGGACGCCGACGGCCGCCGAGGCGGCCACGGTCAGGCCGCACAGCAGCGCGGACAGTCCGGCGCCCGCCCCGGCGGCGACGGCCGAGCGGGACGCGATCCGGGTCAGCTCCTGGTCGGCGAGCCGGGTCTGCCGGGTACGGGCGCGCAGGGCACCGGCCACCGTCAGCTCGGCCGTCCCGGAGAGCAGGTCGACGACGCGGGCGGACAGGTCGCCGCGGGCCGGAGCCAGCCGCCGTTCGGCGCGCCGGGCCAGGAGCCCGGACAGCGCGGGCACACCGGCGCCCGCCAGCAGCAGCCCCGCGGCGAGCACGGCCCCCGCCTCCGGCAGCAGCCACGCGGTGAAGCCCACCGAACCGGCCCCGACCACCACGGCCGCCCCCACGGGCAGCAGCCACCGCAGGAAGTGGTCCTGCACGGCGTCCACGTCCGCGACCAGCCGGGAGAGCAGGTCGCCGCGCCGGCGCCGCTGGAGCCCGGCCGGCGCCAGCCGCTCCAGCCGCCGGTAGACCGTGACGCGCAGGTCCGCCAGCATCCGGAACACCGCGTCGTGCGCCACCAGCCGCTCCGCGTACCGGAACACCGCCCGGCCGATGCCGAACGCCCGGGTCGCGGTCACCGCCACCATCAGGTACAGCACCGGGGGCTGCTGCGACGCCCGCGAGATCAGCCAGCCGGACGTGGCCATAAGGCCCACCGCGCTGCCCACCGCCGCGCTGCCCAGCAGCAGCGCCAGCGCGAACCGGCCGCGCCGCGCCCGGGCCAGCTGCCGCATCCGGGCCACGGCCGATGCCTTCACCGGGCGATCGGTGGCCTCGGCGTCGGGGGTGATGGGCGACGAGGACGCGGCGGGCGCGGAGCCCGACGCCTCGGCCGGGCCCGCTTGCTCGTCCGCGACGGACGCGGAGACCGCGGCCCCGGCCGTGCCCGCTGCCCCGTCCACGACGGGTATGGGGCCCGATCCCGCTCCCCCGTCCTCGGTGACCGGCGCCTCAGCGGAGACCGCCCCTTCCAGCCGCACCACCCGGTCCGCGACCGCGAGCAGCGCCGGGCGGTGGACGACCAGCAGGACCGTCCGCCCGGCCGCCAGCCGCCGCACGGCCGAGACGACCGCGGCCTCGGTCTCCCCGTCCAGGTTCGCCGTCGGCTCGTCGAGCAGGAGGACCGGGCGGTCTGCGAGGAACGCGCGGGCCAGCGCCAGGCGCTGCCGCTGGCCCGCCGACAGGCCCGCGCCGTCCTCACCGAGCACGGTGTCCGGACCGGCGGGCAGCGCGGCCACGAAGTCCCACGCCCCCGCGTCCGCCAGGGCCGCGCGCACCGCCACCTCGTCCGCGTCCGGACGGGCCAGCCGGACGTTCTCGGCGATGGTGCCCGCGAACAGGTACGGGCGCTGCGGCACCCAGGCGATCTTCCGCCGCCAGCTCTCCGGGTCGATCGAGGCCAGGTCGTGCCCGTCGACCAGGACCCGGCCGGCGGCGGGCGGGGTGAAGCCGAGCAGCACGTTCAGCAGCGTGCTCTTCCCGGCGCCGGAGGGGCCGACCAGGGCCACCGTCTCACCGGGCCGCACCTCGAAGGAGGTCTCGGCCAGGCTGGGCGCGGGCCGGCCGGGGTGGCGTACCACCAGGTCGCGTACGGACAAGGCGGTGCCGTCCGGCGCGGGCGCGCCACCATGGGCCGGGAGTTCGGTCTCCAGCACCGCGAAGATCTCCTCGGCGGCCGACAGCCCCTCCGCCGCCGCGTGGTACTGCGCGCCCACCTGCCGCAGCGGCAGGTACGCCTCCGGCGCCAGGACCAGCACCACCAGTCCCGTGTACAGGTCGAGGTCACCGCTGACCAGCCGCATGCCGATGCCGACCGCAACCAGCGCCACGGAGATCGTCGCGAGGAGTTCCAGGACGAAGGAGGAAAGGAAGGCGATGCGCAAGGTACGCAGGGTGGCGCGGCGGTACTCGCCGGTGATCTCCCGGATGGCCGCGGCCTGGGCCTTGGCACGTCCGAAGACCTTGAGCGTCGGCAGGCCCGCGACCACGTCCAGGAAGTGGCCGGAGAGCCGGGCGAGCAGCTGCCACTGGCGGTCCATCCGTGCCTGGGTGACCCAGCCGATGAGGACCATGAACAGCGGGATCAGCGGCAGCGTGACGACGATCGTCGCCGCCGATATCCAGTCGCCGACCACGACCCGGACCAGGACGGCGATGGGTACGACGACGGCGAGCCCCAGTTGGGGGAGGTAGCGCGCGAAGTAGTCGTCGAGAGCGTCGATGCCGCGGGTGGCGAGCGTGGTGAGCTCGCCGGTGCGCTGGGTGCCGAGCCAGCCGGGACCTAGCGCGGTGGCCCGGTTCAGGAGCCGCGTCCGCAGCGTGGACTTCACCGACGCGCTCGCCCGGTGGGCCGCCAGCTCGGTGCACCAGGACACCAGCCCGCGGCCGACCGAGACCAGCGCCAGAAGGGCCAACGGGGTGCCCAGATCACCGAGATCCCGGCCGTGCTGGAAGGCACCGACCACGATCTCGGCGATGAGCATGGCCTGGGCCACGACCAGGCCCGCCCCGGCCAGCCCAAGCATCACCACGGCGACGAGGAAGACACGGGTGGCACGGGCGTGCCGAAGCAGGCGTGGGTCGACCGGTTTCACGTGAAACACCGTCCTCGCGGGCCGGGCAGGCGGGCTTGGCCGACCGGTTTCACGTGAAACACGCGAACCGGCCAGGGGCACTGACTGACCGGTTTCACGTGAAACATCGCTCTCGCGAACCGGTCAGGTCGTTGGCTGAACAAGCGGCACTGATCGGTTTCACGTGAAACACCGTTCTCGCGAACCGGCCAGGCCAGTTGACTATCGGGACGGCGCGCCGGTCACTTCGTGGACCGGCGAACCGCTGGGCGCGGCGGGCTCACTCGGGGCTGCGGTGCCGCCGTGCGCGTCGGCGATGTGCTGGGTTCCGATGCGCTTGCGGAAGACCCAGTACGTCCATGCCTGGTAGAGCAGCACGATCGGGGTGGCGATGGCGGCACACCAGGTCATGATCTTGAGGGTGTACGCGCTGGACGCGGCATTGGAGACCGTCAGGTTCCAGCCCTCGTTCAGCGTGGACGGCATGACGTTCGGGAACAGCGTCAGGAACAGCATGGCCACCGCGGCCACGGCCGTGACGCCGGACAGCGCGAACGCCCAGCCCTCGCGACCCCGTTGGTTCGCCCCCAGCGCCGCGACCAGCGCCAGCACCGCGACGACCAGGGCGACCAGGCTCGCACCGTCCCCGTTGTCCGCCTGGGTCCACACCAGGAAGCCGAGCGCGAGCACGGCCGTGACCAGCCCCATGACTCCGGCCATTCGACGCGCCCGGGCCCGGATGTCCCCCACCGTCTTGAGCGCCGCGAACACCGCGCCGTGGAAGGTGAACAGCGTCAGCGTGACCAGGCCGCCGAGGATCGCGTACGGGTTCAGGAGATCCAGGAGGTTCCCGGCGTACTCCTTGTGCGCGTCGATCGGCACGCCGCGCACGATGTTCCCGAAGATCACGCCCCACAGCACCGCCGGGATCAGCGAGGCCCAGAAGATCGCGTGCTCCCAGTTGCGCTGCCAGCGCTCCTCGGGCCGCTTGGCGCGGTACTCGAAGCCCACACCGCGCACGATCAGGCAGAAGAGGATGACCAGCAGCGGCAGGTAGAAGCCGGAGAACAGGGTGGCGTACCACTCGGGGAAGGCCGCGAACATCGCGCCGCCCGCGGCGACCATCCACACCTCGTTGCCGTCCCAGACCGGGCCGATGGTGTTGATCAGCACCCGCCGCTCGGCCCGGTCCCGGGCCAGCAGCTTGGTCAGCACGCCGATGCCGAAGTCGAATCCTTCGAGGAAGAAGTACCCGGTCCACAGCACGGCGATGAGTACGAACCAGACGTCGTGGAGTTGCACGGTCACCTCCTAGTACGAGAAGGCCATCGGCCGGTCGGCGTTCTGGTCGCCGCCGATCCGGGTGGGCGGGTTGAGGTCGGAGTCGGACAGCTCCGGCGGGCCGGCCTTGACGTACTTGACCAGCAGCCGGATCTCGATCACGGCGAGCAGCGCGTACAGCGCGGTGAAGCCGATCAGCGAGGTCAGCACCTCGCCCTGCGAGACGCCAGGCGACACCGCGTCCGCGGTCTTCAGGACGCCGTACACCGCCCAGGGCTGGCGGCCGTTCTCGGTGAAGATCCAGCCCCACGAGTTCGCGATCAGCGGGAACCCGATGGTGAGCAGCGCCAGCCACCAGTAGCCCTTGGCCCAGCGCCCGCTCAGCGCCCGGTCCCGGGTGAGGGCCAGGTGGGGTGGCTCCTCCTCCCCCGTGCGCAGCCGGGGCGCGAGCCAGAACTTCTTACGGGTGAGCCACAGCCCGAGCACACCGACGACGAAGGACGTCATGCCGAAGCCGATCATCCAGCGGAAGCCCCAGTAGGCCACGGGGATGTTGGGCCGGTAGTCACCCGGTCCGTACTTCTGCTGCTCGGCCTTGTTGACGTCGTTGATGCCGGGGACGGGCGAGCTGAAGTCGTTGTGCGCCAGGAAGGACAGCAGCCCGGGCACCTCGATGGCGACCTTGTTGTGCCCCTTGTCGACGTCCCCGTACGCGAAGATCGAGAACGGCGCCGGCTCCTCCTTGTCCCACAGCGCCTCGGCCGCGGCCATCTTCATCGGCTGCTGCCGGAACATGACCTTGCCGAGCGAGTCGCCGCTGATCGCGGTGAACAGTCCCGCGATCACCAGGGTGATCAGACCGAGCCGCAGCGAGGTCTTCATGACCTTGATGTGCTTCTTGCGCAGCAGGTGGTACGCGGCGATGCCCACCATGAACGCGGCGCCCGTGAGGAAGGCGGCGGCCAGCGTGTGGAAGACGACGACCAGGGTGGTGTCCTGGGTGAGCACCTTCCAGAAGTCGGTCAGCTCGGCCCGCTTGGTGGCGGGGTTGTACTTGTAGCCGACCGGGTGCTGCATCCAGGAGTTGGCCGCGAGGATGAAGTACGACGACAGGATCGTGCCGATCGAGACCATCCACATGCAGAAGCAGTGGATCTTCTTGGGCAGCTTGTCCCAGCCGAAGATCCACAGGCCGATGAAGGTGGACTCGAAGAAGAAGGCGATCAGCGCCTCGAACGCGAGCGGGGCGCCGAAGATGTCACCGACGAAGCGCGAGTAGTCGGACCAGTTCATCCCGAACTGGAACTCCTGGACGAGGCCCGTGACGACACCCATCGCGATGTTGATCAGGAAAAGCTTGCCCCAGAACTTCGTCGCCTTGAGGTACTTCTCCTTGCCCGTCCGCACCCACGCGGTCTCCAGCCCGGCCACCAGCGCGGCGAGGGAGATCGTCAGCGGGACGAACAGGTAGTGGTAGACGGTCGTGATGCCGAACTGCCAACGCGCCAGGGTCTCCGGCGCCAACGCCAGTTCCACGTGCGTGACTCCTTACGGTCGCCGTTCACCGCGCCGTTACTTCCCGTTTGTCGTGTACAAACCCACACAATCCGGGACGCGCTTGTGAACGCGTTCACATTCACAAGCATTATCTCCCACACGGTTTCGGCCATATCGCCGGGGGGTGCGTGACAGTGGTCACCTCGCGGACGACGCCGGTCCGCGCCCGGCCAGCAGTCGGCCCGGGTCCGCGCCCGCGATGCCTCGCCCCTCCCCTGACGAGCGCGAGCGCGGGCGAGGGCTCGTGGGCAGATGGCGGGTGATTTGTTGGTACCGGTGAACGCCGGGGGCGTTGTCCTCAATCGCCGGACGGGCTGGAAATGGCCGCCCGCAGCCCACCAGGCGGCCCGAGCGGACCGGGCCACGCCGGAGGCTGCGTCCTCAATCGCCGGACGGGCTTGATGCGACCGACCCGCCGCCCCTCATGCGGTCCGGACTGAAGAAGCGAGGCGACCGTCGCCCCCGGGTTCCGCGCCCAAACGAAAGGGGAGACGAGCCTCTGCCCGTCTCCCCTGGTTCAGCGCACACACGACCGGATCCGGCGGACCGCGAGCCGGGGGCGCCCCGGTACCCGCGGCGCCACGGGCCAAAGCTCCCGCCCCGGCCCGTCACCCGCTCGCGCTCGCCCTCACAGCTCCTTGCGGAACTCCTCCGCCGCCCGGAGGAACAGCTCCATCGCCTCCGGCTCGCCGATCGTCACGCGCACGCCCTCGCCCGCGAACGGCCGGACCACCACACCGGCCCGCTCGCACGCCGCCGCGAAGTCGAGCGTCCGCTCGCCCAGCCGCAGCCAGACGAAGTTGGCCTGCGACTCCGGCACCGTCCACCCCTGGCCGAGCAGCGCGTCCCGCACCCGGGTCCGGTCGGCGACCAGCGTCTCCACCCGCTCCGCCAGCGCGTCCTCGCTGCGCAGCGAGGCCACCGCGGCCTCCTGCGCGAGCTGGCTCACCCCGAAGGGCACCGCGGTCTTGCGCAGCGCCGCGGCCACCGGCTCGTGCGCCACCGCAAACCCGACCCGCAGGCCGGCCAGCCCGTACGCCTTGGAGAAGGTGCGCAGCACGCACACGTTCGGCCGGTCCCGGTAGAGCTCGACGCCGTCGGGCACCTCGGGGTCCCGGATGAACTCCCGGTACGCCTCGTCCAGCACCACCAGCACGTCCCCGGGCACCCGGTCCAGGAAGGACTCCAGCTCGGCGCGGCGGACGACGGTGCCGGTGGGGTTGTTGGGGTTGCAGACGAAGATCAAACGGGTCCGGTCGGTCACCGCGGCCAGCATGGCGTCCAGGTCGTGCACCTCACCGGAGGTCAGCGGGACCTGCACGGACGTGGCGCCGGAGACCTGCGTGACGATCGGGTACGCCTCGAAGGACCGCCAGGCGTAGATCACTTCGTCCCCGGGGCCCGCCGTGGCCTGGACGAGCTGTTGGGCCACGCCCACCGAGCCGGTACCGGTGGCCAGGTGCTCCACCGGCACGGAGAACCGTTCCGCCAGCTCGGCCATCAGTCCCGTGCAGGCCATGTCGGGGTACCGGTTGAACTCCCCGGCCGCGGCGACCGCGCGCTCCAGGACGCCCGGCAGCGGCGAATAGGGGTTCTCGTTGGAGGACAGCTTGTATGCCACGGGGCCCCCGGCCGCCGCCGGCTTGCCCGGCTTGTAGGTGGGGATGCCGTCCAGCGCGGCACGCAGCTTCGGGGTCTTCTCACTCACCGCAGGTCCTCCTCGTTCGTCCCGCCCGGCGCCAAGCCAATACTGCACACCTTATGAGGATTGCTCTTCCAGGCGTAGGGCTTGCTTTTCCCGGCACCTTGGCACTCGGCCCGACGGGGGGCGGCTCCGCCCGCTCCCGCCTGGGTGCGTCCGGCCCGCGGCTCCGTCGGGCGGAGCCCTCGCGGCTCGCGTTCCGCCCCCGCGCGCGGCGATCGGGGAGCGCCCTCCGCCACGGCGCGCGCCGGTGGCTCACGCCGTGGCGCGCGTCCCCCGTGAAGGTGACTTGAGCCGACCGCGATGCCTGGACCAATCGGCAGGCGAGTCCCGCCGATCGATGAATAGACCACCGGAATCCCCGCCAACCCCCTCCGGTTCCAAGGTCATTGCTCGGTCAGGAGCATGCAGAAACGTGCCTTTCCACGGACGCCCGCACACCCCCGCGACCGGACCGCACGAGCCCTACTATCAGGTCGCCATGACAGCAGCAGGGAAGCACCAGGTGAGCCGGTCAACCGGTCGCCGGTTGGGGCGGGCAGGCATCCGGGACGTGGCCGCCGCAGCCGGGGTATCCATCACGACCGTCTCCGACGCGCTCAACGGCAAGGGCCGGCTTCCGGATGCCACCCGTCGCCACGTCCGCGAGGTCGCCGACCGGTTGGGCTACCGCCCTTCCGCCGCCGCCCGCACCCTCCGTACCGGCAAGTCAGGGCTCATCGGCCTGACCGTGACGACGTACGGGGATGAACCTTTCACCTTCACCGAGTTCGCGTACTTCGCCGAGATGGCCAGAGCGGCCACCTCCGCCGCGCTCGCCCGGGGCTACGCCCTGGTCATCCTGCCCGCGACCTCCCGCCACGACGTCTGGTCCAACGTCGCGCTGGACGGCACGGTCGTCATCGACCCGGCCGACGGCGACCCGGTGGTCACCGAGCTCGTCCGGCACGGCATCCCGGTCGTCTCCGACGGCCGGCCCGGCGGCAAGCTGCCCGTCACCGCCTGGGTCGACAACGATCACGAAGCGGCCGTCCTCGGCCTGCTCGACCACCTCGCCGACGCCGGCGCCCGCCGCATCGGCCTCCTCACCGGCACCACCACGGACACCTACACGCGGCTGTCCACCACGGCCTACATCCAGTGGTGCGAGCGCGTCGGACAGGACCCGGTGTACGAGTCCTACCCGGCCCACGACCCGTGTGCCGGCGCGGTGGCCGCCGACCGGCTGCTGGCCCGCGCCGACCGCCCCGACGCGGTGTACGGCCTCTTCGACCCCAACGGGACCGATCTCCTCGCCGCCGCCCGCCGCTACGGCCTGCGCGTACCCGACGACCTGCTGCTGGTGTGCTGCAGCGAGTCCACCGTCTACGCCACGACCGAGCCCCCCATCACCACGCTCTCCCTCAAACCCCGCCGCATCGGCACCGCCGTCGTCCAGCTCCTCATCGACGCCATCGAAGGGCTGGACAGCGGTCGCCGGGTCGAGCAGGTGATACCGACCGACCTGATCGTGCGCACGTCCTCCCAGCGGGACCGTCCGCGCGCGGTCATCAGCCCCCCGCGCGGCCCGGCCGACGCCTGAGCCGCGCAAGGACGGGCGTCCGGCCCGCGGATCCCGCCGGTCCGGGCCGCTTCCACGGCGTCCGGACACTCCCGGCGCGGGCCACGCGTACGGCGTGCCGAAAAGCGCCGGACACTCCCGGAGGCAGGGCGAAAAAGAGCGCTATACCAGGACGAAACAGCCAGGAATGCCGGGCGCCCGCCGATTCACCACCCCCTGGTGCGTCACAACCCGCGAGCGGCATTCCTATGATGGGCGCACGACACCACGGACCGCCGTCGACCAGGCAAGGTCCGCGAGGTGCACGGCGGCGCGATGGTGGAGGGGTCGATGACTCAGGGGGCCGGTCAAGGACCCATGGTGTGGACCGAGGCAGCACCACCTCCGGTGCCGCCCCTGCCCCCCGTGCCACCCTCCGTTCCGCCGGCCGGCGAGCTGCCCGACGGCTACACCCCCACCGAGCGCGACCTGCCGGTCCTCGGCCCGCGCGGAGCCACCCGCACGGACACCCTCATCGACCGCCCGACCGTCGATCTGGCGGCGGTCCCGGAGACCGCCGTACCCGACGGACCGGGCCCCCTGTATGTCGTCGGTGACGTGCACGGTTACTACGACGAGCTGCGCGCGGCGCTCGCCGCCGAGGGCCTCGTCGACGCCAACGGCACCTGGGCCGCCGGCAACACCCGCCTGTGGTTCCTCGGCGACTTCACCGACCGCGGCCCGGACGGCATCGGCGTCATCGACCTGGTCATGCAGCTCTCCGCCGAGGCCGCGGCGGCCGGCGGCTACTGCAAGGCCCTCATGGGCAACCACGAACTGCTCCTGCTGGGCGCCAAGCGGTTCGGCGACACCCCGGTGGGCTCCGGTGCCGGCACCGCGTCCTTCCAGGCGGCCTGGCTGCTCAACGGCGGCCAGAAGAACGACATGGACCGCCTCCAGGACCACCACGTCCAGTGGATGTCCCGCCTCGACGCGGTGATGGAGGAGGACGGGAACCTGCTCCTGCACTCCGACACCACCGCCTACCTGGAGTACGGCCAGACCATCGAGGACGTCAACGACACCGTCCACGAGGTGCTCAACCGCGGCGACGCCGACGAGTGCTGGGAACTGTTCCGCAAGTTCACCAAGCGCTTCGCCTTCCGCGACGACGCGGGCCCGCAGGCCGTCCGCGAACTGCTCGACGCGTACGGCGGCGAGCGCGTCGTCCACGGCCACAGCCCGATCCCCTACCTGCTGGGCGAGGTCGGCACGGAGGACGACGAGAGAGACGGCATCGCGGTCGCGGGACCGCACGTGTACGCCGACGGGCTGGCCATCGCCATGGACGGCGGGGTCACGATGGCCGGAAAACTCCTCGTGGTGCAACTCCCCCTGACTGACTGAGCGCCGACCGGGCAGGTGTACGCCAGGTCGGCATTCGGCGGATCGGGGGCGCCGGTCGGAGCGGGCCCGATTTCCGCGAATACCCTGTCACCCCGTGCCGGGGGCGCTCTACCATCGGTCTATCCGTAGCAGGCTCTCCTCCGTTTCCGCCCACTGCCCGGCCTCAGCCGGCCTGTACGGCCCTACGGAGCATCGGGGGATGCACATGAACAGCGCTCCGCACCTGCGACACGAGGACCGCGCGGAATTCGCGCGGCTCCTCGATGAGGCGCTGCGCGCCGCGGAATACCGACCGGATCCGGCCTCCGCGGCGGGAAACCGCCTCAACACCGAGCAGTTGCGCACCATGGCGCTCAGCGCCACGACCGCCATCGCCGCCTGTGCGACGGCCGAGTACCAGCACTACGTCAAGCTCCGCGACGAGCTGCGCGCCCCGGCCTCCCCGGCCGCCGGAAACGGCAACGGTCAGGGGAAGCAGGGGAACACGTCCGCGAACGTGGACCTGGCCGCGGCCGTGAGCGACGCCGCCGAGCCCGCGGGCGCCGGACTGACCGCGGTGATCATGGTCTTGGCCCCGGTCCTGGCCGGGGTCGCCGCCATTCTGTTCCTGCTCATCGGCTACATCCTCCGGGGGGTCGGGCCGGAACAGACCGCGGCCGAGCCGCTGATCAACGTCGGCTGGGTGTTCGGGGGCATCGCCGCCGCCGGGCTGCTCGTCGCGATGGCCGGCATGGTGCTCACCGCCCTGCGCAACGGCGCCACGTCGACGCGCGCCGGGCACGTCCGGGGCCCCGCACGGGAAGTCGAGCTCGCCCGGGAGGCGTGGCGCGAAGCCCTCCTGGAGCGCGGCCTGCACCCGTTCCTGCGCGAGGCACTCAAGCAACCACCCATGGGGCCCGTCCGCGGCGCCTCCCGCTACGTGCCGCGGCGCGGCAGTGAAGCCGAAGGCCGGATCCCTGCCCTCGGCTACTCGCGCCCCGACTTCACCAGCCCGGACGGCGGACCGCCCGCCGCTCCCCGACCCCGCTTCACCAGCCCGGACTTCACCAGCCCCGACTACGGAGGTCCCGACCACCAGCCGGACTGACCCGCCACACCCGCCCGCCGCCGGGCAGGCCGCGAGGTGCCGCCCACGCGGTCACCGGGCAACGGAGGAGACGCGGCCGACCGCGACGGCACGGCGGGCCACCACGGGCAGTGCGGCGCAGCCGGGCCGCTGATGATCAGCGGCCCGGCTGTCGCCGTTGTCGGCGGACGTGCGGATGCGCGGGCCGCCCGACTGCGGGCGGGGGGCGGCTACTGACGGCGTGCGGCTACGGGTGCCGACCGGCCTGGGGAGTCCGCTCCCGGTCGGTCCGTGGCCCTCGTCGCCGTACTCCGTGCGCTCAGTCGGCGATCGGCAGGTACACGCGGTTGCCCGCCGCCGCGAACTCCTTCGACTTCTCCGCCATCCCGGCCTCGACGTCGACGGCCAGGTCGCCGCCGTGCTCGCGGCGGATGTCCTGGGAGATCTTCATCGAGCAGAACTTCGGCCCGCACATGGAGCAGAAGTGCGCCGTCTTCGCCGGTTCGGCCGGCAGGGTCTCGTCATGGAAGGCCCGTGCCGTCTCCGGGTCGAGCGCCAGGTTGAACTGGTCCTCCCAGCGGAACTCGAACCGCGCGTCGGACAGCGCGTCGTCCCACTCCTGCGCCCCCGGGTGGCCCTTCGCCAGGTCGGCGGCGTGTGCCGCGATCTTGTAGGTGATGACGCCGGTCTTCACGTCGTCGCGGTCGGGCAGGCCCAGGTGCTCCTTGGGGGTGACGTAGCAGAGCATCGCGGTACCCCACCAGGCGATCATCGCGGCGCCGATGCCGGAGGTGATGTGGTCGTAGGCGGGCGCGATGTCGGTGGTCAGCGGGCCGAGGGTGTAGAACGGCGCCTCCTCGCAGATCTCCTGCTGGAGGTCGATGTTCTCCTTGATCTTGTGCATCGGGACGTGCCCCGGGCCCTCGATCATGGTCTGCACACCGTGCCGCTTGGCGATGGTGTTGAGTTCGCCCAGGGTGCGCAGCTCCGCGAACTGCGCCTCGTCGTTGGCGTCGGCGATCGAGCCCGGCCGCAGGCCGTCACCCAGGGAGTACGTGACGTCGTACGCCGCCAGGATCTCGCAGAGCTCCTCGAAGTGCGTGTAGAGGAACGATTCCTTGTGGTGCGCCAGGCACCAGGCGGCCATGATCGAACCGCCGCGGGAGACGATGCCCGTCTTGCGGCGGGCCGTCAGCGGCACGTACCGCAGCAGCACGCCGGCGTGCACCGTCATGTAGTCCACGCCCTGTTCGGCCTGCTCGATGACGGTGTCCTTGTAGATCTCCCAGGACAGCTCCTCCGCCTTGCCGTCGACCTTCTCCAGGGCCTGGTAGAGGGGGACGGTGCCGATGGGGACGGGGGAGTTGCGCAGCACCCACTCGCGGGTGGTGTGGATGTTGCGGCCGGTCGAGAGGTCCATGACCGTGTCCGCGCCCCAGCGGGTCGCCCAGGTCATCTTCTCCACCTCCTCCTCGATGGAAGAGGTGACGGCGGAGTTGCCGATGTTGGCGTTGACCTTCACCAGGAAGTTCTTGCCGATGATCATCGGCTCGATCTCCGGGTGGTTGACGTTCGCCGGCAGGACGGCACGTCCGGCCGCGATCTCGTCGCGGACGAACTCGGGCGTGACGTTCTCGCGGAGGGCGACGTACTCCATCTCCGCGGTGATCTCGCCGCGCCGCGCGTAGGCGAGCTGCGTGACGGGGCGGCCGTCCCGGCTGCGGCGGGGCAGCCGGGGGCGGCCGGGGAAGACCGCGTCGAGGTTCTTCAGGCCGCCGCGCGGGGAGGTGTGCTTGAGGCCGTCGTCCTCGGGCCGCGGCGGGCGGCCCGGGTACTCCTCGGTGTCGCCCCGGGAGATGATCCAGTTCTCCCGCAACGGGGCGAGGCCGCGGCGGACGTCCGTTTCGATGTTCGGATCGGTGTACGGCCCCGACGTGTCGTACAGCGTCACGTCCTTGCCGTTGGTGAGGTGCACCCGCCGGACCGGGACCCGGAGGTCCGGCCGCGAACCGGTGAGGTAGCCCTTGTGCCAGCCGATCTCCTGGGCGGAGCCACTGGTTTCGGACACGCGTGCATCCTGCAGAGTCATGAAGACCCACTCCCTACGCCGGCATTACCCGGTAACAGGTTCGGCGGTCGACGCAGCGGTTTCCGTGTCCGACGCCGGCTGGTGCCGGCGGCCCACGGAGGTCAGCGCCCTCTCAGCCCGGTGCTCCGAGCTCCCGCGATTGCAAAGGTGCCCCTACGGTAGCCGCCGATGTGGCGCGGTGCACAGGGGGCCCTGCCGGTTCTTGCGATGATCGGACGGTGACGCGTACCGAGTCCTCCCCGTCCGGCCACTCCCACGGGCACGCGCACGGGCACGGTCCCGCCGCGCCCGTTTCCCGCCATCTGCGCAAGGTCGTCGCGGCGGTGCTGATCCCCTTCGCCGCCGCGGTCGTGGCCGGTTTGGTCCTGCTGTGGCCGGGCGGGGCGCCCGGGCACGCGCCCTCCGGTGTGGGGTTCGACCAGCCCACCGAGCAGGCCAAGGTCCTTTCGGTGGACGAGGTGGACTGCGCCGCGGTGCACGCCCAGCCACAGCCGCCGCCCCAGGGGGGCGCGGGCGCCCGGCCCGGCGCCGAGAAGCGCGGCGCCCGCTGCGAACGGGCTAAGGTCGAGGTCACGACCGGCAAGGACAAGGGCCGCACCTTCGAGACGATCGTGACGCCCGACGCCTCCCGCCGCTACACGGCCGGGCAGGACGTGGTGGTCTCCTACGCGCCCAAGGCGCCGCGGGATTTGCAGTACTCCGTCACGGACGTGAACCGGACCGTCCCGATGTGGGTGCTCGCCGCCGTCTTCGCCGGCGCGGTCGTGGTGGTCGGCCGGCTGCGCGGCGTCCTCGCGCTGGTCGCGCTGGTGGTGAGCTTCGGGGTGCTGACGCTGTTCATCCTCCCGGCCATCCTCCAGGGCTCGAATCCCTTGCTGGTGGCGGTGGTCGGGGGCAGCGCGATCATGCTGATCGCGCTCTACCTGTGCCACGGCCTGACGGCCCGCACGTCCGTGGCGGCGCTCGGCACGCTGGTCTCGCTGCTGCTGATCGGGCTGCTCGGCTCGGTGTTCATCGGCTGGGCGGCGCTGACCGGCAACACCGACGACCAGACCGGTCTCGTGCACGGCCT
This sequence comes from Streptomyces sp. NPDC003077, assembly GCF_040611095.1. NCBI lineage: Bacteria > Bacillati > Actinomycetota > Actinomycetes > Kitasatosporales > Streptomycetaceae > Streptomyces > Streptomyces sp. NPDC003077. The sequence goes on along the minus strand of NZ_JBEXNM010000010.1, from coordinate 13,505 downwards.
CTACCCGGACATCGAGATACGCGGGCTGCTGCTGGCGGGCATCATCATCGGCTCGCTGGGCGTCCTCGACGACGTGACGGTGACCCAGACCGCCGCCGTCTGGGAGTTGCACGAGGCCGATCCCTCCACGCACTGGCGCACGCTGTACCGGTCGGCCATGCGGATCGGCCGGGACCACATCGCGTCGGTGGTGAACACCCTCGTCCTCGCCTACGCGGGCGCGGCGCTGCCGCTGATGCTGCTGTTCTCCATCGCGCGCAGCGACGTCGGCACCGTGGCCACCAGCGAGTTGGTCGCGGAGGAGATCGTGCGCACGCTGGTCGGCAGCGTGGGACTGGTGGCGTCGGTCCCGCTGACCACGCTGCTCGCGGTGCTGGTCGTCTCGGCGGACCGCACGCCGGGAGGCCGCGCGGCGAGGGGCCGCACACCGAAGGGTCGCGCGCCGAAGGGCCGGGGACGGGCGGTGGTGCCCGGTGGTGGTGCGCCCTCCCCTGCTGCCGGGGCGGAGGCGTACGCGTCCGGTGCGTCGGCGGCGTCCGGTGCGTCGGCGGCGTACGAGGCCGGCGCGCCGTACGGCGAGGAGCGGGCGGCGGCGTCCGGGGGTGTGCCCGGGCCTGGTCCCGCCTCGGACCCGCTGTCCGGCCCGGTACCGGTCGCTCCCGTCGGCCGGGCCGCGGCCAGGCGCGGGGGACGGGGACGGCGGCGCAAGCACTGACGGGGCCCCGGGGCGCTCCCGGTGCCGTCGTACCGGTGCCTCACCCCGCCTTCTGCGCCTCGGAAAGAATGCGGTCCAACATCGTCTCCAGCGTGTCGTGCACCTCCTCCTGTCCGATCGGCACCAGTCGGTCCGTACGGTCCAGGAAGGCCACCAAGGGCGGGGCGCCGGCCCGGAAGAGCGCGCGTTCGTCCCCGACCTGGAGGCCGATGAAGACGTCCCCGAGGCGACCGGCCGTGGAGGGCGCGATGCGCACGTCGCCCTCGCCGGAGGGTCTGCTGAGCCCGTCGAGGAGCAGTTCACGCCCGAAGGCCCAGGTCACCGGGGCGTCCCCGGGCAAGTCGAAGGTGAAGTGGATGGCGTAGGGGTCGGCACTGTCAAAGGTCAGCTCCACCGGAATCCGAAAGGCGAGTTCCTCGGACACGAGGAAGCTCATAATCACTTCTGCCTGCACTGTGTCGGTCATCAGCCTCTGCCCCGCAGTGGTCGAATACGGCCGGGAATCATCCCCCGTAGCCCTATTGCCGCCATCGTCTGTCAGATGCAAGCAGATCACAAAGAGTGAGCCCTTAGATACTGATGGGCGTGCCGGTCGTGTCGTGCGTCCCGGCGGTGGAGTTCATCCCTCTCCCCGGCTCACCAATCTCCCTTCGAGGACGAGGAGGCCGACGAGGACGAAGCCCCCTTGGCCCGGCGCACCAAGTAGACGACCCCGGCTATCAGCACCACCGCGATCAGGATCTTGAACAACAGGCCCACCAGGAAGCCGACCACGCTGCCGATCAGCCCGCCGAAGACGACGAGCACCACGACCGGCACCGCGACCCACTTCACCCACCACGGAAGCCCCGCGAACACGCTTTTCGCAGCCACTGCTCTGCCCTGCTTTCTGGTCTCTGCGGCGCGGCACCCCGCGTGCCGGGGCGCCGCCTACATCCGTGGGAGCACCTCGCACGTCCCGCCCGGCGCGTCCTGCCCGCCCGGCGCTCCGTGCCTCGGATCTCCCCCTGCACCATCGATGCTAGGTCGGCGCGCCCGCGCGCGGGGGCCCCGCAGCCCCGGCTGATCCCTGATCCGACCCCTACGGGTTCCCGGGGGTGCCCCTCAGCTCTCAGGCGGAGAAAAGACCACCATGACCCGCAGGTCCTCGCTGATGTGGTGGAACTTGTGCGGCACCCCCGCGGGCACGTACACGACACTGCCGCGCGCCACCGACGTCGTCTCCATGCCGACGGTGATCGCCGCCCGGCCGCTGACGACGAGGTACACCTCGTCCTGGTTGTGCGGCTGCTGCGGGTCGACGCTTCCGGCGTCCAAGGCGTACAGCCCGACCGACATGTTCCGCTCCCGCAGGAACTGCAAATACGCGCCGTCGTTGGCCGCGCGCTCCGCTTCCAGCTCGTCCAGCTTGAAAGCCTTCATGTCGTCCGTACCCCTCATCGTGTCCGTCTGGTCTGCGACGATCTCACCATGAAGAATTTTCTGGTCAAGACGATCGCCAACGCCGCGGCCCTGGCCGTGGCCACCTGGCTGCTCAAGGACATCACCCTGACCGGAGAGAACACCGGCCGCAAGGTACTGACCCTGGTCCTGGTGGCGCTGCTCTTCGGAGTGGTGAACTTCATCGTCAAGCCCGTGGTGAAGCTGCTGTCCTTCCCGTTGTTCGTCCTCACGCTCGGGCTGTTCACACTGGTCGTGAACGCGCTGATGCTGCTGCTCACGTCCTGGTTGGCGGGGAAGCTCGATCTCAGCTTCCATGTGCAGGGCTTCTGGACGGCGGTGCTCGGCGGGCTGATCATCTCGATCGTCTCGTGGGCACTGCACGTGGTCCTGCCCGACGACCGGGACTGACCGCCCGGCCCGCCCCGACGGGAAAACGAGGCGGGACCGACAGCCCGGCCCACCAAGGGAATCGCGGCGGGTCGGGGGCGGATCCGGGCACCAGCGGCCGATCAACGCCGCCTGAACGATCAATGGCGATCACCAGGGCGATCACCACCGTTCAGAAAGAAAGGCACCACCATGGGAACGCACGACCCCGCGGACGACCCACGCCCCATGGGAACGACGCCCGGCGCCACCCCGCCGGCCCCCGGACGGACCCCCGTACCGGACCAGGCCGACGCCACCCGTGTGGTCCGCGCCGGACTGCCCTCCCCTCAGGCGTACGAACCGCCCCTGCCCGGCCCGGTGTTCGCCGCCCACTTCCACCTCCCCGGCGACGCCACCGGCCCGTACACCTACGGCCGGGAGTCCAACCCCACCTGGGTCCGGCTGGAACAGGCCATCGACGAGCTGGAGTCCCCGGGCGCCGCGGCCGAGACGGTGACCTTCGCCTCGGGGATGGCCGCCATCTCGGCCGTCCTGTTCTCCCTGGTGCGCACCGGGGACGTGGTGGTGCTCCCCGACGACGGCTACCAGTTGCTGCCCGCCGTGCGCGAGCGCCTGGAGAGCTACGGCGTGACCGTGCGCACCGCCCCGACCCGCGGCGACGCCCAGCTCGCCGTACTGGACGGAGCCCGCCTGCTGTGGATCGAGAGCCCCTCCAACCCTGGCCTGGACGTGTGCGACATCCGGCGGCTCGCCGAGGCCGCACACGCCCGTGGCGCCCTGGTGGCCGTCGACAACACCCTGGCCACCCCCTTGGGGCAGCGCCCTCTCGACCTGGGTGCCGACCTCTCGGTCGCCAGCGGGACGAAGGCGCTGACCGGCCACGGTGACGTCCTCCTCGGCTACGTCACCACCCGCGACGCGGGACTGGCGCAGGCGGTGCGCCAGTGGCGCAAGACGATCGGCGCGATCCCCGGGCCCATGGAGGCGTGGCTGGCACACCGCTCACTGGCCACGCTGGCCCTCCGGGTGCGGCAGCAGGCGGCCGGCGCCCGCGCGCTGGCCGAGGCGCTGCGGGACCGTCCCGAAGTGACCGGCCTGCGTCACCCCGGCCTGCCGTCCGACCCCGCGCACGAGCTCGCCGGGCGCCAGATGCTGCCCGGGCGCTTCGGGTGCGTGGTGTCGTTCACGCTGCCCGATCGCGCGCACGCCGAACGGTTCCTGCGCGCGCTGACGCTGGTGGACGACGCGACGAGCTTCGGCGGCGTCCGGTCCACGGCGGAGCGGCGGGCGCGGTGGGGCGGCGACGCGGTCCCGGAGGGCTTCATCCGCTTCTCCGTCGGCATCGAGGAGCCGCGGGACCTGGTGGCCGACGTACTCCACGCGCTCGACGTGGCGCGGCGGGAGGCGTAGGCCACGGACGCGTCATCCGACTGCGGGAGGCACAGGCCACGGGCGCGTCTTCCGGCCGCGAGAGGCATAGGCAACGGGCGCGCCATCCGACTGCGGCTGGCATAGACCACGGGGGCGTCTTCCGGCCGCGGAACGGCCGCGTCCGGCCGATCACCCCGGGGCGGAGGACGTGCCTGCCGCAGCCACGGATGTGTCTTCCGGCCACGGAAGGATCCCGTCCGGCCGACCGTCCCGGGGCGGGGTTCATGCCCACCGCACGCCCCCGGCCAGCGCGCCTACGCCAAGCGGGCCGACAGGGTATCCCCCCTCGTTACCCTGTCGGCCCCGGTCCGCGTCAACGCGAACCGCTCGAACAAGGCTAGTTGACTCAGCGTCAGTGTCCAATCACGCTGACGGCATAACCCTATCGACATATTTATAGTTCTGATGCGACCAGGCCGCGTGGCGCGACCGGGCTGCCGAGAGCGGAGTGGGTACGTATGGATCTGGCTCTCCTGCGCACGTTCGTCACGGTGCACCGGGCCGGATCGTTCACCCGCGCCGCCGCCCTTCTGGGGCTCTCCCAACCGGCGGTGACCAGCCAGATACGCTCACTGGAGCGCCAGTTGGGGCGCCCCCTGTTCCTCCGCAGGGCACGCGGCGTCACGCCCACCACCGTGGGCGACGAACTCGCCCACAAGGTGGCCCCCCACCTCGACGCCCTCACCGAGATCACCGAGGCCGGGGTCGACGACGAGTCCGCCGCCCGGACCCTCCACCTGGCGGGATCACCCGAGTTCACCTCCGAGCGCGTGCTCCCCGCCCTGACGCCCCTCATCGCCCGGGGGCTGTCCGTGCGCGCCGCCTTCGGGCCCGCGGACGACCTGCTCAACGGGCTCGCCGCCGGCCACCACGACCTGGCCGTGACCACCACCCGGCCGCGCGGCGACCTGCTCGCCGCCACGCCGCTGTGCGACGAGGAACACGTACTGATCGCCGCCCCGTGCTGGGCGGCCCGTCTGGGAGGACCGGCGGTCCTCCAGGTCACCGGGTTACGCGCGCTCGACCAGGTGCCGCTGGTCGAGGTCCACGAGAGCCTGCCGCTGGTCACCCGCTACTGGTCCGCGGTGTTCGACTGCGCCCCGGAGGCATCCGCGACCGTCGTCGCCGCCGACCTCCGCGGGGTGCTCGCCTGTGTGGTGGCCGGCGCGGGGCTGGCCGTGCTCCCCCGGTACCTGTGCGCCAGGGCGCTGGACAGCGGAGAGGTCGTCGCCCTCCTGGACCCGCCCGTGCCGCCGCTGCGCACCTACTTCCTCGTCGTCCGGACCGGAACGCTCGCCCTGCCGCACATCGCGCGCCCCCATGAGTGGCTGCTGCGGTCGGCGGTGAACTGGTGAGGCCTTCTCGTGCGGGCGCGTCGTACCGCTGTCTCCGCTGCCCCTCCGTCTTTCCGTCGCCTCTCCTTGTGAACGCTTCGCCGACGATGGCCCGGTGGGCGCCGTGGGGCATGGTGCGTGGGTTTCGTCAGGCACGGAGTGCGGCATCTGTCCCGTATGACCGTACGGCCAGTCGTCAAACGCACCGCCCGCGCAATCCTGCTCGATGACGCGGACCTCGTCCTCATCAAGCGCACCAAGCCGGAGCGGGCCCCCTACTGGATCACCCCTGGCGGCGGGGTGGAACCCCAGGACGCCACCGTCGTGGACGCGTTGCACCGGGAGCTGGATGAGGAACTGGGCGCCAAGGTCACCGACGTGGTGCCCGTCTTCGTCGACACCGTCGAGCACGTCGACGACCGGGGCGTGGACGGCGTCAAGGTGCAGCACTTCTTCCTGTGCCGCCTGGAGTCGATGGACCTCACGCGGCGGCACGGGCCCGAGGTGGAGGCGCCGGACGGCCGGTACGAGGTCGTCCGGGTGCCTTTCACCCGGGTCGGCATCGCCTCCGTCGACATAGTGCCGCTGTCCCTGAGGCACTACCTCGACGGCAACATCGAGGGCGTCCGCGCCCTGCACGCGCACGACCTGGGCTAGGGCGGGCCGTTCCCGGCGGCATGGTGCGCGGACGGGCGCGCCGTGCCGCCCTGGTGTCTCCCGGGGCTGCTCACCGAGGCGGTGGGTTGCCGGCCGGTGGCGCCGGGGTGTGGGCGAGCCCGTCCTCGGCGCGGCCCCGCCGGGCCTTCCCGTCCCCAGCGCGCTCGTCGGCCCGCGCCGCCGCGCCGAAGAAGTCGCCGCCCTTGCGCCGGGTGTCGTCCGTGCCCCACGCGCGTTCCTCCTCCACCGACGCCTTCCGCAGGTGGGGGATGTGTTTGGCGCAGTGGATGTACGCCTCCTCGACCTCGATCCGGACCCACACCTGGGCCCGGCGGCCCGGCACCGGGTCGACGGGCAACTCGGGATGCCGCTCGCGCAGCTCCTCGTCCGTCAGGACCTGGGCACGGCCGTTGACGTGCAGGCCGATGCGGTCACGCGTGAAGTCGATCATCAGCATCCCGAGGCGCGGGTTCTCCGCGAGGTTCCCCAGGGACGCCATGACGCCGTTGCCCCGGTATTCCGGGTAGGCGAGCGCGAACGCGTCCAGCACCCGCAGGAAGCCGGGCGGTCCGGCCCGGAACGTCGCGTCGCATTCGCCGTGGCTGTCCGCGGTGGCCAGGAAGAACATCTCCTGGCGCGCCACGAACTCCCGCATGGCGTCGTTGAGGTGGTCCAGCACCTGATCGCCGTAGAACCGTTCCGCCCGTTCGGTCGAGCCGAACCAGCTCTGCAGAAGGCGCTCGCCCTCACTGCCCCTGTGCGTCCGCCGCGTGCCCGGTTCCGCAGCCGGGCACCCGTTGTTCTCGCAAGTCGTCAAGACCTCAGTCTCCCGCCGCAACGAGCTCTTCGATGGAGTCGTGCCGTATGCGATCGGAGGGGATCCCGACCCCGACCAGTGCGTCCACGCCACTGCGGATCATTCCGGGCGGCCCGGACAGGTAGGCGTCATATTCCCCCCACGGCCCATAATGACGCACCGCGTCGGGGAGTTGACCGATGATGCGGTGCGACTGCGAACGCGGTCCGCCCCGTGGCCCCCGGGCGACGACCGGACGGACGGAGAGCCAGGGGTGCCTTCGGTCCAGCCGGAGCATCGTGTCCAAGTCGTAGAGGTCGTGGTCGCTCCGGGCGCCGTAGAAGACGTCCACGGCTCGTCGGCGCCCGTGCTCGGCGATCTCTTCCACCAGCGCCTTGATCGGGGCGATGCCGGTGCCGCCGCCCAGGCACAGCAGGCCGTTGTCAGTGCCGTGGTCTACGGTCATGGAACCGGCTGGGGGACCGAGGCGGAGGACATCGCCGGGGCGGGCGCGATGGACGAGGGCGTTGGAGACCCAGCCGGCCGGGACCGCCTTCACGTGGAAGGAGAGCAGGCCGTCGGAGCGGGGGGCCGCGGCGAAGGAGTAGTGCCGCCATATGCGCGGCCACCAGGGGGTTTCCAGACCGGTGTACTGGCCGGCGCGGAAGGGGTAGGGCTGGTCCGGCCGTACGGTGACGATCGCGACGTCGGACGTACGCGGCTCGTGAGCCACGATCTCGGCGTCCCACCAGGCGGGCGCCACCGCGGCGTCCCGGGCTGCCGCGTCGGTCATGATGCGCGCCATCGCCGCGTAGGTCCGGGCCCAGGCAGCCGCGCATTCGGGGGACCAGCTGGCCGGTGCGTACACGGCCAGCGCGTCGATCAGGCAGGTGCCGACGGCGGGGTAGTGCTCGGGGAGCGTGCCGTATTTGCGGTGGCCGCGCCCGAGCCCGCCGAGGTACGCCGCCAGGGTCCCGAGGTCGTCGGCGTGCCGGGCGGCGGCGAGGAGAGCACGGAAAAGGCGGTCGCGCTGGGCGTCCATCGCGGCGGGGAAAAGGGCGCGCAGCTCGGGATGGCGGAGGAAGAGCAGGGCGTAGAAGTAGGACGTGACCTTGTCGGAGAGGGGGGCGATCTCGGCCATGGTGCGGTGGATGAGCGCCGCGTCGTGCGCGGAAGGGGCCTGGGGGTGGGGCTGGGCCTGCGCGGACGGGGCCCGGGGCCGCGGGGGAGGGCCTGGGGCTGCCGGTGGCCGGGGCGGGGGCGACGGGGGCGCGGGGGGATGGTCCGGGCGTGGTGGGGCGTGGCGTGGGAAGGCCGGGGGCGGCGGTGGGGTGACGCCGGCGGGCGGGGGGAGCCGGTCGGCAGCCGATACGGCGGGCGGGGTCGGGCGGGGAGGAGTCGGGCCGGGCGGAACGTCCATGATCTGTCTCGCCTCAAACGTCTTTCGATCGTCTTCGCACATCCGCGGTCCGGACCGTGCCGGACGTCCTCCCGCCCACTCCGGCTCTGCTCGCCTGCGGGCGCGTCCGCCTCCTCCCCGGCGGACGGTTGCGGCGGACCGGCACCGTCGTGGCAGCACGACGCGGAACCGAGCGGATCACGGCTCCGGGCCGAGCGGATCGCGGCGTGCGCGTCTTCCGTGCCGGAAGCGTGTCACCCTGGTCCGCTGCCCGGAGGAACAGCGCGAAGTACGGGCGGAGCCGGCCACCTTGCCGCTAGGCTGGCGAGCTTTCCCGGGGTCGTACGCTCGTACGGGTGTCCGGAGAGCGGGGCCTTGCGCCGGGGTGGCTCCGGGGTTGGTGGCATGTCCTCGTCTGTCGTACGGGCCCGTCACTCGCGCGCGCTCGCCATCACTCGCGCTCGCTCACCCCGCCATCGCGGGCGCGCGCGTGTCAGTCGCGGTCTCGGACCAGCGTGTAGGCGTCGCGCAGGTCCCGCCCGGTGTACGCGTAGGACGCGAGGCCGCTGACATGGTGGTCCGCGTTCACCGCCACGGACACCGGCAGCGCCGCGAACAGCTCGGCGTCGGAGCGCGAGTCCCCGTACGCCACGCAGTCCGCCCGGGTCAGTCCGTAGAGCCCGCACAGTTCGTCCGCGACCCGCAGCTTGGCGGCGGGCGACAGCACGCCCGACGGGTCCACCGGCTCCGTGAACGGCACCGCGGGCCACCGCGAGCCGCGCGCCGCGTCCGCGCCCCAGCCGACCAGCCGTTCGACGAAGAAGTCCGGGGACAGGGAGATCACCGCGCACCGCTCGCCGCGGGCACGGATGTCCGCCCACACGTCGCGGATGCCCTCCAGCCACGGCGCCCCTTCGAAGGCGGCCGTGACCAGCTCATCGGTCAATTCACCCCACAGCTCGCACGCCCGCTGGGCGTACTGCGCCGGGGTCATCGCGCCGGTGACGAAGGCTTGCTCCAGCGCGTCGATCTCCTGCTCCAGGCCCAGTTGCCGCGAGATCTCGATGGCGGCGGCCGACCCGTGGAGCAAGGTCCCGTCCATGTCGAACAGATGCAGTTTTCCCATGGTCGGCAGCCTAAGCTCCGCCGTCAGCAGGCTTTGTCCTTCGCAGACTTGGCCCCCGCCTCGTCGATCACTTGCCGACGGGCTCCGCCACCGGGTCCGCGAGCGAGCCGCCCGCCGCCACGACCCGGCCGCGCCCCCGCGAGCGTCGCTCCAGCAAACCGGCGAGGACCGCCACACCCAGTGCCGCGGCGGTCATCAGCGCGCCCACCCAGTTGGCGGCCGTGTAGCCGAGGCCCGCCGAGATGACGAGGCCGCCGAGCCAAGCGGCCAGCGCGTTGCCAAGGTTGAACGCGGCGATGTTCCCGGCCGAGGCCAGGGTGGGCGCGGCGGCGGCCTCGTCCATGATCCGCTTCTGGAGCGGCGGCACCGTCGCGAAGCCGAAGGCGCCCACCAGGACGAGAGTGATCACGGCACCGGCCTTGTCGTGCGCGGTGAAGGTGAACGCCGCCAGGGACAGCGCGAGGCCGGTCATCGACGCGTACAGCATGGGCATCATGGCCCGGTCGGTGAGGCGCCCGGAGACGATGTTGCCCACGAGGAGGCCGACGCCGAAGACGGCGGTCAGCCAGGTGACGGAGGATGCCGCGAAGCCCGTGACCTCGGTCATCATCGAGGCGAGGTAGGTGACGGCCGCGAACACGCCCCCGAAGCCGAGGACCGTCATCAGCATCGCCAGGCCGACCTGCGGGTTGCGGAAGACGGCGATCTCGCTGCCGAGCCGGGCGGCGGCCTTCTCGGGCCGCGCCGGGATGAGCCTGGCCACGCCCAGCAGGCCGATCACGCCGAAGACCGCGATGGCGAGGAAGGTCGCGCGCCAGCTGACCTGCTGGCTGAGCAGGGTGCCGGCGGGCACGCCGACGATGTTGGCGGCGGTCAGGCCGGTGAACATCAACGAGATGGCGGTGGCCCGCTTTTCGGGCGCCACCAGGTCCGCGGCCACGAGTGAGCCGATGCCGAAGAAGGCGCCGTGGGTGAAGGACGAGACGACGCGTCCGGCCAGCATCAGCCCGAAGAAGGGAGCCACGGCCGTCAGCAGGTTGCCCGCGATGAACAGCCCCATCAGCAGCATCAGCATCTGCTTGCGCGTGAGGCGGGTGCCGAGCGCGGTCATCAGGGGCGCGCCGACGACGACGCCCAGCGCGTAGACGGTGGTCGCGTAGCCGGCCAGCGGGATGGAGACGCCGTAGTCCGCCGCCACGTCCGGCAGTAGGCCCATGACCGCGAACTCGGTCATCCCGATCCCGAAGGCACCGATGGCGAGCGCCAGGAGTGCGAGTGGCATGACGGATCCCCCTTTGCGTTGCATTAACGGGTAACACGCGGGGACATTAATTGCAGACGCCTCTTACTGGCAATAGCCCACTATCTTTGAGATGTTGTGTTCTACTCTGGTCCGAACGAACCGTAAGGAGGGTCCATGGCGCAGCAGGCACAGACCCGGCAGGTCGACGAAGCCCAGCGGACTCCCCCGGCCCGCGGCCTCGCTCAGGGATGGTGCGCCCTGTCCCTCCTGCACAACCGCATCGAGTCGCACATCGAGCGGGCGCTGCAGGCCGCGCACGACCTGAGCGTGCGGGAGTTCTCCGTGCTGGACGTCCTGAGCAAGCAGCACGACGGGCCCGGCGGCCACCTCCGGATGCACCAGGTCGCGGACGCGGTCGTCCTCAGCCAGAGCGCCACCACCCGCCTGGTGACCCGCCTGGAGGACCGCGGCCTGCTCTCCCGCTACCTCTGCCCCGACGACCGGCGCGGCATCTACACGGACGTCACCCCCGAGGGAAACGCCCTGCTCGCGGCGGCCCGCCCGACACACGGCACGGCCCTGCGCGAAGCCCTTCAGGAGGCGGCGGAGCGTGCGGAGTTGGCGCCCCTGGTGCGTGCGGTGGAGAGCCTGGAGACTGCCGAGTAGGGACGCCCCGGCAGGTGCGGTCCCTGCGGGTGCGCCGCTGGTGGTCGTTGCCGGCTGGGGCTGTTGGGCGCGGTGGTTGTCCTGACCGGCGAATCCGCGGCTGCCGTACGGGACGTGATGGCGGGGTGCGGAATATGGTCCAGCTATGAGTGATCTTGAGATTCGCCCCGCGACGGAGAACGACATCCCCGCCATAGTCGCCATGCTGGCCGACGATCCCCTCGGCGCCACCCGCGAGTCACCCGACGACCTCGCCCCGTACCGCGCGGCCTTCCAGCGGCTGGCCGACGACCCGAACCAGCACCTCGTCGTCGCCGTACGCGAGAACCGGGTGGTCGGCACCCTGCAACTGACGGTCGTCCCCGGCCTCTCCCGGCGCGGCGCCAGCCGGTCGATCATCGAGGGGGTGCGCATCCACGCCGACGAGCGCGGTGGCGGGCTCGGCACCCAGCTCATCGACTGGGCGGTGGACACCTCGCGCTCGCTGGGCTGCCAGTTGGTGCAGCTCACCTCGGACGCCACCCGCGTGGACGCGCACCGCTTCTACGAAAGGCTCGGGTTCGAGGCGTCCCACCTGGGCTTCAAGCGCGCGCTCAACTGACTCGACCGGCCTGACCAGGGCCTTTACGGCATTCCGCCCACCGGCGAGAGGGTGACGCCCCCGCGCCACCGCCATGGGGCGGTCCCGCGTCCGACTCGGGTTCCCGCACCTACGCGCTCCCCCGAGCCCGGGCGCGGGCGCGGGCTTGTGCGCGGGTGCGGTGCGCCTTTTGCCGGCAGGACCCGCCGCAGTACCGAGCGGGGCGCCCGGTCCGTGCCGGCGGCACCGGCTCGCCACAGACGCCGCACCGGGTTTCGTTACGAATAGGCGTTCGGTCGGGTAGTTTCGTTACACCACGCCCCGGGCGCAGCCCGTCACACATCAGAGCCGTCATACGGCCGGGGACGCCGATCGCGGGGGAGGCGCCTCCCTCGCCATCCGATGCGTTCGCCCGGGCTTCCGACGGGCTTCCCAGCGGCAGCGGCCTGCGCCGTTCCATCGAAACGCAGCCGATCAGCAGCGTTCGTACGTCCGTCACAAGGACGTCTTTCCTTACAGCGCCCGCCTCTTGGGCCCGGCGCAGCAGCACCCCCAGCGCCTCACCGAACTCCCGCTCCATTGCCGGCGAGGGGGCGAACCCGCCCGTCCCCGACGCTTCCAGCGCCTCGCACAGCGCCCTGTTCCGCGCCGTCAACCGCACCACCGAGGACAGGTAACGGAAGAAGACGCCGCCTGGATCGTCGACGTCGGCGAGTTCCCGGGCAGTGTCCACGAACAGCCGGACCCGGTCCGCGACGGCCGCCCTGAACAGCGCTTCTTTCGATGGAAAGTGCCGATGGACGGTGCCCGCGCCGACCCCCGCACGGCGCGCGATCTCTCCGATCGGGACGCCCAATCCCTCTTCCTCAAAGGCTACTTGGGCCGCCTGAAGCACCAGTGCGCGATTACGTCGAGCGTCCGCACGCGAAGGCGCTGGGCCGGTGACTGTCATTCGCGAGGGCTCCTGGAGATCGTTCGGCACCCGGTGTTTTTGCTCCGCAAGCACAAACGGGTCGGTGGTCCCGATTCTATCCGGGACTAAAAATGATCATGGGTTATCGAGTCATTGGGGTGTTCGGATCCACGGGGCGGCAAGACGGGGTGGCGGTGAGACGAGTTCCACGGGGCGACGATGAGACGAGTTCCGGGTAGTAGCTGCGGGACGCGCGCCGGGGAGAACGGAGAGGCGCGACTACGGGGATGGCGCGTGGACGCTCTGGACCACAGCCGGGACCATCCGGCGTGTGCGCTTTCGCGCTGGGCGCGGCCGGCGCGGGGGCGAGCCGCATGCCGTGTCCTTCGAGGCCGCGCACGGCGTTCGCGACGCCCGGCCTATCTTCGGCTTCCCGGGCTGTGATCGGGCCGCGTACGCAGAACGAGGGCGCGTGCGATCGGGACGTGGCCTATGCGGCGCTCACCCAAGGCGTCGGCTTTGCGTTGCCCTAATCAGGCGTTCCGGCATCAACTTCCCTTTGTGCAGGCTGGGTTGGCGACACTCAGGCCCAATCGGCGCATCCGGGATGGGCGCGTATCAGCACCCGCGTCCCTTCGCCGCCGATACGGGGCCTACACAAGGGAACGGTGAGCAGCCCCGTGAATGCTGGACAGGCTCTCTTACGCGTAGTGGGGGGGGGTTGTAGTGTAAAAAAAAGCACCAAACCACGCGGCCCCGCCCCCCTAGATTTAACAAGAGAACAACGAAATAAAAAAAAAACCAGAATAGAA
>NZ_JBEXNM010000009.1:0-188692 GCF_040611095.1 Streptomyces sp. NPDC003077 | reverse complement strand
GGTAACGGGTGGAGTTGACTGGTACTAATAGGCCGAGGGCTTGTCCTCAGTTGCTCGCGTTCACTGTGTTGGTTCTGAAGTTACGACCCGCTATTCGGGTGTGTTAATTTCATAGTGTTTCGGTGGTTATAGCGTTAGGGAAACGCCCGGTTACATTCCGAACCCGGAAGCTAAGCCTTTCAGCGCCGATGGTACTGCAGAGGGGACTTTGTGGGAGAGTAGGACGCCGCCGAACAATTTTTGGAGAAAGCCCCGTTGGGAGCCTTAGGGTTCCCGGCGGGGCTTTCTTGCGTTTCCGGCGCGTAAGTCTCTGGTCAGCGGGTCGGCGCGCTGCGATGCTGGCGCGATGGACTACTTGATCAGGCCGGTGAAGGCAGACGAGTGGAAGCGGTTGAAGGAGCTCCGGCTGGCGGCGCTGGCCGACCCGGTGGCTTCGGTGGCGTTCGAGGAGACCTTCCAGGACGCGGCGGCGTACCCGGACGAGGTGTGGCAGGGACGGGCCGACCGCAGTGACGCGGGACGCGGAGCCCTGACGTTCGTGGGGGAGGCCGAGGACGGCAGCTGGGGCGGCATGGTGGCGGTCTACCTGGAGGAGGACTGTACGAAGGCCCCGGAGGTTCGGGTGGCCGGCGCGTATGTGCGGCCCGAGCACCGGGGCACGGGGCTGTCCCGGGAGCTGTTCCGGGCGGCGATCTCGTGGGCGTGGGGGCTGGCGGAGCCCGCGGTGGGCTGCGTACGGCTGCGGGTGCGCGAGGACAACGCGCGGGCCGTCGCGCTCTACCGCTCCCTCGGCTTCGTCGAATGCGCCGGCTCCGAGGCCGGGGAGCGGGGCGTGCCGCGCGGGGAGATGGAGATGACGTTAACGCGGGGGGTGTAGGGCAGGGCCGTGCGCCGGACGGGTGCCCGGGTGGTACGGCGGGTTCCGGAGGGAGAGGGCCGGGGCTCAGCCGGGGAGCAGTGTGCGGGCCTCGTCGTCGGTGAGGGGCCGGAGCGTGGTGAGGATGCTGCGGGCGGCGGCCGGGTCGGTGGTGGTGCGGAAGGAGGCGACGACGTCCAGGTCGGCGCGGCGCAGGTAGAGCTCGTGGGTTCCGGCCTTCCGGTCCGTCACCAGGGTGCGGCCGGCGCCGTCGTCGGTGCAGGTGGCGGTGGTCTGCGGACGGTGGGCGCAGATGGACTCGTACGGGCGGGTGCGGTCGGCCGGGACGCGGTTCACGCGGAGGGTGATGTCCGGGGCGGTGGCGCTCCGGTAGTGGGTGGTGAAGACGGTGTCGTTCGTCAGGCCGGGGGTGGGCTGGTAGCCGTGCGGGGGCCTGCCCACCAGGGCCAGGGGGTGCGGCTTCGGGGCGGGTGCGGGGGCCGGCGGCTCCTCGTCGGCGAAGCGGGGGAGCACCCCGAGGGCCAGGGCGAGGGCGGCGGAGAGGGCAACGGACGTGCTCCGCGGTGCCCGGCCGGGCAGGAAGAGCGCGGCGGTGAGCGCGTAGGGCAGGGCGGTCAGCGGGAAGAGGACGAAGATCAGCCCTATGCGCCGCAGGGCGGCGGCCTGGACGGCGATGGCGCCCGCCGTGCCGAGGAGTGTGACGGCCGCCGCCCACTGATGGTGCCCGCGTCGGCCGCGGGGCAGGGGCACCAGCTCCCGGTTGGCACGGCCGAGCATCGCCAGCAGCCCGTACAGGCCCAGGAGTTCCGCGAGGACGAGCAGGATCGCCACCGCCAGGCTGCCGCCCCAGAACGCGGTGGCGAAGAAGGTGTTGGACATGACGAAGGTGGCGGCCGTGCACAGGGCCCAGATGCCCGCGAGGTGCCACAGCCGTTGTGTGGGGCGTATGCCCTCGGGCCCGTCGGTCTGCGCCATGGTGGGGATCTTGCCAGAGTCGTGCCGATGAGCGGGGAGCGGTGCCTGTCAGCCCGGGAAGCGGTCGTGGGGCCAGCGGGCGCGGGCCTGTTCGGGGGAGCGGAGGGTGGCCAGCGTCAGGAGGCCCTGGGCGCGGCCGGTGTCGAGCAGGCCGGGCAGGGCGGGGAGCGGCGCGAGGGCGGCGATGTCGTGCAGGGCGAGGGTGAGTGGTGGGTCGAGCCGACCGTCGGATGACCGTTCGGCCATGCGGCGGCCGTGCTCGACCACGTCGGAGAGGAGTGCGGTGTGCAGCGGCATCGCACCCGGGGTGGTACGCGGGTCCTCGACGGATTCCCCGACCACGTACAGCGTTCCCCCCTCGTCGATAAATGATTCAAAGATGAGCGCATCGGACCGATTTGCATTGCATGCGTCACGAATGTGGATCGATGACAGGGCGTTGAGTGATCGGGCGACCAACTCTTTTGCCTTGTCGCGGCGTTCGGCGTGGGCGATGAGGACGGACTCCAGCTCGCCCGCCTGGCCGGGGGACGCCTTGGGGCTGGTGCGCAGGATGCGTACGGGTTCCTGGGCCGCGCCGGTGGCGTGAGCCCAGCGGTGCAGCTGGCGGAAGGGCCGGCCGTCCACGGCGGCGGCGTGCAGCCAGCAGCGCAGGAGCGTTTCGGCGGCGTCCGCCACCGCCGAGTCCAGGGTGCTGAGCGGGCGCACGGGAGCGAGCAGCGCGGCGGCGCGGGCGGTGGCGGTGCTCAGCTCCTGGCAGCCACTGGTCGGGGACCAGCGCAGGCGGGCCGGGGTGTCGAGCAGGTGCTGGGGGTCGTAGGTGAGGAGCGGGCCGAGTTTGGCGCGGGCGTCCTTGGTCGCTTCCCAGAGGGCGGGGTCGGTGGTGGCGACGACGAGCGGGCCCTCGGCCGCGGTGATCGTTTCGGTGGCGGCGTCGAAGGCCGTGTGGCGGTCGGTGCCGAACAGGACGCGGGGGAGTGCGGAGCGGTGCTCGGTGGGGAAGGCCGGGGTGGGCGCGGCGGTTGACCGGCTGCCGGGAATGGGGGGAGCCGGGTGCCGGGCCGTGGCGGGGGGCTGCGGAGCCTCGTGCGGGGCGGTGACCTGGGGAGAGGGCGGCGCGGGCGGGACGTCGTGCGTGGCTTCTTCCGGGCGCGGCTGCGGTTTCTCGTACGGATCGGGCGACGGATGAGCGTCGTCGGACGATGGGTGAACGGTGGTGGGTGTGTAGGGATCGTTTCGGGGCGGGGTGTGGCGTTCTTCGGGTCGTTCTTGGTCGGTCTGGGGTGGAACGGTGGGCGGCTGGTGGGGGTTGGGGGAGGGTGCGGCGGTGTGGCCCGGGTGCGGTGGCGTTGAAGCCCGGGCGGTGGCGCGGCGGGCGGCGCGGACGGCGCGGTAACGCGAGAACGTGCCGAGGACGAAGATCGTCAGGACGAGCAGTATCAGCAGCTCGCTTATGAGGATGCCCCAGAAGAGGCCGTACCCGGAGAGCTGCCCCGGAGGCGTGTCCGGCCAGGCGCCCGCCAGGTCGTGCGGCTGGGAGAACAGGCTGCGGATGGCCAGCGGGGTGCGGCCGAAGGTGACGTGTTCCGGCCAGGAGCCGTGGGAGAGGAGCCCGGACAGGCCGGTGGCCGTCCAGGCCAGCGTCGTCAGGCCGAGGAGGAAGGCGAGGATGCCGATCAGCAGGGCGTCCGGCACGCCGCGTTCCCGGCCCCGGGCGCGGCCGTGGCCGCCGTGAGCCGGGCCGGTGCCGCCGTGGCCGTGCCCATGGCCGGGGCCGGCGCCGTGGCCGCCTGAGGGGCCTCCGCCCCCGGGGCCGAGGCCCTGGCTTCCGTGTCCGGTCCGGGCTCCGCCGGGTTCGCCCCGCGTCCCGCCGGCCGCATGAAGCCCACCAGCCCCGGCCCCGTGCGCATCACGGGACCCACGTTCGCTCTTTCGTCCCACTGCCGTCCCCCGCGCCCGTCCGTATCCCCGTCTCACGGCCTCATGCCACCGTCTCGGTCGGCTCGTCGCGGGCCGCGCGGGCGAGGGCCAGCGCCTCGGCGCGGGCTTCGGCCTCGGCGTCCGCGGCCCGTTCCAGTTCCAGGGCCTCCTGGCTGTGGGCCGCGGAGGTCTCCGTCATGGCGCGGTCGGTGTAGACCAGGGGGCGTTCGGCCTCGGTGACCAGGTGTTTGACGACCTGGACGTTGCCGTTGACGTCCCAGACGGCGATGCCGGGGGTGAGCGTCGGGATGATCTCGACGGCCCAGCGGGGGAGGCCCAGGACGCCGCCGGTGGCGCGGGCCTCGTCCGTCTTCTGGGCGTAGATGGTGCGGGTGGAGGCCATCTTGAGGATCGCCGCGGCCTCCTTGGCCGCGGCGCCGTCGACCACGTCGCTGAGGTGGTGGACGACGGCGACGAACGACAGGCCGAGCCGCCGCCCGAACTTCAGCAGGCGCTGGAAGAGCTGGGCGACGAAGGGCGAGTTGATGATGTGCCAGGCCTCCTCGACCAGGAAGATGCGTTTCTTCCGGTCGGGCCGGATCCAGGTGTGTTCCAGCCACACGCCCACGATGGCCATCAGGATCGGCATGGCGATGGAGTTGCGGTCGATGTGCGAGAGGTCGAAGACGATCAGTGGCGCGTCGAGGTCGATGCCGGCGGTGGTGGGCCCGTCGAACATGCCGCGCAGGTCGCCGTCGACCAGGCGGTCCAGGACCAGGGCCACGTCCAGGCCCCAGGCCCGTACGTCGTCTATGTCGACGTTCATGGCGAGCGCCGACTCCTCCTCCGGGTGGCGGAGCTGCTCGACGATGTCGGTGAGGACGGGCTGGCGGTCGGTGATGGTGTCGTTGACGTAGGCGTGGGCGACCTTCAGGGCGAAGCCGGAGCGTTCGTCCAGGCCGCGGCCCATGGCGACCTCGATGATGGTACGCAGCAGGGCGAGCTGGCCGGTCGTGGTGATGGACGGGTCCAGCGGGTTGAGGCGGATGCCGCCGTTCATGGCGGAGGTGGGGTCCAGGCGGATGGGGGTGATGCCGAGTTTCTCGGCGATGAGGTTCCACTCGCCGACGCCGTCCTCGCCCTGCGCGTCCAGGACGACGACCTGCCGGTCGCGGAAGCGGAGCTGGCGCAGGACGTAGGTCTTCTCCAGCGCGGACTTGCCGTTGCCGGACTCGCCGAGCACCAGCCAGTGCGGGGCCGGGAGCTGCTGGCCGTAGAGCTGGAAGGGGTCGTAGACGTAGCCCTTGCCGCTGTAGACCTCGCGGCCGATGATCACTCCGGAGTCGCCCAGGCCGGGGGCCGCGGTGGGCAGGTAGACGGCCTGGGCCTGGCCGGTGGAGGTCCGTACGGGCAGCCGCGTCGTCTCCACCTTCCCGAACAGGAAGCTGGTGAAGGCGTCGGTCAGTGCCGCGAGAGGATCGATCATGGCCATGTCGTACGCGCCTCCTGGCGATCAGCGGCGGATTCCGGTCGCGAAGGGCAAAGTGTTGACGAAGGCCCGGTGGTGCTCCCGGTCGCACCATTCCAGCTTGAGGTAGGACTTGCCGGCGGAGGCGCGGATGGTGCGCTTGTCGCGGGCCAGCGCCTCGGGGGAGCGGGAGGAGACGGTGATGTAGCCGACCAGGTTGACCCCGGCGGCGCCGGAGGCCAGGTCCTCGCCGCGCTGGTCGACGCGGCCGTGGTGGGCGACGTCGCGCGGGTCCACGACGCGGTTCATCTTGGCGGCGCGGCTGGCCTCGGCGTCGTCGTTGGTCTTCTCCGTCAGCATCCGCTCGATCGCCACCTCGGTGGGCTCCAGGTCCATGCAGACCGCGACGGTACGGATCACGTCCGGCGTGTGCACGAGCAACGGTGCGAGGAAGTTGACGCCGACGGGGGTCAGCGGCCACTCCTTGACCCACGCCGTGGCGTGGCACCAGGGCGCGCGGGTCGCCGACTCGCGGGTCTTGGCCTGGAGGTAGGTGGGTTCGCGGGCGTCCAGCTCGGCGGGCCAGGCGTTGCGGCGGCTCATGGCCTGGATGTGGTCGATGGGGTGGTCCGGGTCGTACATCGAGTGGACCAGGGAGGCGAGGCGGGCCGGGCCGAGCGGCTGGCGGACCCGGATGTCGGCCTCGGCGAGCCGGGCGCAGATGTCGGTCAGCTCGCGCGCCATGACGACGGCCAGCCCGGCGTCCCGGTCCAGCTTGCCGCCGCGCGCGCCACCGCGCTGGGCGCGGGCGGCGCGGGCCATGGTCTGGGCCTCGGCGGCCAGTTCGCGGGTGTAGTGCATGCAGGCGACGAGGTAGGCGCGGTGCTGCTCGGAGGAGGTGGAGACCATGGACTGGAGCTGCTCGTACGAATCCTGGAGCCACTCGGGGGCGTTGGGGTCGCCGCGCTGGGCGACGTCCTTCGCGTGCGCGTCCGGGTCGGCGGGGAGGGTGCGGGCGAGCATCTGGAGGCGGGTGACGTAGCCGTCCCCGTTGGCGACGTGCTTGAGGAGGGTGCCGAAGCGGTCGACGAGGGCCTCCTGGTCCTCGCTGTCGCGCAGGCCGACGCCGGGGCCCTCGATCTCGATGGCGGCGGTGACGGTGCGGCGGTCGGCGTGCAGCAGCACGGCGATCTCGTCCGGGCCGAACGGCGCGGCCAGCCAGGTGATCCGGCCGATGCCGGGCGGCGGGCCGATCTCCACCTCCTGGCCGTCCAGCCGGACGCCCGCCTCGATGGCGCCGGAGCGGTAGACGGCGCCGCTGCCCCGGACGGTGCGCCGGAAGCTGCGGTTGATCTCGAACCACTTGTAGAACGTCCGGCCGCGGTAGGGCAGGTAGACCGCCGCGATACCCAGCATCGGGAAGCCGACGAGGGTGACGATCCGCAGGGAGAGGACCGGCACCAGCAGGCCGCACACCATGCCGAGGAACGCGCCGGCGATGATCAGGGCGATCTCGCCGGTCTCGCGGTTCTTGCCGACGATGGCGTTCGGCCGGGCCCGGCCGATGAGGTACGTGCGGCGGGGCGTGATCGGGTGGGTTTGCGTGCTCAACGCCCCTCACTTCCTGTTGTGGAGCCGGTGGTGCCCCCGGCGTTGGGGCCGGGGTTCGTACGGGGTGCGGGCGCGGCGGGGGCCGGGGCGCGGCCGGTGCCGGAGCGCCCGCCGTGGACGGCGACGCCGCCCGAGACGGCGTCGCCGGACGGCCGGGGGGCGCCGCCGCCCGCCTCGGAGCTCCCGCCACCGGAGCCGCGGGAGCTGTGCGTCTTGATGCCCTGGGAGACCAGGGCGGCGGGGGAGGAGATCACGGCGGCGGCCTGGGCGCCGTCGGTGGCGCGCTTCTTGTTCGTCCGGGCCGCCGAGAGCTCGTCGCCGAAGCCGGGGACGAAGCGGTAGATCATCGCACTCGCGAAGATGGCGAGCAGGATGATGGCCAGGCCGGAGATCACGGCGGAGAACGCCGTGGGGCCGTTCTCGGAGGACAGCGCGCCGGCGATGCCCAGGACGATGACGATGACCGGTTTGACCAGGATCACGGCGATCATGATGCCCGCCCAGCGCCGGACGTGGCCCCACATGTTCTTGTCCACCAGCCCGGCGTAGACCACCGTGCCCAGCAGCGCGCCCACGTACAGCAGCGCCGCCCGGATGACCAGCTCCAGCCACAGCACACCGGCCGCCAGGATGGAGACCAGCGCCACCACGATCAGCATGATCGGGCCGCCGCCGATGTCGGTGCCCTTCTTCAGGGCCCCGGAGAACGCGCCGAAGAAGGTGTCGGTCTGCGCGCCCGTGCCCTTGGCGATGATCTCGGTGACGCCGTCGGTCGCGGAGACCACCGTGTACAGGATCAGCGGCGTGAAGGCCGAGGCCAGCACCGTCAGCCACAGGAACCCGATGGCCTCGCTGATCGCCTCGGTGAGCCGCACGCCGCGCACCGCGCGCTTGGCGACGGCCAGCAGCCACAGGAAGAGCGTCAGGACCGTGGAGGCGGCGAACACGACGGCGTACTGACGCAGGAAGGCGCCGTTGGTGAAGTCGACCTGGGAGGTGGACTTCACGGCCGCGGAGAGCTTGTCGATGATCCAGGCGGCGGCGTCGGCGCAGCCTTTGGCCAGGGATTGGAGGGGGTCTAGGGGGGAGCCGTCCAGCGGGTTGGGGGGCTTGGGGGCGGAGCCGGAACCGGCGGGTTCGCAGATCTGCCCCGCCGGGCCGGCGGCGGAACAGTTGTCCGCGGTCGGGCTCGCGCTGGGACTCGGGCTGCCGCTCGGCGTCGGTGTGGGCGACGGATCGGCGGCGGCCCGCGTCGCCGCCAGGACGAGAACGACGTGCAGGGCGGCGACCGCCGACGTCAGGGTGAGCGCACGGCGCGCCCCCGGTTTACCGGGCATAGGTGAACCCTCCGAACCCTTCGACCGCTCCGGCGATCTCCTTCGCCCCGGACACCGGCACGTCGCTGCCGATGGGGGCCGGGCCGTCCTTCTGGGTGTGCGTCAGGACCTTCCAGTCACCGTCGGTCCAGGCGAGCTTCATCGTGGCGGTGTACCAGCTCGTGGTGACGGGATTGGTGGACCGGGTGCCGGCCAGACCGACCAGGCCGGTGCACCAGACCTCGACGGTGGCCTGCCCGTCGCGGTACTCCTTGATCTTGGTGCCGATGGGGATGGTGCGGGAGACGAAGGTCTGACCGGCGGGGGCGGTGCCGTCGGGCTTCAGGCCGAGGTTCTTGGCGAACTCCGGCGAATACGCCCGATCCAGCCTCTCCCGGAAGCCCGGCACGGCCGACGGCGCCATGACCGTGTCGATGATCTCGTGCCGCCGGTCCCGGTCGAACATGCCGTCGGAGCCGAGGGCCACCGCGTAGTTCGTCGCGGCCGACTGTGCGCCCTGCCGCGTCTTGGCGTACCCGGTGGCGATGCCGGCCCGCTTGCCGTCGACCGGCTTCACGCCGGTCGGCGTGGTCGGCTGGGCCTCGGCCCCTTTCTGGGTGCCCGTCGGTGCGTCGGCGTTCGCGCCGTCGCCCCCGCCGCGGTTCGCGAAGGCGATGGCGGCGATGAGCAGGACCACCACGCCGACGATCGTCACCAGGTTCCGTCCGCCCGGACCCGTACGGGACCGGCGTCCCTTTCCGTAGGTGTCGTCCCCGCCCTCGGGGAGTCTGGTGCGCGTCTGGCCCGAGTCCGCGCGGCCGTAATCGCCACCGCCGTACCCGCCGTCACCGCTGGGACTCATCGCGCCTGTACCCCCTCAACCGACATTGCCGTCACTGCTGTCGCTTTGTCGCCCGTATATGACCGTAGCCGGGTGGGCAGCGGCTCGGGCGCAGTGGTACGAGTACATCTCACCGTGACGCGTCCTCAGAAGCCGGACATGAGAGGCGGTGTGAGGGTTGTGGGACGGGTGCGCCCGTCGCGGACGCGTCCCGCGTCGCGCGGGCACCGCGGGTCCCGCCCGTCACGGAACGGGGCGCGGCGAAGGCGGACCCGCGCGGGGTGGGCGGCCTCTGGGCGGCGTGGGTGGGCATCGGCATGCTGCCTCGTCGGGGGACGGGCCCCGGAGGGCCGGGGGCGGGGATGCCCGGTCACGTACGCACGGAGGGCAGAGAGGGGGAGGGGAGGGCGCGGCGGTACGGGGAGCGGGCCTCGCCGCGCCGGGGCCGGAGCGGGGGCCCGCTCGGGCTAGACGGCCATCCCGTACACGATCGTGAAGAGCGTCCCCAGTGAGCCGATGATGAAGACGCCCGTGAGCCCGGCGACGATCAGCCCCTTGCCCTGTTCGGCGCTGAAGGTGTCGCGCAGCGCGGTGGCGCCGATGCGCTGTTTGGCGGCGCCCCAGATGGCGATGCCCAGGCACAGCAGGATCGCGACCGCCATGACGACCTCGATCATGACCTTCGCCTCGTTGCCCAGCGTGCCGAACGGGCCCCAGTCGGGGGCGATTCCGCCGATGATGGTGGTGATGTCGCCTTTGTCGGCTGCAAGGTACATGAGTGAACTCACCGCCCCTTGTGGGTGCTTGGCTGCGCCCGCGCCGGGCGGCGCGGGACCGGGTCTATCTTCGCCGACAAAGTGGCCCGTGGGATGTCGACTTGGCGTCTTTCTTTGACAGTTCCCGCCCGAACGACGCGCGCAACGGGTCGTACGTCACTTCTGGGGCCCTGGCGCTCATAGGAAAGTCACCCGGGGTGGTGCCGGGCGGGCGCTGAGTGACGATCGAGCGCGCGCCCGGCCGGAGAGGCGTGACGGCGTGACGGCCTAACGGCGTGACGGTGGATCAGAGGCCGACGAAGTGGTCGAACTCGCCGGCCTTCACCCCGAGGACGAAGGCGTCCCACTTGGTGCGGGTGGTGGTGACGATGTTGTCCGGCTCCTTGTTGCCGCGCAGGTAGACGTTGCCGTCGTCCCCGAAGGCGACCTCCAGGTACTCCTCGGCGGTCTCGTCGTCGGTGGCCTTCTGCCAGGTGAGGTTCTGCGGGGGGTGCGACATGGCGGTGTCCTCGTTCGGTGCGGGGGCGGTGGTGAGCCCGGGATCTTGAAAGGAAGGGGCGGGATGAAGAAGGGGTGGGAGGGGTGGAAGAGGAAGGGAGAGGGGGCCCCGAGGCCCCGTTCGTCCGTCCTCATGAGACGCGGGGGGTGTGCGCCGGGTCAACAGCCGGTGTGCCGGTTCGGACAGCTTCCCCGGAACGCGGCCTTCCGTTCCCCGGTTCGGCGCGCGCGGCACGGCCCGTACGCGCGAAGGGCCGCCCGCGCGGGGGCCGTCCGAGGCGGCGCCGTCTCACAGTGCGGACGCCGATGCCCCGGGAAAACCGGACAAGCGACCGCATGACGGGCGGGGCAGGGGAGATCCGGGTGACGGCAGGGAAAGGTGTGCGGGGGAGAGCGATCCGCACCGAACGGTGGACCCCTGGAAACAGCAGTGCGACGGGCTCGAATGAGGGAGGGTTGTCGGGTGCGGAGAATATGGGTGGTGGGCGGACTGGGGTTCGGGCTGGTGCTCTGCTTCGTCGCGCTCCTCGTGATCGGTACGTACACGGCCGCGGCAGGGCTGGCGGGTGGGGCCGGGCGGGCGCTCGGGCTGGCCAAGGGGGCCGTGCCGGCCTCGTACCAGCAGCTGGTGCAGAAGGCGGGCACGAGCTGCCCGGCCATCAGCCCCGCGCTGCTGGCGGCCCAGCTCTACCAGGAGAGCGGCTGGAACCCCCGGGCCCAGAGCCCCGCGGCGGCCCAGGGCATAGCCCAGTTCATCCCCGACACCTGGCAGATCCACGGGGTGGACGGCAACGGCGACGGCCGGCGGAACGTGTGGGACCCGGCGGACGCGATCCCGTCGGCGGCGGCGTACGACTGCTCCCTGGCGCGGTACGTCAAGTCCGTCCCCGGCGACCCCACCGAGAACATGCTCGCCGCCTACAACGCGGGCCCCGACGCCGTCATCCGCTATCGCGGCGTCCCGCCCTACCGCGAGACGCAGAACTACGTGAAGACCATCACCACGCTCGCCAAGAGCTTCGAGGCCCCCACCGCGCCGGTCGCGACCTCCCGCCAGTCCGCCGCGGCCATCTACTACGCGCAGCAGAAACTCGGCACGCCCTACCTGTGGGGCGGTGACGGCACCCCCGAGGACAACGGCCGGTTCGACTGCTCCGGGCTGACCAAGGCCGCCTACGAGTCGGTGGGGATAAAGCTGCCCCGGGTGGCCAACGACCAGTGGAACGCCGGACCGCACCCGAAGCGGGACGAGCTGCAGCCGGGGGACCTCGTCTTCTTCGCGCACAACCTGAACGACCCGCGCTCGATCCACCACGTCGGCATCTACGTCGGCGGCGGACAGATGATCAACGCTCCGTACACGGGCGCGGTGATCCGGTACGACAAGATCGATAAGCCGGACTACATCGGGGCGACCCGCGTCACACAAGATGGCGCGAAAGCGCTCCCCCAGAGGAACGCTGCCTGAACATGGATCCCTGAACAGCGGACACCAGTCAAGCTTCGATAACGTCTCGGTGATCATCCCATGGAGACCGGAACGGCTGACCGAAGCACCGCGTTTCCTTGGCATAGAGGCACGGCGACACAGCGACGAAGGCGTCGACGTAGTCGGCGTGGTCGACGTAAAGACGCAGCAAAGACGTAGAGATACGACAAAGACCTAGAGACACAGCAAAGACGTAGAGGCACACAACGCTCGGCGACCACGGGGGTTGACAGCACACACACGGCGCTCGCGCGCGCGAAAGGATAAGGGGCCGCGGCAAGATGGCTGGACTCGCACTGGACGGGTCGAACCCCGATGTGGACGTGCTCGGCGGCATCAACGGACTGGCGAAGGACGCTCCCCACTGGATCAACCGCGTCATGGAGTACCTCGGCGAGTACGGCATCATCGCCGCCCTCGCGATCCTCTGCCTCATCGCCTGGTGGGCCGCGCGCAAGCGGCCGGACGCGCCGGTGGCCGTCGCGGGCCTGGTCTGGGCCCCGCTCGCGGCCGGTATCGCGCTGCTGGTCAACATCCCGATCCGGGCGTTCGTGGAACGGCCCCGGCCCTTCAAGGAGCACGCGGGCCTGGAGGTGCTGATCCCGGGGAAGACCGACTTCTCCTTCGTCAGCGACCACGCCACGCTGACCATGGCGGTCGCCGTCGGCCTGTTCATCGCCCACCGGAAGATCGGCCTGGTCGGCCTCGGGCTGGCCCTCCTGGAGGGCTTCTGCCGCGTCTACATGGGCGTCCACTACCCCACGGACGTCATCGGCGGCTTCGCGCTGGGCACCGCGGTCGCCCTGCTGCTCGCGCCGCTCGCGCAGGCCGCGCTGGTGCCGCTGACCGAGGCCGTCGGCCGTTCGCGGGCGGCGGCGCTGGTACGGGCCCCCGGGGCGGCCGAGGAGCCGGAGCAGGGCCCCGGCCCCGTGGTGCCCGCGGGTTCGGCGGTGCCCCCGCGGGCCGGTGAGAGGGACAGCGACCTGGCGGCCTGAGCGGTCGCCCGCGGAACGAGGAACGCGGAACGAGGAACGGAGAACGGGCCGGTGCGGCGGGGACGCCACACCGGCCCTTTCCCTTTGCCGTGAGGCGCCGGCCCTTTGCCGTGAGTCGCCCGCCCGCCTCGCAGGCCCGGGTCCGCGCCTCGCAGGCCCGGGTCCCCGCCTCGTAGACCCGCGTCCCCGCCCTACAGCGCCTGCGGGAACGTGCTGAACAGCCGCTGCGGGTCGTACCGCCGCTTGACCTTCTCCAGGCGCCCGACCCCCGAGCCGTAGTACGCCCGCTTCCAGTCCTTCAGCGCCGGGTCGGTGTAGTTCTGGTAGGCCGCGCCGGACGCGTACCGGCGCATCGCGCCGTGCACCTGGGTCAGCCAGGCGTTCTGGGCCGTGCTCGCGCCGCCCGCGCGCCAGGACGCCAGGTACTGCGCGAGGAAGCGGGACCGGCGGTGCACGAAGGCGGTGTCGCCCGGCCGGACGCGGTTGATGGCGCCGCCCAGCGCCGTCAGCGAGGCGTTGCCGTTGACGCCGCGGCGGCCAGCGCTCTCGATCTGGCCGAGGAGCGCCTGGATGCCGGCGGCGGGCAGCGAGCGGTCGTAGAAGTCGGAGCGGGCCGCGTACGTCTCGCGGGCGAGCTGCCCGGCCGCGTTCTTTCCGGGCACCGCGCCGGGCAGGTGGCACTGTGCGCTGGTCTTCGTCGCGCAGCCCGCGTACGCCTCCATGGCGTCCAGGTAGCCGACGCGCTTGAGCGTCACCGACCGCGCCGGGCCGGGCCCGCCGGCCCGGTCCGCGAGCCGGTCGACGGCGTTCTGGAGATCCCCGTACGTCCCCAGGGAGAAGACCGAGACGGAGACGGTGGGGGTGCCGCCGGGGCGGGCGTCCAGGTGGCAGGAGGACCAGATCTCGTCGGGCTGGGTGGGCCCCCACTCCTGCCAGGAGCGCACGACCGCGGCGGCCTTGGACCACGGCCAGGTCATGTACGCCCGGACCGCCTGCGGCGCGCGGTGGGTCGTGAAGCGCATCTCGGTGACGACGCCGAAGTTGCCGTTGCCCGCGCCGCGCAGCGCCCAGAAGAGGTCCGGTTCGCGGGTCTTGTCGCAGTGGACGGTCTTGCCGTCGGCGGTGACGAGCGTCGCGCCGACGAGGCTGTCGCAGGTCAGGCCGTACGCGCGGGAGACCACGCCGTGGCCGCCGCCCAGGGTCAGCCCCGAGACGCCCACGGAGGGGCAGGAGCCGCCGGGGATGGTGACGCCGTGCCGGCCCAGTCCCTGGTACACGTCGATGAGCTTGGCGCCGGCGCCGATGCGCACGGTGCCGCCGGACGGGGCGCTCACCTTGGACAGCGCCGACACGTCGATGATCAGCTTGCCGTTGCCGCCGGACCATCCGGCGTAGGAGTGGCCGCCGTTGCGTATGGCGACCGGCGCGTCGTACCGGCGGGCGAAGGACAGGCACTCCGCTATGTCGGCCGGGTGCGAGACGTAGGCGACGGCCGCGGGCTTGAGCCCGTCGAAGCGGGTGTTGTAGAGGCGGCGGGCCGTCGTGTACGCCGCGTCGGAAGGGCGTATCAGCCGGCCGTCCAGGCTCTTGTCCAGGGCGGACCAGGCGGCGGCGCCGGCGGGCTTGCAGGCCGCGGAGGCGGGGGCCGACATGGTGCCGAGGTTGGCGTTCGGCTGTGTCGGGGCCGTGCCGCCCGGTGTGGACGGGGCGCCGCCCCCGGATGTGTTGCTGCAACCCGTCGCCAGGGCGGCCGATGCCGCCGCCAGTCCACCGCCCGCCCGCAGGAGTGTGCGCCGATCCACCGGGTGTCCCTCCGACCTGCCGGTCCGAGTCCCCAACTCGGCGCATTCCGTGCGCGGCTTAGCGATCCCGGGCCGTGCCCTCGTACTGCTTCTTGCCTACCCAGATGCGGCAGGGGCACGGGAGGTTCCCGGGCCGGAGTGCTCGGCCCGGTGGCGCTCGGCGTCCGTCCGCGCCTGCGAACGGGCCCGGCGGGCCGGTCCGGACCAGCCACACGCGCACCGGGCCGAACAGAAGGAGCCCCGTTCCACAGTCGTCACGACGTGTACCGGCTGTTCGAAAGCTGCGGGGGACGGTTCACACGGCGGTCGTGGGTGCACACCGCCACGCTACGCGCCCCCGGTGTACCGGCGTGACGCGCCATCCGAACGGTCGTTGAACGCTAGGGGGCGCGGAGTTCCCACGCGCCGCGCCTCCGGTAATCGAACGGAACGTCAGGTCACTGACGCACAGCGGCCGAGGGGGTTGGTGCGCGATGGTGGTGCGGGACAGGCTGGGCGGCGGCACCGCCGCGGCCCTGGCGTGCGGGGTGACCCTGACGGTCGGGCTGCTGGCCACCGGGTGCTCCCCCAGCGGGGCGGCGGCCGAGGACCACGCGCCGGCCCGCCGGGCGGTGGCCGACCGCGCGACGGCGGGCCGGGCCCCGGCGGAGGGCGGCGCCGCCGAGCGGGCCGTCCGGAGCAGCGCCGACGCCCTCGTCCGCGCCGGGTCGTCCAAGGTGCGGACGGCCATGGAGACCGCCAGCGGCGGCACCCGCGTCGCCATCCGGGGCGCCGGCGGATACGACTACCGGCGCGCCGTGGGCCAGCTGCGGATCGCCCGGCCGGAGACGGCGGGCGGGGACGGCCCCGGGCAGCGGCCGATCACCGAGGTCCTGACGCCCGAGGCGCTCTACATGAAGAACCGGGGCGCCGGGGTTCCGGCCGGGAAGTGGGTCCGGGTGGACACCTCCTCGCTGGCGGACGGGAACCTCGTCACCGGCGGCGCCACCGACCCGCTGGCCGCCGCCGAACTGCTGCGGGGGGCCCGGCGGGTGACGTACGAGGGTGAGCAGCGGCTCGACGGCGTGGTGGTCCGGCACTACAGCGGCACCACGGACCTCGCGGCGGCGGCCGGCGCGGCGGTGGCGGGTGTCCGGCCCGCGCTGACCGCCGCGCAGAAAGGCTTCACCACCCGTGCCGTGCCCTTCGACGCGTACCTGGACGAGGCCGGCCGGCTGCGGAAGGTACGGCACCGCTTCCGGTTCGCGAACGGCGCGGCGGGCGGGACGCCGGTGACGTCCACGACCGAGCTGTACGGCTTCGGGGCGCCGGTCGCGGTGGTGCTGCCGGAGGGGCGCGATATCTATACGGGGAAGATCGCGACCTGGCGGGAGTGAGAGGGACGGAGGGGCGGGCCGGATCGCGGGGCCGTCGCGGTGAGAGCGGCCGGTGCGAGCCCGCCGCCGTGCCAGGCAGTCGGCGGGCGGGGACGGGCACGACGGGCGGGCACCGGCACGGCGGGCGGGCGCCGGCGCGAGGGGCGGGCACCGGCACGACGGGCGGGCACCGGCGCGAGGGGCGGGCCGTCGTGGTGACGGCCGGCCCGGGGGTGGGCACCGGCGCGAGGGGCGGCCCCCCTTCCGCAGGCACCCGCTCAGCGCATTGTCGAGAGCGCCGTTCGGCCGTCCCGGTGATCCGTACGGACCCCGGGCGCGGGGGCGGACCGGGGTCCGAGGGAGCGGGGGGAAATGGTCCGTCCGTGCCATGCGCGGGGCCCGGGCGCCTCCTTACGCTGGGCGGTAACCGCCAGAAGAGTGGGGGGGACGCTCGAAGGAGGAGGTGTCGTGCGTGGCCGTGTACCGCAACTCGACGGTTCAGGACCACGTGGCCCTCGTCGAGATCGACCTGACTGGTGAGTTGATGATCGCGGCCGCCGCCGCGAGTGAGGATCGGCTCAGTCCGGACCGTATCGACGAGGTGCTGGAGGTGGACGCGGACCGGCCCCGGCCGGGCCCCGCCCACCAGGAGTGACGCCGCGCACCCGGGCCCGCCGTCCGGCCTTCCCCAGGCCCCGGCCCGGGACGCTTCGGCCCGTACGGCCGTACCGGCTCCCGCTGTCCGCCGAGCCCGGCGGTGACCACCGCCGGCCCCGCCGTGGCCACCGTCACGTGCGCAGCATGCGCTCGATCGCCTTCGTCGCCTCCTGGACCTTGGCGTCGATCGCCTCCGGGCCCCGGACGGCGGCGTCGGCGACGCAGTGCCGCAGGTGCTCCTCCAGGAGCTGGAGGCCGAAGGACTGGAGGCCCTTGGTGCTGGCCGAGACCTGGGTGAGTATGTCGATGCAGTAGACGTCCTCCTCCAGCATGCGCTGGAGGCCGCGGATCTGGCCCTCGATCCGGCGCAGCCGCTTGATGTGGGCGTCCTTCTGCTTGCTGTAGCCGTGTGTGGCGTGGCCGTGCTCGGCGGCCGGCGTGTCGTCCGCGGGGGCGCCGTGGCAGACCGCGGCGGTGGTGGCGCTGCCGGAGGTGTCGGCGTCCGTGGTCGTCATGGTCATCTCCCGTGGTACTGAGGCGATCCGTATACCCCTGGTGGGTATATGGTACAGAATTTTGCGGGTGCGAGCGGTACCCCGTGCAGAGCATGCTGCCTGATGGGCGACACTGAAGGAATGCTGGTTAGCAGTGGCTGGATGATGCGCCTAGCATCAAGTCGACCGAATCCGATGCACCCCGAGGATTTCACGTGCGCTTTCGTCTGACCCCCAGGGAGACGAGCTTCTACGACATGTTCGCCGCGTCCGCGGACAACATCGTCACAGGCTCCAAGCTCCTGATGGAACTGCTCGGGGCGGACGCCGCCGCGCGGACAGAGATCGCCGAGAGGATGCGGGCGGCGGAGCACGCCGGGGACGACGCGACCCACGCGATCTTCCACCAGTTGAACTCCTCCTTCATCACGCCGTTCGACCGCGAGGACATCTACAACCTCGCGTCCTCGCTCGACGACATCATGGACTTCATGGAGGAGGCCGTCGACCTGGTCGTCCTCTACAACATCGAGGAACTGCCCAAGGGCATCGAGCAGCAGATCGAGGTGCTGGCGCGGGCCGCCGAACTCACCGCGGAGGCCATGCCCAATCTGCGGACGATGGCCAACCTCACCGAATACTGGATCGAGGTCAACCGCCTGGAGAACCAGGCCGACCAGATCCACCGCAAACTGCTGGCACACCTCTTCAACGGCAAGTACGACGCCATCGAGGTGCTCAAGCTCAAGCAGGTCGTGGACATTCTGGAAGAGGCGGCGGACGCCTTCGAGCACGTGGCGAACACGGTCGAGACCATCGCGGTCAAGGAGTCCTGACCTCCGGTGGACACCTTCGCGCTCATCGTGACCATCGGGGTCGCGCTCGGCTTCACGTATACGAACGGCTTCCACGACTCCGCGAACGCCATCGCGACCTCCGTCTCGACGAGGGCACTGACCCCGCGGGCGGCGCTCGCGATGGCCGCGGTGATGAACCTCGCCGGTGCCTTCCTGGGCAGCGGGGTCGCCAAAACGGTCAGTGAAGGGCTGATCTCCTCACCCGAAGGCAACAAGGGGATGGGGATCCTGTTCGCCGCGCTGCTCGGCGCGGTGGTCTGGAACCTCGTCACCTGGTACTTCGGGCTTCCTTCCTCGTCCTCGCACGCGCTGTTCGGCGGCATGGTGGGCGCGGCGCTGGCCGGCGGCACCACCGTCTACTGGTCGGGCGTGATCGAGAAGGTCGTCATCCCGATGTTCCTCTCGCCGGTCATCGGGCTGGTCCTCGGCTATTTCGTGATGGTCGTGATCATGTGGATCTTCCGCAAGACCAACCCGCACAAGGCCAAGCGCGGTTTCCGGATCGCGCAGACGGTCTCGGCCGCGGGCATGGCGCTCGGGCACGGCCTCCAGGACGCCCAGAAGACCATGGGTGTCGTGGTGATGGCGCTGGTCATCGCCGACGTCGAGGGCCAGGGCGACCCGATCCCGGTGTGGGTCAAGATCGCCTGCGCGCTGACGCTGTCGCTCGGCACGTACGCGGGCGGCTGGCGGATCATGCGGACGCTCGGCCGCCGGATCATCGAACTGGACCCGCCGCAGGGTTTCGCGGCCGAGACCACCGCGGCCTCGGTCATGTACACCGCGTCCTTCATGTTCCACGCGCCGATCTCCACCACGCACGTCATCACCTCCGCGATCATGGGTGTGGGGTCGACCAAGGGGTCGCGCGCGGTGCGCTGGGGCGTGGCCAAGAACATCGTCATGGGCTGGTTCATCACCATGCCGGCCGCCGCCGTGGTGGGCGCGCTGGCCTATTGGGCGGTGCTGCTCGCCTTCGGCTGACGCCCGGCCCCCATGGGGCCGTCCGGCGGTGACGGGCCCGCCTCCCGGGAAGGGAGGCGGGCCCTTTTCCGTCCCGCGGCGGCACCGCCATGCAGCACCGCGGGAAGCACTGGGGCCGCAGGGAAGCGGAGGGTGGTGCTCCGTGCGCGCCTCCGAGGGCTGGAGAATCCGGCGGACGAGGACTGAAGGATCCGGTGGACGAGGGCCGGAGGATCCGGTGGACGAGGGCCGGAGGATCCGGCGAACGAGGGCCGGAGGATCCGGCGAACGAGGACCGGACGAGCCTCCGGCCGGCTCAGCCGAAGCGCCCCGAGATGTAGTCCTCCGTCGCCTGCACCGACGGGTTGGAGAAGATCCGCTCGGTGTCGTCGATCTCGATGAGCTTGCCCGGCTGGCCGACGGCCGCCAGGTTGAAGAAGGCGGTCCGGTCGGAGACGCGGGCGGCCTGCTGCATGTTGTGCGTCACGATGACGATGGTGAACCGCTCCTTCAGCTCGCCGATCAGGTCCTCGATGGCGAGGGTGGAGATCGGGTCGAGCGCCGAGCAGGGCTCGTCCATCAGGAGGACGTCCGGTTCGACGGCGATGGCTCGGGCGATGCACAGCCGCTGCTGCTGGCCGCCGGAGAGGCCGGAGCCGGGCTTGTTGAGGCGGTCCTTGACCTCGTTCCACAGGTTGGCGCCCTTGAGGGACCTCTCGACGATGTCGCCGAGCTCGGACTTGCGGTACGAGCCGTTCAGGCGCAGCCCCGCCGCGACGTTGTCGAAGATCGACATGGTGGGGAAGGGGTTGGGGCGCTGGAAGACCATGCCGACGGTGCGGCGGACGGCGACGGGGTCGACGCCGGCGCCGTAGAGGTTCTCGTCGTCCAGCAGGACCTTGCCCTCGACCCGGCCGCCGGGAGTGACCTCGTGCATCCGGTTCAGGGTGCGCAGGAAGGTCGACTTGCCGCAGCCGGAGGGGCCGATGAAGGCGGTCACCGAGCGGGGTTCGACGGTCATGGAGATGTCGTCGATGGCCTTGTGGGTGCCGTAGAAGGCGGTCAGGCCGCTGACGTCGATTCGCTTGGCCATGGGATCACTGCTTCTTTCGTGGCTCCGGTCCTGGCGGGGGCCGGAGGTCGAGGGCCGGGGCGGGCGCGTGCCGCCCCGGCCGGCGGGACGACGTGTGCCTAGCGGCCGGTCTTCGGGGCCTTCCAGCGGGCGATGCCGCGGGCGACCAGGTTGAGGATCATCACGATGGCGATGAGGACGAGCGCCGCGGCCCAGGCCCGGTCGTACGCGGCGTCGGAGCCGTCCTGCCACTGCTGGTACACGTACAGCGGCAGGGACTGCTGGGCGCCTTCGAAGGGGTTGTTGTTGATCGTCTTGGCGCCCCAGACCAGGAGCAGCACCGGGGCGGTCTCACCGGTGATGCGGGCGATGGCGAGCATGACGCCGGTGGCGATGCCGCCGATGGAGGTCGGCAGGACGACCTTGAGGATGGTGCGCCACTTGGGGACGCCGAGGGCGAGGGAGGCCTCGCGCAGCTCGTTCGGGACGAGCTTGAGCATCTCCTCGGTGGAGCGGACCACGACGGGCATCATCAGGATCGCCAGCGCCATGGCCCCCGCGAACCCGGACGGCCCGAAGCCGAGGATCAGGATCCACACCGAGAGGACGAACAGGCCGGCGACGATCGAGGGGATGCCGGTCATGACGTCGACGAAGAAGGTCACGGCCTTGGCGAGCCTGCCGCGTCCGTACTCCACCAGGTACACGGCGGTCAGCAGGCCGATCGGCGCGGCGATGAGGGTGGCCAGGCCCACCTGTTCCAGCGTGCCGATGATCGCGTGGTAGATGCCGCCGCCGGGCATCTTGTCCGGCAGCGTGCCCATGGAGTGCGTCAGGAAGAAGCCGTCGAGCACCTTGATGCCGCGCGCGACGGTCTCCCACAGG
Organism: Streptomyces sp. NPDC003077; assembly: GCF_040611095.1. Taxonomy (NCBI): domain Bacteria; kingdom Bacillati; phylum Actinomycetota; class Actinomycetes; order Kitasatosporales; family Streptomycetaceae; genus Streptomyces; species Streptomyces sp. NPDC003077. Next base: position 167,841 of record NZ_JBEXNM010000009.1, on the reverse strand, counting down.
AGGGACGCGAGCGGGATGACGGCGAGCAGGAAGGCGACCCACACCAGGCTCGTGGCCAGCCGGTCCTTGGCCTGCCGGCTGCCCTCGACCACCGCCGCGAGCGCGTACGTCCCCGCGATGAACAGGACGGCGGCGATCAGCCCCCACTGGATCCTGCTGTCGAGTCCGGCGACCACACCGATTCCGCAGCCGACGGCGAGCGCGGCCACCGCGAGCGCGGGCGTGGACCAGCGCGGCAGCCGGGCCTGCTTGAGGGAGGCCGGGCGCGGGGCGCGGTCGGCGACCGGCGGCTGGTCGATCACTGCGTTGCTCATGCGTTGGCCCCCGAGTACTCCTTGCGGCGGGCGATGATCAGGCGGGCCGCGCCGTTGACGAGCAGCGTGATGACGAAGAGGACGAGGCCGGAGGCGATCAGGGCGTCCTGGCCGAAGGCGTCGGCCTCGCTGAACTTGCTGGCGATGTTCTGGGCGAAGGTGCCGCCGCCCGGGTCCAGCAGGCTGAGGTTGATCACGAAGCCGGGGGACAGGACGGTGGCCACGGCCATCGTCTCGCCGAGCGCGCGGCCCAGCCCCAGCATGGAGGCGCTGATGACGCCGGAGCGGCCGAAGGGGAGCACCGCCATCCGGATGACCTCCCACCGGGTGGCGCCCAGCGCCAGCGCGGCCTCCTCGTGCATCTTCGGCACCTGGAGGAAGACCTCGCGGCTGACGCTCGTCACGATCGGCAGGATCATGATCGCGAGCAGGATGCCGACGGTGAACAGGGAGCGGGCGGCGCCGTCGTTGTACTCGAAGACGCCGGTCCAGCCGAAGTAGTCGTCCAGCCAGCTGTAGAGGCCGCCGAGGTGGGGGACGAGGAACAGGGCGCCCCACAGGCCGTAGATGATGCTGGGCACGGCGGCGAGCAGGTCGATGACGTAGCCGAGCGGCGAGGCGAGCCTGCGCGGCGCGTAGTGCGAGATGAACAGCGCGATGCCGACCGCGATCGGCACCGCGATGACCATCGCGATGATCGAGCTGACGACGGTGCCGAACGCCAGCACCGCGATGCCGAACTTCGGCTCGGCGCCGGTGGCGTTCCACTCGGAGGTGGTGAGGAAGTTCGCGGTGTTGCCGGAAATGGCGATCACGGAGCGGACGGTGAGGAAGACCGCGATGGCGGCCATGATCACCAGGAGGGTGACGCCGGAACCCCGGGAGAGCCCGAGGAAGATCCGGTCACCGGGGCGCACCGCCGAGCCGGACACCGAGGAGGGCCGGGCGTCCGCCGGCGGGGGCGGCGGGGGTGCGTCGGATATGGCGGGGGGATGGGTCATGGGTTTCTCCGGTCTGCGGAGCCGGTGCGGCTCCTGGCGCGGCGGTGCACCGGATGGGCGGCGGCCCGGGGGCCGTAGGGGACTCCCCTACGGGCGTGCGGGGACGGGGGGCCGGCGCGTACGGGTTCGCGTACGGGGCGGCCGGGCCGTGCGCGCGTCGGCGCGCGGCCCGGGCCGCCGCCCGGGGGTCAGGACAGCGCGGCGACGGCCTTGCGGACCTTGTCGGCGATCTCGGTGGGGAGCGGCGCGTAGCCGAGGTCCTTGAGGACGTTCTGGCCCTCCTGGCTCGACAGGTAGGTCAGGAAGGACTTGGTGGCGGGCAGGGTCGCGGCCTTGTTGCCCTTGTCGCAGGCGATCTCGTACGTCACCAGGGTGATCGGGTAGGCGCCCTCGGCCTTGGTGGTGTAGTTGAGCTTGAGCGCCAGGTCGTTGCCCTCGCCGACCTGCTTGGCCTCGGCGATCGCCTTGGAGGCGTTGTCGACGGTGGCCTCGACGGGCTCCTTGGCGCCGGTGTTCAGCTTGACCGTGGGGATCTTGGACGAGGTGGCGTAGGACAGCTCCATGTAGGAGATCGCGCCGCTGGTCTGGCGGACGCCGCTGGTGACGCCGGAGGAGCCGGACGCGGCCTGGCCGCCCTTGCCCGCCCAGGTCTTGGCGGGCTCGTGCTTCCAGGCGTCGGGGGCGGCGCCCTTGAGGTACTTGGTGAAGTTGTCGGTGGTGCCGGAGTCGTCCGAGCGGTGGTACGCCTGGATCTTCAGGTCGGGGAGCTTGGCGTCCGGGTTGAGCTTCTTGATCGCCGCGTCGTTCCAGTTCTTGATCTCGTCGTCGAAGATCTTGGCGAGCGTCGGGGCGTCCAGGACGAGGCTGTCGACGCCGGGGACGTTGTAGCCGACCGCGATCGGGCCGCCGACCATGGGCAGGTTGATCGCCTTGCCGCCCTGGCAGACCTTCTGCGAGGCGGTGATCTCCTCGGGCTTGAGCGCCGAGTCGGAGCCCGCGAAGGCGGTCTGGCCCTGGTTGAACGCCTTGATGCCGGCGCCGGAACCGGTGGGCTGGTAGTTGACCTTGATGTCCTTGCAGGCGGCGGCGTAGTTCTGCACCCACGCGTCGATGGCGTTCTTCTGCGCGGACGAACCCGAGGCGAGCAGCTCGCCCTTGCCCTCGCACTTGATGTTGGCGGCCTTGGTGGAGTTGCCGCCGGACGGGCTGGTCTCGTCGGAGCCGCACGCCGACAGGGCCAGGGCTCCGGAGACGGCGAGAGCGCCAACGGCGAGGGCGCGAACCCGGTTCTTGCGCTGAAGCTTCACGGTCGAGGGTTCCTTCCTGGGGCGCGCCGCTGCTCCGGCGTGCGGGGAGTGGTGAGGGTGCTGTTGGAGGGTGGGCGTCGGCCCGGGCGCTGGGCGGGAGACCCGGCCGCTCGGTCTCGTCGCGTATCCGTTCGACCTGCTGCTTCGTCGTTCCCAGCGGTGCCCTGACGCGCCTGCCTTACGAGGGCCCGGCGCGCTCGGTACGGCTGAAATTAGGCAGATCAGGTGAAGCCGCCGATGGAGGAGGGTGAACGCGAGGTGAACCTCGGCCGTCAGGTGGGTGCGGAACGGAACGACACCGTCACTCTGTTGGATTACCGGCGGGTATGGCAGCATCCGCGCCTGAGGCCGCACGACATTTCCCGGCCGATCCCGCGGGGTCGCGACCTGGGGGTTCTCTCTGCCGTTCCTCGCTCCTCGACGAGCGGTGCGGCGGGGTGGCCGGTGGCGTCACCGGAGTGGCGGCGGGTGCGGACGGAGAGCGACGGAGGTGGCCGGTGGGGAACCAGGGGGCGGAGACGGGCATACGGGCGGGGAGCCCCGGCGGGGACACCCACGAGGCGGCCGGGGCCGGGCCGCGGGCCCGGCGGAGTCCGCGGTGGGTGGCGGCGTGCACGGCGGTGGCGCTGTGCGTGACCGGATTGCTCGCCGGTACGGCGCCGGCGGCGTACGCCGACCCGGGGCCGGGCGGCGGCGTGAGCTCTCCGGGCCCCCGGACGGGGACCGACGCGGATGATGCGCAGGCCCGCGGCGCCAAGGAGCTCGAAGCCGTACGGAAGAAGATCGACGCCCTGTACCGCGCGGCCGAAAAGGCCACCGACGCCTACAACGGCGCCAAGGAACAGGTCGAGCGCCAGCAGAAGGAAATCAGGAAACTCGGCCGCACCATCGACCGCACCCAGCACGAACTCGACGAGCTCAAGCGCCAGATCGGCGTCCTGGCCAGCGCCCAGTACCGCAGCGGCGGCATTCCCGACGAGGCCCGGCTGCTGCTCCACGCCGACCCCGAACGGTTCCTGGACGACGCCGCCCTCATCCACAAGGCCCAGCAGGCGGCCAGGGGACTGCTCGGTCAACTCGACGGCAAGCGCGAGGACTTGGACGCCTACGCCGAAGTCGCCAACGACCGCTACGAACGCCTGGAAGCCCAGCGGGAGAAGAAGGAGAAGGCCCAGCGGGACATCCGCGCCAAGCTCGACGCCGCCAAGGAACTGGAATCCCGCCTCGCCACCGAGGAAAAGGAGCGTCTGAGGAAACTGGAGGAGGAACAGGCGCTGCGGGAACAGCGGAAATGGCTGGATTCCGGTGTCCTGAAGGACATCGGCGGAAAGGCGTCCGACGGCGGAAAGAAGGCCCTCGCCTTCGCCACCGCGCAGATAGGAAAGGACTACGTCTGGGGCGCCGAGGGCCCGGACACCTTCGACTGCTCCGGGCTGACCCTGCGCGCGTGGGAGGCGGGCGGCCGGGCCATCCCGCGCACCTCCCAGGAGCAGTGGCGGCAGCTCCCGCACGTGGACATCGAGGACATGCGCCCCGGCGACCTGATCATCTATTACGACGACGCGAGCCATGTCGCCCTGTACGTGGGCGACGGCGAGATGGTCCACGCGCCGCGCCCCGGCCGCCAGGTGACCCTCGCCGGGGCAGGGTCGATGCCGATTCTCGGGGTGGTCCGGCCGGACGCGTGACGTGTGACGCGCGATGTGTGAGGGGCGAGGGCGGGGCCGGGGCGTGTGGGGTCGCCGGGGCGCGGAGAGTGTGCGCCCGGGCGGCGCGTCGGAGGCGGCGCGTCGGGAGCGGGCCGGGGCGGCGCGGCACTCAGGCCCTCTCACTCAGGTCCTCTCCCGGCCGGATGACGTGCCCCAACGCGCCCCACGTGCCCCGGCTCGCCCCCAGCGTGCACCGGCGCGTCCGACCGGGCGCGAACGGCGCGCACACGGTGGCGAACGCGATGGAGAATTCGGTTGGCCGTACGATCCGGCCCAACGGCAGGACACCGCGTTCCGCTTTCTGAGCAGGGAAAGCGTCCGTGCGGCCGGGGGCCGTGCGGCGCTCGGCGCGGCGACGAGTGACGTGGGTCATACGGAGCACCGATCACCGTTCCGCTTGCCGTCTTCTCCCTGCTCATCGGCCCTGTTCGACGAGGTCCCGGGCGCCGGAGCCGTGCCGTCGGCCATTCCGCAGCGCTCGGGGCCACCGCTAAGGTCCCCTCTCGGTGCCCGGTGGCGCACCCGCACAGCCACCGACGAGCGGGCCGCCACCGGACACGGCGGCGCCCGTTCGGGCGTCACCGCGCCCTCGGGGGAGGGAGGAAGGCAGAGCAATGCCCGTACCCGGACCGCAGCAGCGGACGGCCGTGCTGTCCCATCAGACACGGCCGGTGGATGACGACACCTGTGGGGGAGCGGACGAGGGGGCGCGGATGTCCGCCCAGGAGGCCGTGCCCGAGGGCCCGCGTCCCCCCGCCGCCCAGGACGACCCCGAGCGACCACCCGGCCCGGCCGCCCCGGGCCCCCAAGGGCTGACCCTGCTCCTCATAGGCGAGGACCCGACCAGTCTCGTCCCCGAGATACGGGACGAGGACGGCCGCCGGGTCCGCGTCCGCACGGCCCGCAACCTCACCGAGGCCGAGCGGCTGCTCACCCCCGACGTCCACTGCGTCCTCCTGGACCTGGCTCCCCTGGAACGGGAGGCGCCCGGCCCGGAGGACGAGGCCGGGCCCATACGGAGCACCGAGCCCGCCACCGCCTCCCCGAACGGCGCCACCGAGCCCCCGGGCCCCGGACGGCACGACGGCCTCGACACCCTCCGGGCGCTGCTCCGCCTCGCGCCCGAACACCCCGTCCTCGCCCTGACCACCGGGAAGGACGCCGAGCGCGCCGCCGCGGCGGTCCGCGCGGGCGCGCAGGACCACCTCTTCCACGACGAGCTCGACGGCGCGACGCTCAGCCGGGCCGTGCGGTACGCGGTGCAGCGCAAGCGCGCCGACCTGGCGCACGGCCAGCTCACCGAGTCACGGCTGCACGCCCAGGAGAACGCCCGGCTGGAACGGGGACTGCTGCCCACGCCGCTGCTGAGCGGCTCCGACCTGCGGTTCGCCGCCCGCTACCGCCCCGGCCGGAGCCGGACGCTGCTCGGCGGCGACTTCTACGACACCGTCCGCACCCCGGACGGCACCGTGCACGCGATGATCGGCGACGTCTGCGGCCACGGCCCCGACGAGGCCGCCCTCGGCGTCGAACTGCGCATCGCCTGGCGCGCGCTGACCTTCGCGGGTCTGTGGGGCGAGGACCTGCTGCGCACCCTGCAACAGGTCCTGGAGCACGAACGCGCCGACGAGGAGATCTTCGCGACCCTGTGCACCGTCGACATCGCCCCCGACGGCCGCGAGGCCGGCCTGTGCCTGGCCGGCCACCCCGCCCCGCTGCTCGCCCGCGCCGGCCAGGACCCGCACCTGCTGCCCTACGACGACCCCGGCCCGGCGCTCGGCTGGCTCCCCGACGCCCGCTGGCCGCGCCGCCGCATCGCGCTGGGCGAGTCCTGGAGCCTGATGATGTACACCGACGGCCTGATCGAGGGCCGCGTCGGCGACGGCACCCAGCGCCTCGGCCAGGACGGCATGACCGCGATGATGACCCGCCTGATGTCCGACGGCCTGCGCGGCGAGGACCTCCTGGACACGGCCGTACGCGAGGTCCGCGACCTCAACGGGGGAGAGCTGACGGACGACCTGGCGGTGCTGCTGCTGGATCGGGGGGATGGGCGAGGGTGAGGGGCGGGCGGGCCCGGGTGGGGGCTTCGGTGCCTGGGTGGGTGCCGGTGGGGGCTGATGGGTCCCGGTGGGGGCTGGGGGCGTGGGTGGGGCTTCGGTGCCTGGGTGGGTGCCGGTGGGTCCCGGTGGGGGCTGATGGGTCCCGGTGGGGGCTGGGGGCGCGGCTGGGGCTGCGGTGCCCGGGTGGGGCCCGGTGGTGCGTGGCTGGGGCTTCGGCGCACGGCCGGAGGTTTCGGTACCCGGCTGCGGGCTTCGGCGCCCGGCCATGAGGGGGCGGAGCTCTCACCCCGCCCCTCGTCCTCCCCGTCCCTCGTCCTCCCCGGGCCGTCAGCGAGTACGCGTCCGGGCCCGGGCCCGGGTCCCGCCCGTCACCGTCCCCCGTTGTACGGCCCGTAGGGGCCGTCCGAGCTGGAGCCGCCCCGGCGCGGGCCGCCCCGGCCGCCGGAGACCTGCTTGAGCGCGGGCCGGACGTCGACGGTGTAGACGATCACCGCGATGAGACCGATGATCGGCAGGAAGGACAGCAACGGCATCAGGAACAGCATCGCCGTGGCGACCACCAGGAAGATCAGCCACATGCCCTTGGTCTGCTTGTCGGCGGCCCGGTAGGCGTCGTCGGGCCGCAGGGCCGCGTCGATGAGCATGACGGCGGCGTACACGGCCAGTGCCAGTTGCACCCAGCTCAGCGCGTTCTCGAATCCGAAGATCAGCACGTTGTCCACCACCCGCTGTCCACCACCAGTTCGACTCGGTCCATCGCCGCCCCACCGTACAGCCCGGAGAACGAACCGGGCATGCGTTAACCTCCCGGCCCGTCACCGTGCGGCGGCGTATCGGACGGGCGGCGACCTGTGGGCACCGGGCAGCGCGTCGGGCGGCGCGCCGGGCGCGAGGTGCCCCACGGGTACCCGGCGGCGCGAGGCGCCCACGGGTGCCGGCGGCGCGCCGGACGGAGGTACGTTGCGCCCGCGCGCCGGACGGGGGGACACCCCGCCCGCGCGCCTCGGCACCCGCTCCGGCCTACTTCCCCTCGGGCTTCTCCTCGGCGGACCCCTCCGCCGGCGTGGCGGCCTTGTCCTCCGCCGAGGCGGCCTTCTTCGCCGGGCTCTTGCGCGCCGTGCTGCCGGAGCTCTTCTTCGCGGTCGCCGGCTTCGAGCCGTTCTTCTCCTCGGACTCGGTGCCGGTGCCAGTGCCCGTGGTGCCGGCCGTCTTGTCGGTCTCCGGCTCCGGCTCGATGGCGACGGCCAGCTCCTCGACCTCCTCGGCGACCTCGCCGCGCCAGTTGCGCACCGCGCCCTTGCCGCGCTCGGCCAGCTCCCCGTACGTCTCCTGGGCCTTGACCGCGTACTCGGCGACCCGGCCGACGCCCTGGAGCGCGAGGTCCTGCGCCTGCCGGCTGATGCTCTTGAGGTCGGCGTCCAGGGAGCCCAGCAGTTCGGCCAGCTTGTCCTGCGCCTGCTTGGCCTGCTTGGTGACGAGCTCCTGCACGTCCTTCGGGTCCGTGTTGCGCACCGTCTCGAAGCGCTTGGGCGCCTCCTCCCGGATCTTGCCCACCAGCGCGGGCACCTCTCCGAGCTTCTCGGCGGCCAGGTCGGCGGTGCCCGCCAGGAAGTAGAGGGGGGTCGGGTCGGTCAGCGTCTTGCGGAAGTCATCGGTCAGGGCCATGGCGTATTTCCTCCTGAAATCGGACCCGACCCAGGGCCTGACTCGGCCCCGGTACCGGCCCGGTGGTCGGACGTCGTCTGCTGTCGGTTGCTCAGGTGGCGGATGGGTCGCCGTCGGCCTCGCGGGCGTCCGCGTCGTGCCCGTTCTCCTTGCGGAAAGACGTGTAGATCTGCAGCAGCACCTGCTTCTGCCGCTCGGTCAGCGAGGGGTCGGTCAGGATCGCGGTGTGCACCTCGATCCCGTCCACGGTCCGCCGCTCGTCGAGAATCCCGGCCTGGACGTACAGCGTCTCGGCCGAGATCCGCAGCGCCTTCGCGAGCTGCTGGAGGATCTCCGCGCTCGGCTTCCGCAGCCCCCGTTCGATCTGGCTGAGATACGGGTTGGACACCCCGGCGGCATCCGCGAGCTGCCGCAGGCTCAGCTGCGCGTGCCGCCGCTGCTCCCGCAGGAACTCGCCGAGATTGCCGACGTTGAGTGATGCCATGCCTCGATGGTGCCCCGTCCTGCTAACTATTGCAAGCAAGTGCTTGCGCGAGTTGCGGCGTGTCGGTGGGGGTGGGGGAGGCGGCCGGCGTGTCGTGTCTCGCTGAAGGTGATTTGGTCTCGGTCCGTCCGAACCAGAGGCATCGCCGAAGCCGTGACCACCGCCTTCGCGCCGGTGCCCGCCGTGACGGAGCACAGGACCAGACGAAGGCCGTGGTCACATCCGCCGAACTGCGAAAAGGCCGGTCAGGTTCGAGCCACGTTCGACACCGGACCATAAATGACAAGGGAATGGGTGTTTTTGAGCTTCGGCGGTGCAGTTCCGACGCCACCGGACCACATGCTCAGTCAAGACGCTGATGGGGAGCGCACCCAGGTGCCACCAGCTGACCACACCCAGGAGTCGACCCCCTCCCCGTGCGGTCCGGTGACCCGCAAAGGCCGACCGTCGTCATCCTTGGCGATCGTCTGGGACCGCGTCTTCCCCGAGTTCACGTTGTACTCCAGGGACACCGACCAGTCACACAGCTTCGGAACGTCCAAGAAGGGAGTCAGGACCAAGAAGCCCGGGGACTGAGCACCGCCCAACGAGACCACCTTCTCGAACGGCGCCTCTTCCGGGATGTCCGTCGGGTCCTTCTGCTTGAAGACGAGCGCGGGCACCGACGAGCCGTCGGCGGTGAGGCGGAAGTGCGCGTCGTCCCACACTTCGGTCCCCCCGGTTCCGATCGAGATGCTGGTCTTCACCGGCGACGGCCGACAATCGACCGCCCGTGCCGCCAACTGCGTGACGACTACCGCCTTCTCCTTTTCGCTGGTCAGCTGCAATTTGTACGAATCAGCGTCCATGCCGACACGCCACCCGCCGCGCTTCTTCACGAAGGCCCAGATGGCCTTCCGGTCGTCCCTCAACCCCTTGAGCTCCGTCTGCTCCTCCGGAGTGAGTCGCCGGTCAAGCACCCAGCTCGTCCACGGTTGCTCGTCGCCGAGCCCTGGGTTCATCTTCCAGTCGAACGGCTTCTTCGCGTCCTCGATCACATCCGCGTTGCGGTCGTCGCGCTCGGCGTCTCCCTGCGCGTGCCTGTCCTCCAGCCAGTGCGAGACCTCGAAGCCACCGACGATGCTGACCAAGGCCACCGCGCAGGTGACGGCGATCGCTCTGAAGGCGCGCCGTCGGCCGCGAGCCGGATCCTGTCCCGACAGCTGTTCCAGCACTTCATCGCGCCACGTCGTCGGGGTGGCCGGCGTAGGCGAGGAAGACCCTGACGGAGTGTTCACCGAACCGCTGCCGGAACCGGCAGCACCTGTGTTGGCGTCACTGCCTCCGCTGGGGGCCTGCCCATTTCCCGCCGCAGGATCCGGAGCCGCCGGGTTCGTCATCGTTCCTGCTCCTCGCTGTCACGTCAGCCTGTTACGTGATGGGGCACAGATATTCACTTCACATCACACCTCAACTCCCGTGCAACAGACGGTCGACAGGAATATCCGGGACGCGGAGAATTCGGAGATCATCATCGAGCTGGCCGAGGTGCCAGATCACACCGTGTCCCACGGAAGATGGCCCATCGCCGGGCACGGCCTCGACGTGGTTCGCCGTCGCCGAGACGGGACGGGCGTCGGGCTGGTCCGTTGCCTGCCGAGGCGAGCGGGCCCCGCAGCATCCGACCGGTGGCGTGATCGCGTCCCGCCGATTCGGGCCGGGCTGTCCGCCGTCGTTCAGCCGAGACGTTCGGCAGTGAGCCCAGTCGTTCTTCAGGCTTTCTTGTCAGTGAACCTGGTGGCTCTTCGGTCCGATCTCCTTGATCGTGGCCCGGGTTCCGTCCTGGGTGAACGAGTGGTGGAAGGTGAAGGCGTGCGGCGCGGGGCCGTGGTCGTGGAGGTGTTCCAGCCTGGAAACCCCGTCCTGCCAAGTGGGTATCACGTCGTCGGGGGCCCACCAGAACACGTAACCCGGGTGTCCTGTCCTCTCGAACCAGTCGTAACGCCTGTTCAGCGCGTCACGGTGCATGCCGGTGTAGATGGCGTCGAAGGCGGGGCGCAGGCCTGTCCAGAGCGAGAGGGACGCGGCCAGGGCGGTGGTTTCCACCGTGCGGCCCTTGCCGTACCAGGCCGGTACGGCGAACTCTCCCCACGCGCCCCAGTCCAGGTCGAAGTGCGAGCCCCGGTCGCCGTGTGCCGCTTCAGCGTGCGCGAGGTATCCGGGGTGCTCACTGATCTCCCGGTAGACGGTCTTCCCCGTGTCGTAGAACTCCTGCGTGAGAGGTGCGGGATCGGCGAGAGGCGACTTCAGGACGCCGAATGTGTACAGAGCGAGATGGGGCATGCGTCTCTTCCTGGTAGGAGGTGTCTGGTGCGGACCCGGTGCAATGGCTTGCGCATGAGGGCGGGGATGCGTGGGGCGTGGCCGACTGATCCCGTAGTGGGTGGCTCAGCCCGGAGAAGACCCTGTGCGACCGTGGGCAACCGCCGAGGACGAGGTGAAGGTAGCCGCCTCCGCGGGCCATGTCGAAGTTGCGTTTTCCCTGTCCGAGTGGCCTCTCGTCACGGGTCGCGGACGAATACCGCGAATACGTCGCGCCTGATCGGCCGGTTCGGCACGGCTTGTTGGGGGACGAGCGGTCATTACGGACGGCCTTCTCGTCCACCGGAGGTCGTGATCACCGATGGCCGCTTAGGTGGCATGTGGTGGGGGACAGGCGCCACTTGGTGTAGTGGTCGACGTGGTCGATGAGGTCTTCGTCGCCCCGAGCGGCGCCGAAGCCGTACCGGGTTTCTGCCGTGCTCGTTCCCGCCGTCCGCTCGGCGTTAGCGTGGGCGCATGATCGTATGGATCAACGGCACTCATGGCGCGGGCAAGACGACGACCAGTGTGCTCGTGCAGCAGCTGATCCCGGATTCACGGGTGTTCGACGCCGAGAAGGTCGGCGAGACGCTCATGGACATCAAGCCGGGGCTGCCCTGGACGGGCAACTTCCAGGACTGGCCGCCGTGGCGGCCCCTCGTGGTCGAGACCGCCCGGCACGTCCTCGACTACGCCGGTGGGACTCTGGTGATCCCCATGACCGTACTGGTCGAGCGGTACTGGCGGGAGATCAGCGCGGGGCTCGCCGGCCACGCGATTCCGGTACGCCACTTCGTTCTCCACGCCGATCAGGACACTCTCCGCGGGCGCATCGAGGGGGACACCGTTCTCGGCCCGTCCCCGTTCCGTCTCCAATATCTGGAGCCCTACGCCGAGGCGGCCCGCACGTGGCTGCACGCCGAGGCCGAGGTCGTCGACACCACGCACCTCACGCCCGCCCAGGCCGCCTCGCGGATCGCGGAGGCCGTCAAGGGGTGAGGCCCGCCCGTCACGCCGTCATGCCGTCACGCGAGAACAGGGGCGGGCGGCAACGAGGCGGACGCGATTCCCGGGCCTCGTTACTGACCCACCCGCCCGTCGATGCACTCGCGCAACAGGTCGGCGTGTCCGCAGTGGCGGGCGTACTCCTCGATCCTGTGCACCAGCAGTTCCCGGACGGCTATTCCGTCCTTCCCCAGGCGTTCGCCCAGGTCCGGGTGCTCGGCCAGTGCGGCGTCGGTCGCCGCCTGCTCGCGTTCCAGTGTGGAGTAGGCGGCGTCTACGACGGCCTGGTCGGCGACGGCTCCGTCGAAGTCCGCGTCGCGCTCGCCGTAGACCTTCGGCAGCGGGTCGCCGTCACTGATCCAGTTGCGCCAGTCCCGTTCCACCTCGGCGAGGTGCCGGAGCAGGCCGAGCAGCGACATCGTCGACGGCGGGACCGAACGGCGGGCCAGTTGCTCGGGGGTCAGGTCCTCGCACTTCATCCGCAGGGTCATGCGGTAGTTCGTCAGGAAGTCGCGCAGCGTGGCCAGCTCGCCTTCCGGGCTGACGCCTTCGCTGTCGCGGGGGTCGTCGTCCGGGTCGGCCCACATGTCGGGATAGACGGTCGCGCGGCTCCATCGTGCGGGGTGGTCACTCATGTGTTCCATGCTCGTCCGTGAACACTTAAGCCCGCCAGTGGATTTGCGGCGATCTTCGATCCTGAACGGGGGTGGGCGCGCCCGCCGAAAGTCGCGCCGTCGCCGTCCTCTGTACGCCGACGCCGGACGTCTCCAAACATGACGGCACCTGTCATATATGACAGGGAGGCTCCTTGCGACCGGACCAATCCGGGACGACTGAAGGAGACTGCCGTGCCCATCCCGAACATGTTCATCGTCTACGTTTCCGACGCGCCGACCTCCGCGCGTTTCTACTCGGACCTGTTCGGCATGCGGCCGAGCTTCGAGACGCCCGCCTTCATCGCGTTCGACCTCGCCGGCGGCATTCAGCTGGCGCTGTGGAAGCCCAGGACGGACGGCTTCGCTCCGTCGCGTACCAGCGAGTTGTGCCTGACGCTGGACGGGGGTCCCGAGCAGATCGAGCGCCAGTACCAGGAGTGGACGGGCAAGGGCGTCGAGGTCGTGGAGAAGCCGCACGACGAGGTGTTCGGGCGCACGTTCGTCGTCGCCGACCCCGACGGCAACCTGATCCGGGTGGCACCCGTGGACTGAGGTGCCGTGACGGGTACTCGGCTGAGGTGCGGTGACGGGCGCTCGGCTGAGGCGCCGTGTCCGGTACTCGGCTGAGGTGCCATGACCGGCGCTCGGCTGCGAAAGGCGCTGCGGGTGTGGGAGCCGGGGGCGGTGGAGTGAGGTGAGGTGAGGCCGTGGGGGGTTTTGGCCCCACGGCCTTGGCTGTGGGGGTCTGGAGGGCGGCGTCACCGCGTCCGGCTTGTTGGTTGCCGGGCCTTGTCCGGGCGAGCTTCGGGCCGTTGCCGAGGGGGCCGCGTACGACGTCGGGGTCGGCTGAGTCGGGTGGGGGAGTGAGGCCGGGGGCCCTGGGGGACGGTGGGTGAGGTCGGGCCTCCGGCCTGCCCGGGCCGCCCGGACCGGTCTCCGCCGCAGGTGGGCGTGGAGGATCCGCGGGCGTCCCCCGCAGTCCTGGCCGCGGGGGACGCTGTTCGCGCGGGTAGCGGTTACGCGTCCCAGGTCACCGGGAGGCGGCGCACGCCGTAGATGTTGGACTCGGAGCGGAGGGGTATCTCCTCGGCCGGGACGGCGAGGCGGAGGGTCGGGAAGCGGGTGAAGAGGGCGGGGAAGGCGACGCGCATCTCGACGCGGGCCAGTTGCTGCCCGAGGCACTGGTGGATGCCGTGGCCGAACGCGAGGTGCCCGGTGGCCTTGCGGCTCAGGTCCAGGGCGTCCGGGTCGGGGAATCGGGCGGGGTCGCGGTTGGCGGCCATGAGGGACAGGGTCACGCTTTCGCCCGCCTTGATCAGGTGGCCGTCCAACTCGACGTCCTCCAGCGCCACGCGCACCCCGGTGTGGGCGATGGTGAGGTAGCGCAGCAGCTCCTCGACGGCCTGGTCGGCGATCTCGGGGTCGGAGCGCAGGGCGGCGGCCTGCTCCGGGTTGGTCAGCAGGGCGTAGGTGCCCAGGCTGAGCATGTTGGCGGTGGTGTCGAGGCCCGCGGCCAGCAGGAAGGTGCCGATGCCCGCTAGTTCCTCCTCGGTGAGGTCGGTGGTGGTCAGGTCGCTGAGCAGGTCGTCGGTGGGGTGGGCGCGCTTGGTCACGACCAGGTTCGCGATGAACTCGGTGAGTGCGGCCCAGGCGGCCATGAACTTCTCCATGTTCAGGTCCGGAGCACTCATCACCGAGGTGTGTTGCTGGAAGAGCTCGCGGTCGGCCTGGGAGACACCGAGCAGCTCACAGATCATCAAGGCCGGGATGGGGTGCGCGTACGCCGCCACCAGGTCCACGGGCGAGCCCTGGCGTTCCATGGCGTCGAGGTGGGCGAGGGTGATCTCCTCGACGCGCGTGGTGAGCGCGCGCATCCGGCGGACGGTGAACTTGCCGGCGAGCAACCGCCGGTAGCGGGTGTGGTGCGGCGGGTCGATGGCGGTCAGGTCACCGAGAGGGGCCGGCGGGAGGGGGCCTTCGTGCGTGCCCGGGCCCGGGTAGTGCATCAGCTCCTGGCGGGAACTGAAACGGCGGTCGCCGAGTACGGTCCGGGTCGCGGAGTGACCGGTGACCAGCCAGCCCATGTGCCCGTCCGGATAACGCATCCGGGTGATCGGCCGCTCCTCGCGCAGCTCGCCCAGTTCCCGGGGCGGGTCGAAGGGGCAGCCGGAGGGGCGGGCCGTGGGGAAGGCGGTGACGAGCTCGGAGGCCGGGGCGGCTTCCGGAGCGGTCTCCCGGATGGTTCCCGGGAGGGCCGCGTGGTCGGTTCCCCGGTCGGTGTGGGTGCCGGTTCCTTGCCTGGTGGTTTCGGTGGTGGGCGTCGACGGTTCGGAGTGCATGGTGTCCTCTCGATGCGGTGGTGTCGCTGAGTGACGTGTGCGAGGAACGGTGACGTGCTGATGGCGCTGGGTGGTGCGTCAGGGGCGGCGCATTGGTGATCTCGCGGGCCGTCCCGGTACGGGAGGTGCGGAGGTGATCGCGGCACGGCGGAGGCGCGGAGGTCGCAGGTGGACGCGCGTTGATAGAGGCGTGGTGAAGGGCGCGGTGGTGTTTCCCGTACGGGGCCCGGGTGGGGGCTGTGGCCGGTGATCGCTAAGGGGCTTGTACGGGGGTGGGGCGCGCGAGAGAGGGCGGTGGGGATCTGCCGCGCCGGTGGTGGTGTGTTCGTCAGCGCTTGGCGCCGCGCTGGTAGGCCGTGCGGGCCCACAGGTAGCCGGTCAGGGCGAGGCCGAGGCACCAGGCGAGGGCGATGAGGCCGCTGTTGCCTATTTCCGTGCCCATCAGGAGGCCGCGGAGCGTCTCGATGACGGGGGTGAAGGGCTGGTACTCGGCGAACCAGCGCAGTCCGGTGGGCATCGACTCCGTCGGGACGATGGCGCTGCCGAGGAACGGGAGGAAGGTCAGCGGCATGGGCAGGTTGCTGGCGGTCTCCGGGGTCTTGGTCACCAGGCCGATGCCGGCCGATATCCAGGTCAGCGCCAGGACGAGCAGCGCGAGGAGGCCCAGGGCGGCGAGCCATTCGACGGCGGTGGCGTCGGGCCGGAAGCCCATCAGGAGCGCGACGCCGACGACGACCAGGACACTGACCATCGTCTGGATCACGCCACCGACGACGTGCCCGGTCAGGAAGGACGCGCGGGATATCGACATCGTCCGGAAGCGGTTGACGATGCCCTCGGTCATGTCGACGCAGACGCTGACCGCCGTGGAGACGGCGCCGGACGTGGCGGCCATCAGGATGATGCCGGGGGCGACGTAGTCGATGTACTCCGTGCTGCCGGTGGCGGTGCCGCCAATACCGCTCCCGAGGGCGCCCCCGAAGACGTAGTTGAACAGGAGCAGCATCAGGACGGGCATCGCGATGACCGAAACGGTCATGGAGGGGTAGCGCAGCGCGTGTTTGAGGTTGCGCCGCAGCATGGTCCGGGCGTCGCCGACGGCGTGGGTGAGGGTGCTCATCAGGCGCTCGCCTTCGCGAGGAGGGATGCGGCGTCGGTGCGGGGCCGACCGGTCAGGGTGAGGAAGACGTCGTCGAGGTCGGGCGTGTGGGTGGTGAGGGTCTCCGCCCTGACCTGGGCGCCGTCCAGAACGTCGAGCACGGCGCGCAGATCGGAGAGCCCCCCGTCGCTGGGGACACGCAGGGTGAGCGCGTCGTCGTCGGACGTGCCGACGCGGAAGAGGGCGGCGGCCGACGCGAGGTCGTGGGCATCGGTGAACCGGATGCGGATGTGGCCACCGGGGATGCGCCGCTTGAGCTCGTCGGCGGTGCCTTCGGCGACCAGCTTGCCGTGGTCCAGGACGGCGATCCGGTCGGCGAGCTGATCCGCCTCCTCCAGGTACTGCGTCGTCAGGAAGACGGTGACGCCCTGGTCGGCGACCAGCCCGCGGATGATCTCCCACATGGTGCGGCGGCTGCGCGGGTCGAGGCCGGTGGTCGGTTCGTCGAGGAAGATGACGCGCGGGTTGCCCACCAGCGTCATGGCGAGGTCGAGCTTGCGCCGCATGCCGCCGGAGAAGGTGACGACCGGCTTTCTCGACGCCTCGGTGAGATCGAAACGGCGCAGGAGGTCGGCGGTGCGCCGTCGGCCCTCCCGGCGGTTCAGGTGGTGGAGGTCCGCCATGAGGAGCAGGTTCTCCTCGGCGGTGAGCAGGTTGTCCACGGCGGAGAACTGCCCGGTGACGCCGATCGCGGAGCGCACGCCGTCGGTCTGCCGTACCAGGTCGTGGCCCGCGACCCGGGCCTCGCCGGCGTCCGCGGCGATGAGCGTGGACAGGATCTGCACGGTGGTGGTCTTGCCCGCGCCGTTCGGGCCCAGCAGGGAGAAGATCGTGCTTTCCGGAATGTGCAGGTCGATGCCGTCCAGCACCAGCTTGTCGCCGTAGGACTTGCGCAGGCCGGTGGCGGAGATGGTGGGTAACGCCGTGGACGGGGCGGAGACGGATGGTGCGCTCACAGTGGTGATGCCTTCCTGGTGAAGGGATGGTGGCCTTCGCTGCTTGCGGTGGAGTGCGGTGGAGTGCGGTGGGGCGTGCTGCTTGGGGCGGGGTGCGGTGGGGCGTGCTGCTTGGGGTGAGGATTCGCTGCTTGGAGTTGGGTTTCGTCGTTCGGGACGGCTTGGCGGCCGGGTCACTGCGGACGGCGGATGACGATGTCGCCCAGCCCGGTGTTGGCGCGTATTTCGACGGTCTCCTCAGAGGCTCCGGGGCCGTCGGACGGGGTGAGGGAGTTGTGCACGCCACCGGCCCGCGCGCTCACGTCCAGCCAGGCGGCGGAGTTCTCCCGGACGCCGACCTCCAGATCGCCCGCGCCGGTCCGCAGCGTGACCTTGCCGCGCGCCACCTGCTCGACCCGGATGTGACCGCTGGCGCACCGGGCCTCGACGTCGCCGTGTGCCACGCCCACGGATATCCGGCCGATGGAGGACCGCACCCGCAGTTCGCCGTTGACCTCGCCGATGGTGGTGTCGCCGAGGTTCTTGAGCGTCGCCGTGCCGGCGACCTCTCCCACGTCGACGCGGCCGTGGCCGGTGATGTCCACGTTTCCTGTCGCGCGGTCCAGGCTGGTGTCCCCGAAGCCGGTCCGCAGAGTGACGCCGTCCGCCTCGGCGACGCGTATGTCCCCGGCCGACGTCTTGAGGTCGCAATCGCCGAGGCGGCCCTCGCACAGGATGTCCGCCATGGGGGAGGAGCCCACCACGTCCGAGCCGGCCGGCAGTTCGACGCTCACGTCGATGGACCCGCTCCGGCCGAACAGGGACCGCTTCTTGGGGCCTTTGATCACCAACGTGCCGTTGGCGTACGTGACCTGCGTCTGCCGCGCCGCCCGGACGTCGACCTCGTCGTCCTCGTTGCCCGGCCGGACCTCGACGACCGTGCGCGTGCGCTGTTCGGCGGTGAACCGGATGGTCCCGATGTCGAAACCGAAGGTGACGGAGATCGGCTCGGGTGTCTCGAATTCAGGCATGGCTGTCCCGTCCTCATGGCTGTGGGGTGCGTTCCCGCTGGTCGGGCGGGCGTGATGGGTGGTGCTGTGTGCCGGGTGGGCCCGGCGGTGCCGGCCGGCTAGCGGACCCAGCCGGTGTAGCTCCGCGGGCCTCGGTTACGGGCGCGCCCGGTGGAGCCGGCGGGACCACCCGGCTCCAGGGCGGCGGTCACGGCCCGTACGAGCCAGGCGTTGACGGAAAGCCCTTCCTGTCCCGCGGCACCCTCCACCCGGGCCTTCAGGTGAGCGGGGAGCCGGAAGTTGATGCGTGCCGTGCCGCCTTCGTCGCCCTCCGAAGGTGGCGGGGGAATGGGCTGCCACGCGGCGCTCGGCGCGCTCGTGCGTTCCTCTTCCCCCGCGTACGCCTCCTGGCCCGGCGGCGGGGACACGACGAATTCGGGGTCCAGGCCCCGCAGCCGCACGTCGACGGAGCCCGGCGCCAGCTCGCGGGTGATCTCGTCCATGGCGACCGACAGCGCGTTGAGGAGGGTCAGGCGGGCGGCCGATTCCAGCGGCGTCGTGAGCCGCTCCGCCAGCTCGCGGGCTTCCTCCCCGCCCGCTGCCGCGGCGACCGCGAGCTCGTGACGGAGGTTGTCGACATACGGGGTGAGGTCCATGACGCCATTGTGGCGTCACCGTGGCGCCATCCGCAAGGGGTTTTGGCGCGGGGTGGCACTCATTCACTCGTACGTGGGTACGGAATGCTGGGACTTGGGGCTTGCCGAAATGAAGCCGAAGTGGAGCCGGGGCGGGGGCGGGGAAGGGGCGCGGAGGGTGGTCGAGTGGGGCCGGGGTGCACTGTTTGTGCAGGTCGGGCGGCGTCTGGTCGCTCCGTTTCCCGGCCCTTGCGCTTCGGTCCGCCGCGAGCATGTGGCCTGCGTGTGACCCGCGTGTGGCCTGTGCGCGGGCGAGAAGGGGCGGCAATGACGACGAGGTGATGCTGCCGTGGCGCGGGGATGGTGCCGCGTGGCGTCGCGCTGGTGCCATGCATGGCACCGCCTGGCCGAGTGGGTGCCAGGTGTCGGGCGCCGTTGGCTCGTCGGCTCAGCACCCGATCGGGCGGACGGGCCCCGTCCCGCGCCCGCTGGAGCGCAGAAGGACAAGGCCCCAGGACGGCGACACGGGCCGTCACCCCCACGACGCATCCCACCCCCATGTCACAACTCCGCCCCCCGCCCCGTCGAAGGGGTGACAGGCAACAACTTCGCAAGGGAGCACGACCATGCAGGCCACCACCCACCCCTCCACCGACCCCACCACCCAGGTGCGGACTCCGCAGGCGCGGATGCGGAATCCCGCCGAGGTCATCCCCGAAGCGGTGCCGGCCGTGCTCGACCTCCTCAAGGCCGCGAAGCGGGGCGGCGTGCCGGAGAAGACGCTGGAGCTGGTCCACCTGCGCGCGAGCCAGGTCAACGGCTGCGGTTTCTGCGTGTTCGGCGGCGCGCTGAGCGCGCGCAAGGCCGGGGAGAGCGACGAGCGGCTGTTCGCGGTGGCGGGGTGGCGGGACGCGCCGTTCTTCACCGACGCCGAACGCGCCGCGCTGGCGCTGGCCGAGGCCGTCACCCGGCTGTCCGACCGGTCCGACCCGGTGCCGGACGAGATCTGGAACGAGGCCGCCGCCCACTACGACGAGCGGCAACTCGCCGCCCTGGTCCTGTGGATCGGCGTCACCAACCTGTTCAACCGGATCAACGTCACCACGCGGCAGGTCGCGGGCGCCACCTGGTGAGACCGGACCGACCCAGGCGCCACGACGAGGTCCCCGGCGCCCCTCATGGCCCGTGCCTCGGTCCATGAGAGCGCACCGGTGGCACCTTCCGCAGCGCGGTCCCCGGCGTCCCTTGACGGCCCACACCTCGGCCCGTCAAGGGCGCACCCGTGGCACCCTCCGCAGCACGTCCCCAGCGCCCCTCATGGCCCGCACCTCAGGCCGTGAGGGGCGCACCCGTAGCACCTCACGCCGCCGCCCCTGCCCCTTATAGCCCGCGTCCCGGAACGTGAAGGGCACACCGTCCGCCCCTCTCCTCCCCACCCGGGACTCGACGAGCGCGGCGCCCGTTGGGAGGGTGGATGCGGGGGCCGCCAGGGGCGGCGGCCGGGGAGGTGGACGGCCATGCCGCAGCACGGGAACCCGTATCTCAGTGGGCTCTTCGCCCCCGTACGGGATGAGATCACCACGTACGACCTGGAGGTCACCGGCCGGATCCCGGAGGAACTCGACGGCCGCTACCTGCGCAACGGCCCCAACCCGCTGCGGGTGGACGACCCGGAGGCGTACCACTGGTTCACGGGTGAGGGCATGGTGCACGGGGTGCGGCTGCGCGACGGCCGCGCCCAGTGGTACCGCAACCGCTGGGTGCGTTCGGACTCGGTGGCCCAGCGGCTGGGCGAGAAGATCCAGCACGGGCCGCGCCACCTGGACATGGACGTCGCGCCCAACACGCACATCACCCGCTTCGCCGGCCGGAACCTGGCCCTCGTCGAGGGCGGCCCGCTGCCGTACGAACTGGACGACGACCTCAACACCGTCGGCCCCTACGACTTCGCCGGCACACTCCCCGGCGGACTGGCCGCCCACACCACGATCGACCCGGCGACCGGCGAACTGCACTGCGTCGCCTACTGCTGGGCCTGGCCGTACGTGCAGTACCTGGTCGCCGGCACCAACGGCCGCATCCGCCGGCACGTCGACATCCCTGTCAGCGGACGGCCGATGATGCACGACTTCTCGCTCACCGCGCGGCACGTCCTGCTGTACGACCTGCCGGTCGTCCTGAGCCCGGAACGCGCCGGGCACCGCGGGGCCTTCCCCTACGCCTGGGACCCCGACCGCCCGGCCCGGCTGGGCATCCTGCCCCGGGCCGGGGGCGCGCAGGACGTGCGCTGGCTGGAGATCGAGCCGTGCTTCGTCTTCCATCCGATGAACGCGTACGAGTCGCAGGACGGCACGCAGATCACCGTGGACCTGATCCGGTACGAAAAGATCTTCGACGAGGGCCACTCGGGCCCGGACGAGTGTCCGCCCGCCCTGGACCGCTGGACGGTGGACCTGATCGCGGGCCGGGTGCGGCGCGAACCGCTGGACGACCGGCCGGTGGAGTTCCCGCGCGTGGACCCGCGCCGGCTGGCCGGGCGGCACCGCTACGGGTACGGGGTGGTGGAGCCGGGCAACGGGTACGGAGAAACGCTCATGCGGGAGCACGGCGGCGCCTCCGGCCACGGCGGGGCGGCGGCGAGCGTCGGCCGGATAGGGGTCGGGCTGGTGAAGTACGACCTGGAACGCGGCACCAGTGAGGTGCGCCGGTTCGATCCGCGCGGTGATGTGGGGGAGGCGGTCTTCGTGCCCACGGGGCCGGAGACGGCGGAGGACGACGGCTGGCTGATGACGTACGTCTTCGACCCCGAGCGGGAGGCGACGGACCTGGTCATCCTGTCCGCGCGGGACATCACCGGACCGCCGGTCGCCCGGGTCCACCTGCCGGTGCGCGTACCGGTGGGCTTCCACGGGAACTGGCTGCCGGAACGGGAGTGAGACCCGGGGGACGGGGACGGGAACGAGCCCGGGGACGGGAACGAGCCCAGGGACGGCTACAAGCCCAGGAACGAGAACGAACGCAGGGACGGGAACGAGCCCGGGAGACGGGGACGGCCACGAGCCCAGGGACGGGAGCCCCCCCCGTCAGCGCGCCCCCGCGTCAGCCCGCCCCCGCCCCCCCGGCACCCCACCCCCGCCCCACCTCATCCGGCCTCCGGATGCCGCTCCCGGTACGTCTCCTCGATCTCCTCCTGGTGCGCGGTGCCCCACGCCGCGAGCGGCGCCAGCGCGTCGTTCAGCGAGGCACCCAGCTTGGTGAGGGAGTACTCCACCTTCGGCGGGACCTGGTGGTAGACCTCGCGGTGCACGATGCGGTCCGCCTCCATCTCGCGCAGCTGCTGGATGAGCATCTTCTCGCTGATCCCCGGCACGTCCCGCTTCAGTTCGGCGAACCGGCGCGGGCCCTCGTGCATGGCCCACAGCAGCAGTACCTTCCACTTGCCGCCGATGACGTCCACCGCCGCGTCCAGACCGCAGGTGTAGTGCCCGTTGACCCATCGCATGACCCGCTCCCCACTCGCCGTCCGGTGACGTGCTCACCGGACGGCGACGTCTCGTCCGTGCCGTCGCGGAGGCGTCCCCCGCGACCCACTTACCAAAAGGTGGGTACCTGACGAAATAGTCGGTACTTGAGGAATGTTAAGCCAGCCCACAGGATCGGTGGTGCGCGCAGAGACAGGCAAGCGACGTGGGCGACACGGGAGTTGTGGAAGATGAGTGACGTGGACGTGCGGACCCCGGTGACCGTCATCGGACTGGGGGACATGGGGGTGGCGCTGGCCGGCGCGTTCCTGGACGCGGGGCACCCGACGACCGTCTGGAACCGTACGGCGGCCAAGGCCGACCCCCTGGTCGCCCGCGGCGCGACCCGCGCGGAGACGCCCGCGGAGGCGGTCGTGGCCGGACCGCTGGTGATCGTCTGCGTGCTGGACTACGAGGCCGTGCACGGCGTCCTCGACCCGCTGGCCGACGAGCTGCGCGGCCGGACCGTGGTCAACCTGACCAACGGCACGCCCGGGCAGGCCCGCGAGGTCGCCACCTGGGCGGACGAGCACGGCATCGGCTACCTGGACGGCGGCATCATGGCCGTGCCGCCGGGGATCGGCACCCCGCAGGCGTTCATCCTCTACAGCGGCGCGCGCGAGGTGTTCGACGCCCACAAGGACGGCTTGGAGGTGCTGGGCGCGGCCACGTACGTCGGTGCGGACCCGGGCGCGGCCTCGTTGCAGGACCTGGCCCTGCTGACCGGCATGTACGGGATGTTCGCGGGCGTCCTCCAGTCGCTGGCCCTGGTGCGCTCGGCGGAGGTGGAGCTGCCGGAGTTCGCGTCCACGCTGCTGGTGCCGTGGATCTCCGCGATGACGACGATGGTGCCGCACTACGCGGACCAGATGCAGCGCCGCGCCTATGGGGAGAACGTGGTCTCCAACCTGGGCATGCAGTCCGTCGCCCTGGACAACATCACCCGCGCGCACGACGAGCAGGGCGTGGGCCTGGAACTGCTGGCCCCCCTGTACGCCCTCATCCGGAAGCGGGTGGCCGACGGGCACGGCGCGGAGGACATCACGGGCGTGGCGGAGCTGCTGCGCGCCGCGAAGGGGGCACGGGCCTGACCCTCGCCCGCTCCCCCCGCGCGTCACCCCACGTAGGGCCGGGCCTCCCGCGCCTGGCGCAACGCGACCGCCCACCAGGTGAGTTGGTCCAGCAGCGCGTCGGCGGCACGGTCGGCTCCGGCGGGGTCGTGCGGCGCGCCGGTGTCGTCGAAGAGGCCGTGCGCCATGGCGAAGCTCACCGTCTCCCGCACGGTGGTCGCGCCCAACTCGGCGAAGACCAGCCGCAGTTGCTCCACCGCGCGCAGGCCCCCGGAGATCCCCCCGTAGGACACGAACCCCACCGGTTTGCCCTGCCACTCGGCGCGCAGCAGGTCGATCGCGTGTTTGAGGGGGGCCGGGAAGGAGTGGTTGTACTCGGGGGTGACGACGACGAAGGCGTCCGCCGCGTCGACGCGCTTGGCGTACGAGGCCATCTCCTCGCTGCCCCACCGCAGTTCGTACGGCTGGACCGTCGCCAGGTCGATGACGTCCACGGTGATGTCCGGCCGGCCCTCGGCGTGCCGGGTGAACCAGTCCGCGATGACGGGCGCGAATCTGCCCTCCCGCGTGCTGCTGACGATGACGGCCAGGGTGAAGGGGCGCTCGGACACGGTGGGGCCTTTCTGAAGGCGGGCGGGCGTGGTGCCGACTGATGACCCCGACGCTAAAACCTCAAGCAAGGTTCATGTCAACGGGCGATCGAGTCGGCACCCGCCGGCGACCGTGTACGACCGCCGGTGACCGGGCCCGTCCGCCAGGGAGCCGCCCGGGGCGCCCGACCGCCCGAAGGTGATCGGCCGCCCGGGGCCGACCGGCGCCCGCGCCACTCCGCCGTGAACTGCGCCCGCGCCACTCCGCCGCGCACCGCGTACGCGTCACTCCGCCGCGAACAGCGCTTTCACATCACTCCGCCGCGAACAATGCCCGCGTCACTCCGCCGCGAGCACAGCGTCCGCGTCACCGAGCACAACGTTCGCGTCACCGAGCACAGCGTTCGCGTCGCCAAGCACAGCGTCCGCGTCACTCCGCCCCGAACAGCGCCAGCAACTCGGTCTTCTGGAACATCCGGGCGGTGTCGATCGCGGACGGCGTGCCGGCCGCCGGGTTCGCGCCGTGCGCCAGCAGCAGGCGGATGATGTCGGTCTCCCCCTTGAAGACGGCCCCGGCCAGCGGCGTCTGCCCCCGGTCGTTGGGCCGGTCGGCGTCGGCGCCGCGCTGGAGCAGCGCCTCCAGCGCCGCCGCGTGACCGTGGTAGGCGGCCAGCATGACGAGGGTGTCGCCCCTGTCGTTCGTCAGGTTGACCGGCACACCGGCGTCCACGTAGGCGGCGAGGGTGTCGGTGTCGCCGTGGCGCGCCAGGTCGAAGACCTTGGCCGCCAGTTGCAGCACCTCCGGGTCGTGCGCGTGCTCGATCGACTCGGGCCCCGGCGCGCCTGCCGGCTGCTTCGGCTCGGGCGTCCCCGTCGACGCGGTCACCTGGGGCTCCGTGTTCGGGTCGGTCATGGTCGTCGGCCTCCAGCCATGGTGGGTCCAGTTGCGCTGTCCCGGCCACTTTATGCAGGCCACGGCCGTCCGGGCCCCTCCCGGTGGGGTCGGCCGGGGCCTGTCTTCCGGGGCGGGCGGGGAGCCGTCCGTCATGCGCGCCGTGTGGTGGAAAGCCGGACGAAAGACGGAAGGGCCCCTCCCTCCGTACGCGCCCACGCACACGGAGAAAGAGACCCTCGGGTCATCAGCTGAACCTCGGCCACCGTCTCCCGGAATCGTCTCCGGACCTCGGTCACGGCTCCCGGAATCGCCTCCAATCCTCGGCCACCGTCCCCCGGAATCGTCTCCGATCCTCGGTCACCGTCCCCCGGAACCGCCTCCGGTCCTCGGTCACCGTCCCCCGGCACAACCTCCCGGCCTCCCGCGACCCCCTAGAACATGTCCGGGCACCACGGCCGCCGCCCCGTCCGCAGCAGCCCGTCCGCCGTGCTCAGCGCGCCCGCGCGCTCCTCCCGTACGTGGCCCAGGTCGGCTCGTCGGACGATGGAGTCGTCCCCCAGGTAGAGCGGGGCCAGCTCGCCCACCGGCAGCGTCAGGTCCGCCGTGCGGGTGGTCGGGACGCAGCGCGCGCCCTCGGGGGTGGCGTCGAGCAGGAACCGCCCGCCGGCCAGGCCCGCCGGGTCCTCGACCTCCAGGACGAGTTCCCCCGAGGCGGCGTACGTACGGGCCTCCAGCAGCCGGGGCACGTCCAGCGGACGCAGCCACATCAGGTCGGAGGAGGACTGGACGGCGGCGGCGCGCGGGTCGCCGAGGAAGTGCGGGAGCAGGTCGTCGGGCGCGCGCGGACCGGTCTGGACGGTGACGACCCAGTCGATCGAGCACAGGAACTGCCACAGCGCGCGCTCGGCGTCGACGGTGGTCGCGATGAGCTGGTCGACGGTGGCCGTGTTCTTCGGCCGCTTGCCCTCCCAGTTGTCGTTCACCCGGTACGTGACCAGGCCCTGCACCTCGCCGTCGGCGGACCGGTACACGGCGTGGAAGGGTTCCGTCCAGGGGTTGCTGGGGAGGCGGATGGCGCCGGTGGCCCGTTCCCACCAGCGGTCCTCGCGGGAGACGGCGCCGGGCCGGCGGGCGCTCCACCGGTCGTGCAGGCCGGGGCCGACCTCGCGGACCTCCTCGGGGGAGGCGAAGTCGACCCGGCCGCCGCACGCGGGCACGGAGTGCCGCGGGTCGAGCCCGGCGCGCGGCACGTCGACGGCCCATTCGGTGGCGGAGGTGGCGGGGCCGAAGCCGAACCGCCCGTAAATCGGGTACTCGGCGGCGATCAGCGTCGCCACCATGTCCCCGCGTTCCTTGGCCGCCTTCAGGTCCGTGGTCATCATGCGGCTGAGCAGGCCGCGGCGACGGTGGGTGGCGGCGACGGTGACGGTGGTGACGGCGTTGGCCCGCACCCGGGCGCCGCCGACGACCGTCAGCCGCTGCTCGAAGCTGCGGAAGGTGGCCACCCACCGCCCGTTGTCGTAGGCGCCCTGGGTGCGCTCCGGGTCGAACGCGGCCCGCCGGAACTCGATGTCCTCCTTGGAGATCTCCGGCGGCCGGAGGAAGCCACCGCCGACCGCGCTCAGCCAGCCGGGTATGTCGTCGTCGCCAACCGTTCGGACCTGGATGCTCATGGCCGTACCGTAGCGACGGACCTGTTGTGGCGTCGCGCGTATTTTCGAAGGTGACGGGACGCGCCCGGGACGGGTGGGCGATGGCCGCGAGATCCGCCCCGGCCCTGCCCCCCAACGCCCTTCGGACGGCGCCCGCCCCGGCCCCGGCTGAAAGCCCGCTCAGAACGCCGCCCGGATCTCCCCCACCCGCTCCGGGCCGCCGAGCAGCGGCACGTCCTCGATGCGGGCCAGCACGGGCGCGTCCACGCCCATCAGGCGCAGCGCGCGGGCCAGGACGGGCCCCAGGGTGCGGCCGGCGCCGTCGTCCACCTTGAAGGCGAGCGCCCGGCCGTCGGGGAGCGCCAGCGCCTGCACGGCCTCGGCGCCCATCTTGGACAGCGTGCCGGGCAGTTCGCGCATCAGCCAGGTGTCCGGGCGGCGGGTGCCGGCGACGTACTCGGGGTGGGCGCGCATCGCGTCCGCGACCCGGCGCTCGGGCGTACCGGGCGCGGCCAGGACGTGGTGCCGGAAGGCGCGGGCCAGTCCGACCAGGGAGAGCGCCATCAGGGGCGCGCCGCAGCCGTCCGTGCCGATCTCCGTGACGGCCTCGCCGGAGGCGGTGCGCACGGAGTCCAGGACGAGCTGCTGGAGCGGGTGCTCCAGGTCGAGGTAGGTCTCCAGCGGCCAGCCGTTGGCGGCGCAGGCGGCGAGCATCGCGGTGTGCTTGCCGGAGCAGTTCATGGTGATCCGCTCGCGCTTGTGGCCGGCTGCGAGGTACTCCTCCGCTTCGGCCGGGTCCAGCGGGAGGTCCGGCGGGGTCTGGAGGAGGGCGCGGTCCAGGCCGAACTCGGCGAGCATCTTCTCGACGAGTTCCAGGTGAAACCTTTCGCCGGAGTGGCTCGCGGCGGCCAGCGCCAGCCGTTCGCCCGAGAGGTCGAGCCCGGCCCGCAGCACCGCCGTCGCCTGCATCGGCTTGTTCGACGAACGGGGGAAGACCGGGGCGGTGACGTCGCCCAGCGCCGTTTCCACGCTGCCGTCCGCCGCCAGGATCACCAGCGAGCCGCGATGGCGCCCCTCCACGAACCCGGACCGCACGACCTCGGCGAGCACCGGCGCCGGGCCGGGAACGGACGCGCCGCCCGCCGACGGCTCGTGGCCGGCGGGCGCGGGGGATATACCGGCGGGCGTCTCGGAGGAAGAGGAGGTCATCGTCGGCCTTCCAGGGCGGGACCCGCGGCCCTGCCGAAGGCGTGTGGCCCGTGGGTCAGGAGAGCAGGTCGTCTACTTGTGCTTCACCCTCACGGTACCTTCGGGCGATCTCCGCGCTGCAATCGTCGGCCGTCCGCTGGAGCGACTGTCTGCGCCGCGAGACCTCCTGCTCGTAGCGCACCAGCCGCCCCATCGCGTCCCGCAGCTCCTCGTCCGTACGGGCGGTGAGGTCCGACAGCGCCACCTCGCCGACCATCTCCTCCGCCAGCCGCCGGTACCGCTCGCTGTGCGGCATCCCGAGCGTGACGTGCCGGGCCGAGGAGCGGTGCCGGGACGGCACGTCGGCCAGGATCTCCGGGAGGCGGTCCAGCAGGGAGGGCTGCGGCGCGCTGCGGCGGGAGGTCTCGGCCCGCAGGATGTCGATCCGCCCTTGGAGGAGCCGCCGCACGTAGCTGAGGTCCGCCTCCTCCTGCTGCGCGTCGCGGCGCAGCACGCGCAGGTCCGGCAGGCCCATTCCGGCGAGGTCCGGCCGCGGCACCGGGCCGAAACGATCCCGTTGCCGCGGGGGGCGGGGCCGCCCGGTGCCGTCCTCGGTGCGGGTCGCGGCCGGTGCGGATACGGGCGCGAACGGTGGGGCGTACGGGGCCGCTGTGGCGGGAGTGGTGCGGGCGGTCGGTACGGGATCGGGGGTCGGCCCGGATCCGGTTGTGCTCATGAGTTGCTTCCGTCCCCTCGTCCGGTGCGTCCTTCCGGGCAGGTTGTCCGTGAAACGCACCGCGTGCACGCATCGTGCCACTCTGGGCGGCGCCCGCGCAGGGCGATGGCACCCGAACGGACCCGGAGGGGTGGCTGTGCCGGGGACCGGATGGCGCAGGGCATGATGGCCGGTATGCGAGCTGTGGTGCAGAGGGTGGACGGGGCCCGCGTCGAGGTGGCGGGCGAGACGACCGGCGAGATCGTCGGCGAGGGGCTGTGCGTGCTGGTCGGCGTCACGCACGAGGACACCCCGGAGAAGGCCGCGCAGCTCGCCCGCAAACTGTGGTCCGTGCGCATCCTCCAGGGCGAGAAGTCCTGCTCGGACACCGGCGCCCCACTGCTGGTGATCAGCCAGTTCACCCTCTACGGTGACGCCCGCAAGGGCCGCCGCCCCACCTGGAACGCCGCCGCGCCGGGCCCGGTCGCCGAGCCGCTGGTGGACGAGGTCGTGGCGCGGCTGCGGGAGCTGGGCGCCCAGGTGGAGACGGGCCGCTTCGGCGCGGACATGAAGGTCTCGCTGACGAACGACGGCCCGTTCACGGTGCTGATCGAGGTCTGAGGAGAACGAGGACGAGGCTGGGGACGAGGACGGCCGGGCACGGGGACGGGGTCCGGGGCCGACGATGGCCCGGCCCCGGAAACGACGCCCCTACGGCTCGACCACGACCTCCTGCGCCGCCGCCGTCGCGTCCGCGATCAGCGCCGCGTCGGTCGGGACGTTGCGCTTGACCAGCGCCAGCGCGATCGGGCCGAGCTCGTGGTGGCGGACGGCGGTGGTGACGAAGCCGAGCTGCCGCCCCTCCTCGCCCTCGGAGGCCAGCCGTACGGGCGCGCCGTGCGCGGGCAGCGTGACCTCGCTGCCGTCCAGGTGCAGGAAGACCAGGCGGCGCGGCGGCTTCCCCAGGTTGTGGACGCGGGCGACGGTCTCCTGACCGCGGTAGCAGCCCTTCTGGAGGTGGACGGCGGTGCCGATCCAGCCCAGCTCGTGCGGGATGGTGCGGTGATCGGTCTCCCGGCCCAGGCGCGGCCGGTGCGCCTCCACGCGCAGCGCCTCCAGGGCCAGCACGCCGATCGCCGGGCCGTGCGCGGTGGCGAAGGACTCCAGGGCACCGCGCGGCAGGAAGAGGTCGCGGCCGTGCGGGGTCTCCCGGGCGACGACGTCCGCGGGCGTCTCGGTGATCGACCCGGCGGGCAGGTGGACCACGGCGATCTCGTCCGTACGGTCGGCCACCTCCACCTGGTAGAAGAACTTCATGCTCTCCAGGTAGCCGATCAGCGCTTCCTGCCGGCCCGGCTCGGTGTGCATCCAGGTCGTGGCGCCGTCGTCGACGAGGTACAGCGCGTGCTCGATGTGGCCGTGCGGGGAGAGGATGAGCGCTTCGGTGGCCTGGTGGGGAGCCAGGTCGCTGACGTGCTGGGTGAGCAGCAGGTGCAGCCAGCTCAGCCGTTCGGGGCCGGAGACGGTCACCACGCCGCGGTGCGAGAGGTCGACGAAGCCGGCGCCGTCCGCGAGCGCGCGTTGCTCCCGGAAGAGGTCGCCGTAGTGGGCGGCGACGCCTTCGTCGGGGGCCTCGGCGGGGACGGCACCGGGCAGCGACAGCAGGGGACTCTTCATGGAAACCAAGCCTACGACTCGGTAGTTGAACCCCGCCCGGGCGCTTCCCCCCGAGCGGCGGAGCATCCGTGGCACCGGCCGAAGATCGCGAAGTGCTTGAGGTCGGTGTCGAACCGGAACTGCTCGCGGAGCATGGCCGTGAACGGTTCGGCCACCGAGAGGTCCGCCTCGATCACGTCCGAGCAGTCCCGGCACACCAGGTGGATGTGGTGGTGCCGGTCGGCGAGGTGGTAGGTCGGCGCGCCGTGGCCGAGGTGGGCGTGGCTCACCAGGCCCAGTTCCTCCAGCAGCTCCAGCGTCCGGTAGACCGTGGAGATGTTGACGCCGCCCGCGGTCTTGCGCACCTCGGTGAGGATGTCGTCGGGGGTGGCGTGCTCCAGCCTGTCCACGGCCTCCAGGACGAGCTGGCGCTGCGGGGTCAGCCGGTACCCGCGCTTGCGGAGGTCGCTCTGCCAGTCGGTGGTCACCACACAAGCCAGTGTAGGAGGACGGGGCCGGAGGCCGTACGGAGCGGGGTCCTGGGACGCGCGGATGAACGGAGCGGTCCTGGGGACGCGCAGATGAACGGAGCGGGCCCCGGGAACGCGCGGCGGGCCGGTCCCGGAATCCCGGACCGGCCCGTCGTCACCGTCCATAGGCGGAGCCTATGAAGCGCCGCTCACTTGAAGAACGCGATGCCGTCGTCCGGCAGGTCCTTGAGGTCCTTGGCCCACTCGCGCACGTCCACGACCTTCTTCAGGTGCGCCGACATGTAGGGGCGCAGCGGCACCTCGGGGGTGGCCTTCTCGCCGACCCACATCAGGTCGCTGTTCACGTAGCCGTACAGGCGCTTGCCGCCCGAGTACGGCTCCGCGGTGGTGGTCCGGGCCACGGCGTCGGTGACCAGGTCGATCTGCGGCTTCTGGTCGGCCAGCTCGCCGTACCAGATCTCGACCATGCCCTGGTCGCGGACCATGACGATCTCGACCTTGCGGTTCTTGTCGACGCGCCAGTAACCGGTCTCGGTCTCCAGCGGGCGGACCTTCTTGCCCTCGCCGTCGAGAACCCAGGTGTGGGAGGTGTACTCCAGGAAGTCACGGCCGTCGTGGGTGAAGGTGACTTCCTGCCCGAAGTTGCACTTCTCGGTGCCGGGGAAGTCGTAGACGCCCGCGCCCTCCCAGTTGCCGAGGAGGAAGGCGAGGGGCACGAGGGCCGGGTTCAGGTCGGACGGGATCTCGATCATGAGCTCAGGCGATCTGTGAGAAGTGGATCAGTGACGGGTCAGCGCTGGCCCTGGTACAGCTTCTTCCAGGTCAGACCGGCGAAGGCGACGACGCCCACGGCGACCAGCACAAGCAGGGACGTGAAGACTGCCTCAAGCACGAGCGCTCTCCTCGGACGGAGTGAGGTGTTACGGACCGGGTGCGAGTCTAGTCGGCGGTGACCTGGGCGGCGCTGTGAGGTCCGCCGCGCGGCCCACCGGCCGCCGTACCGGCCCGCCCCGGAGCCCCCTGCCGACGCCCCCGGTCCCGCCGGCCGCCGTACCGGCCCCGCCGCCGCGGCTTAGAGTGCGGGGCATGGCGAAGAAGCTCGTGATCAAGGTGACGGCGGGCGCGGACGCGCCCGAGCGGTGCTCGCAGGCGTTCACGGTGGCGGCGGTGGCGGTGGCCAGCGGCGTCGAGGTGTCGCTGTGGCTGACCGGGGAGGCGTCCTGGTTCGCGCTGCCCGGCCGCGCGGCGGAGTTCGAGCTGCCGCACGCGGCGCCGCTGCCGGATCTGATCGACGGCATCCTGGCGGGCGGCGGCATGATCACGGTGTGCACGCAGTGCGCGGCGCGCCGCGACATCGAGGAGAAGGACCTGATCGAGGGCGCGCGGATCGCCGGCGCCCAGGTCTTCGTCAGCGAGATCATGCCGGACGGGGTGCAGGCGCTGGTCTACTGACGAGCACCGCGCGGCCTTGGGCGGGCGCCCGCGCACCGGGCGTCCAAAGGCCGGGGCGGGTGCCCATAAGCCGGGGCGGGTGCCCGCGCGTCCATAAAGGCGCACCCCTACTTGCTGTTCCTGCGGTCCAGCTCCTCCCACCACCGGTCGGACTCCGCGTCCCCGGAGTCCCCGGGGTCGTCCCACCAGCGGTCGTCCGGCCCCCGGCGGTTGGCGACGATGGCGGCGAACGGCGGGATGACCATGGCCACCACGCACATCGCGACCGCGGCGGGCACCGACCAGAGGCGCACCACGCCCCACGCCAGGACGAACAGGGCGATGCATACGCCCATCATGGCGAAATACCAGCGACGGCGCCGCGCGTACATACCGCCACGGTACGCGCGGACACCGGGCCGCGAACACCGCTCGACGGCCGTAGGTGTCATGCGGCGCGGACGTGACCATGGTCGGCCGGGGACGAACCGGCGACCGGACGGGGACGGACCGGCGACCGGCCCGGGGCCGCCGACGACCGGACCGGCGCCCCGGCCGGGACCGCTCCGCCCCCACCCGGACAGCACGAAGGACCGCACCCCCAGCCAAGGCGTCCAAACCCCTGGGGTGCGGCCCTCCGGCCGTACGGAGACCGCCGTCGGGCGGCGCCCGTCAGACGGTGATCGCGACCTCCGCCAGGCCGCCCTTCTGGGCGACGACCGTGCGGTCCGCGCTGCCGCCCGGAACCAGCGCGCGCACCGTCCAGGTGCCCTCGGCCGCGTAGAAACGGAACTGTCCGGTCGCCGAGGTGGGGACCTCGGCGGTGAACTCGCCCGTGCTGTCGAGAAGGCGGACGTAGCCGGCGACGGGCTGGCCGTCGCGGGTCACGCTGCCCTGGATGGTGGTCTCACCGGGCTTGATGGTCGAGGCGTCCGGGCCACCGGCCTGTGCTCCACACATACGTACTTCCTTGAGGCTCGGGGATCAGTAAGAAGCGGGGCTCACTTGCCGGAGCCGAGTTCGATGGGGACGCCGACGAGCGAGCCCCACTCGGTCCAGGAACCGTCGTAGTTCTTCACGTTCGGCTGGTCCAGCAGCTCGTGCAGCACGAACCAGGTCAGCGCGGAACGCTCGCCGATGCGGCAGTAGGCGATGGTGTCCTTCGAGAGGTCGACCTGCTCCGCCTCGTAGAGGGCGCGCAGCTCCTCGTCCGACTTGAAGGTGCCGTCGTCGTTGGCGTTCTTCGCCCAGCCGATGTTGCGGGCGCTGGGGATGTGGCCGGGGCGCTGGGACTGCTCCTGCGGGAGGTGCGCCGGGGCCAGCAGCTTGCCGCTGAACTCGTCGGGGGAGCGGACGTCGATCAGGTTGAGCTTGCCGATGGCGTCCTGCACCTCGTCGCGGAACGCCCGGAGGGAGGTGTCCTGCGGCTTCGCCTTGTACTGGGTGGCGGCGCGGGTGGGGACGGCCGCGACCAGGTCGCGGGAGTCCAGCTCCCACTTCTTGCGACCGCCGTCGAGCAGCTTGACGCTCTCGTGGCCGTAGAGCTTGAAGTACCAGTACGCGTACGCGGCGAACCAGTTGTTGTTGCCGCCGTAGAGGACGACGGTGTCGTCGTTGGCGATGCCCTTCTCGGAGAGCAGCTTCTCGAAGCCCGCCTGGTCGACGAAGTCGCGGCGCACGGGGTCCTGGAGGTCCTGCTTCCAGTCGATGCGCACCGCGTTCTTGATGTGGTTCTTGTCGTAGGCCGAGGTGTCCTCGTCGACCTCGACGATGACCACCTTCGGGTCGTCGAGGTGGGCCTCGACCCAGTCGGCGTCCACCAGGACGTCGCTACGGCTCATGTTCTTCTCCTCCGGGGCAGTTGCGGGGTGCGCGGGTACGCCGGGGCACGCGGCTACGGTACGGGGCCGCGCCGGGCGGGGGCGGTGGGGACGACGACAACGGGCCGGGCGGGTACGGGAGTCGGGCACGGAAACATCGGCATCACCGGCGACCTCCCGTCACGTCCGTCAAGGGCCCGTCAGGCGCAGCGACAGAGCATGGCGGCGACACGGCACAGGTCGACTGCCCGCCGTTTCGTGAGATCCGCCTGTCCCCGGGGGCGGGGACCGCTCATAGAGCTCTGCATGCGACCGATCGTAGGGAGGGGCGCCCTGACGTGTCACCGATGTGTCGGATGGTGAGACAGAGGCGACCGATATCCGGGATGACGGGCTTGCGGGAGAGGTGGCGCGAGCGCCCGGGAAGACGCATTGGTGCAGGCCCGGGCCATGGTGTCGGCACACTTGCCCCATGGTGCCCGGGGCCGCCGCGGAGCGGAAGACCGACGGTCTGTCGATCGGACGCGCGCGTCTCATCTGATGGACGCCCGCATGCGGCGGCCGGACGGGTGACGGGGCGGGGCGGACGGAGCCGGCGGAGCGGCGGCGGTCAGCCGGTGATCTTCACGTTCGTGCCGGACGCGGAGATCTTGACGCCGTCCGGGGACGCCTCGACCCGGTCCAGCTTCAGGCCGCCGGGCAGCCGGTCCAGCTTCCAGCTGTGGTCGGTGCGCTCGCGGACCTTGCTCTCGCAGCCGGGGAGGCTCAGGCACAGGGACGGCAGGTGGTCGGCGCGCACCTGGATCGTCGTGCGGTCCACGACCGTGACCGTGCCGGTGACCTCCAGGGAGTTCAGCGCGGGCAGCCCGGCCAGCCGGGGCACGATCTTGACCTGGCCGTTGCCGTTCTTCTGGCCCGCGTACCCGATCTCCACGTCCGCGCCCGCCGCCTTGGTGAGGTCCGCGTAGCTGATGTGGGCGGTGCCGGTGGCCCGCGCGGCGCTCTCGATGGAGGAGAAGTCGCTGGTCAGCTTGACGTCGTGGAACTGCGCGGAGAGCTCCTGGATGCGCAGTTGCTTCCCCTCGCTGCTGGTCCGGATGCCGTCCAGCTTGGCGTCCACCTCGTCGAGCGACCGGCCGGCCACCTGGGTCAGGAACGGGAAGCCCTTGATGGACACGTCGGGGGCCTTGTCGAGCCCCTGACTGCCGCGGATCTTCTCGGCCGCCTTGTCCTCGGCGAAGTTCACCGCCAGGCGGTCGGCCGCCACGAACAGGCCGCCGAAGACGACGACGAGAATCACCAGCACTCG
The DNA here is from genome assembly GCF_040611095.1 of Streptomyces sp. NPDC003077. Lineage (NCBI taxonomy): Bacteria > Bacillati > Actinomycetota > Actinomycetes > Kitasatosporales > Streptomycetaceae > Streptomyces > Streptomyces sp. NPDC003077. Next base: position 132,881 of record NZ_JBEXNM010000009.1, on the reverse strand, counting down.
CAGAGCGCGCATCGAACCATTACCCCCACGCATCGGGCCGGAAAGCGCCGTTCCGGCCGGTGTATTCCGGACAGGTCCCCCGAACTGCCTGACAGGGAGCCTAACCGGCCCGGGTGTCGAACCCCCCCGCCGCACTTCCTTGGGTCGTTCCGCGTCCGCTGTACGAGGAGGGCCGCGCCCGTACGGAGGAGAGCGTTCCCCTTCTGCACGGAACGGCCCCCCTCTTGCACGGAAAGGGCCCCGCTGTGTGCGGAACGGGCCCTGCTCTGTGCGGAACGGGCCCTGCTCTGTGCGGAACGGGCTCTGCTCTGTACGGAATGGGCCCTGCTCTGTACGGAATGGGCCCTGCTCTGTACGGAACGGCCCCACCGTGTGCGGAAAGGGCCCCGCCGTTCCCGGTAACCACCAGGGAACGACGGGGCCCGACCCGCGAGCAGCGGCGTGCGCTACGCCAGCGCCCGCCCGAGGACGTACACCGCGGGGGCGGCCAGGGCCAGCGGCAGGGCCACGCCCGCCGTCATGTGCACGAAGCGGGACGGGTAGTCGTAGCTGGCCACCCGCAGGCCGATGAGCGCGCAGCCACCGGCCACCAGGCCCACGAGGGCCCCGGCCGCGCCGAGCCCGGTCAGCCCGCCGGCCGCGATGCCCGCCCCGGCCCCGGCGACGAGCGCCACGACCACGGAGGCGGCGGACGGCAGCGGCAGCGCGCGGGCCAGCGTCGCGAGGGCCACACCGGCGGCACCGGCCACCACCGCGTCCGGAGCGGCGGCGAGGTGGCCCGCGGCCAGCACCGCCAGCGCGGTGGAGGCCAGCCCGGCGGTCAGCGCGTACATCCGCTCGTCGGCGCTGCTGCGGTTGCGCAGTTGCAGGATCAGCACGAACAGGCACCAGACGCCGAGCGTGCCCACGGCGACCAGCGGCGCCTGATGGCTGTCGGTGGCCAGCAGCGCGATGTCCGTGGTCAGCCCGGCGAGGAAGGCCAGCGCGATGCCCTGGCGGGCGGGCCACATCCCGTTGAGCCGGAACCAGCCCGCAGCCGTGACCGCCTGGAGCAGCACCACCGGGACGAACAGCACCGGACGGGCCAGCGGCGCGGTCACCGCCAGGAGCAGCGCGAGGACGGCGGTGATCCCGGCGGGCTGGATGCCCGGCGGAATGATCGGCGACCGGCCCTCGGCCCGGGCCCGCTGGTTGGGGGCGAGACGGGACAGGTCGGGGGCGGGGGTGTCGCCGGTCGCGGGGCCGGAGGGTGCGGGGCCGCCGGTCGACGGGCTGCCTGTAGGGGCGCCCGCGCCTGTGCCCGTGCCTGTGCCGCCCGTGCCGCCCGTCCTGCTGGAGGCCCGGATGCCGTGCTGGGTCGCGGGTCCGTACGCCGGTTCCGGCCCGCCCGTGGAACCCGGGTGCGCCGGGGCCGGGGGGCGTGCGGCGGCACCGGGGGTGTGCGGGGAGCTCTGGGGGTACGCCGCGCCCGCGGGGTCGCGCCGGGGGGCGCGCCCCGTCTGCGGGGGGAGGTAGGCGGTCTCCTCGGCCGCGGAGGCGGCGGAGGCGGCCGAGGCCGTGAAGGCCGCCGGAGCCGCGGCGGGCCCCGAAGCCCCGGGAGCCCCCGGAGGCATTGGCACGCCCCCCGTCGGCGCCCCCGTCGTCGGCGTCTGCGGCAGGTAGGCGGTCTCCTCGGCCGCGGACGGCGGCGGCGCGCCACCGTGCGTGGGCGCCGACCCGTGCGGGGGCGCGGACGCGGGGGGCTGGACCTGCATGTGGTAGCCGGTCTCCCAGGTCGGGGCGGACCAGATCTGCGTCTGCGGGCCGTCGTCGTCGGCGGGCGCGGCCCCGTACGTGCCGGGCCCGGGGGCGGCCGACTGACCGCCGTACGTGGGCTGACTGCCACCGGCCGTGGGCCAGACGGTCTGCTCCGGGGCGTGCGGCTGCCCGGCTTGGGAGTGCTGCGGGTAACCGGGCTGCTGCCCGTAGGGCCGCGCCGGACCGCCACCCGAGGTGTACGGAGTTTCGCCCCCCTGAGAGGCGTACGCGCCCGGCGCCGGGGAGCCGAACCCTTCTGGCGCACCGTAAGAGCCCGGGGAGCCAGGGGGCCCATAGGAGCTCGCCGGGTCGCCGTAGGAACCCGGGTGCCCGCCGTACGTACCGGTCGGCGCCTGCGCCTCGGCCGCGCCGTATGCGCCCGATCCCGGGGCGCCGTAAGCGTCCGGGGCACCGTAGGAGCCCGCCCCGTACCCGTCCGCCGCACCGCCGTACGACCCCTGCGCCCCGGGGGCACCGGACGCACCGTAGGCACCGGACGAATCGGGCCCACCGTACGCACCGGGCGCCGCTCCCGACGCCCCCTGCGTCCCATACGCCCCGGACGCCGCCCCGTACGCCCCGGACGCGTCCTGAGCCCCGTAAGAATCCCGCGCCCCATACGGACGCCCGGAAACCGACCCCGCCCCCGGCCCGTCCCCGTCGCCGCCGTACCCGTGCGGCTGCGGCCGTGACCCGTATTCGCGCTGCTGCGGCTGCTGCTCGTCGTTCATCGTCGCGCTCACCCTCCCGCGAACGGCGGCAGGACCTCGATGGTGCCGCCCTGGACGAGCCGCACCGCCGCGTGGTCGCGGGTGCCCACCGGGTCCCCGTCGACCAGGAAGGAGCAGCGCGTCAGGACGCGGGCGAATTCGGGGTTCGCGCGGTGTGCCTCGCGTGCCGCGTCCAGCGCTTCGGCGAGCGTCGCCGCCGCGTACGGCTCCTCTGCCGTGCCGGCGGCGGCCTTGGCCGCGGCCCAGTAGCGCACGGTGCCAGTTGTTGTCACGGCGGCCTCTTCATCGTGTTCGTCGCGTGTCCCCGTCATGTGCGCCTCCATGATGGCGTACGCGACGGGCGGCTCGGCGACGGGCAAGAACTGGCAAAGCCTCAGCTCCCAGGGCTGACGCAGTACGCAAATTCGATTGTCAGCAGCAGGTGCTCACATAGGCTCGGCGTGTGTTGGTCCGACTCGCCCGGGCGCACCTGCGGCCCCACATGCGCTCGATATCCCTGATCGTCGTCCTTCAACTGGTCCAGACCCTGGCCTCGCTCTACCTCCCCACGCTCAACGCCGACATCATCGACGACGGCGTGATCAAGGGGGACTCCGGCTACATCCTGTCCGTCGGCGGCCTGATGGTGGCCGTCACCCTCCTCCAGATCCTCTGCTCCGTCGGCGCCGTCTATTTCGGTGCCCGCACGGCCATGGCGCTCGGCCGGGACATCCGGTCCGCCGTCTTCGACCGGGTGCAGTCCTTCTCCGCCCGCGAGGTCGGCACGTTCGGCGCCCCGTCGCTGATCACCCGGACCACCAACGACGTCCAGCAGGTCCAGATGCTGGTCCTGATGACGTTCACGATGATGGTCATCGCCCCGATCATGTGCGTCGGCGGCGTGGTCATGGCGCTCAACCAGGACGTGCCGCTCTCGGGCCTCCTCCTGGTGATCGTGCCGGTCCTGGCGATCCTCGTCTCGCTGATCGTCCGCAGGATGCGTCCGCTGTTCCGGACGGTGCAGAAGCGGATCGACACGGTCAACCGGGTGCTGCGGGAGCAGATCACCGGCATCCGCGTCATCCGCGCGTTCGTCCGCGACCGGTACGAACGCGAGCGGTTCGCGGGCGCCAACCGCGACCTGTTCGACGTGTCGATCAAGGCCGGCCGGCTGATGTCGATGATGTTCCCGACGGTCACGCTGATCGTGAACGTCTCCAGCGTCGCCGTGGTGTGGTTCGCCGGGCACCGGATCGAGGACGGCGCGATGGAGATCGGCGCGCTGACCGCGTTCCTCAGCTACCTGATGTACATCTTCATGTCGATCATGATGGCCACCTTCATGATCATGATGCTGCCGCGCGCCGAGGTGTGCGCCGAGCGCATCCAGGAGGTGCTGAACACCGACACCAGCGTCACGCCGCCCGCCGCCCCCGTCACCGAACTGCGCCGGCACGGCGAGCTGGAGCTGCGCGGTGTGGAGTTCCGGTTCCCGGGCGCGGAGGAGCCCGTCCTGAAGGACGTGTCGCTCCTGGCCCGTCCCGGCGAGACCACCGCCGTCATCGGCTCGACCGGCAGCGGCAAGTCCACCCTGCTCGGCCTCGTCCCCCGGCTCTTCGACGCCACGGCCGGGGCGGTGCTGGTGGACGGCGAGGACGTGCGGAACCTGGCCCCCGAGACGCTGGCCCGCGCCATCGGCCTCGTCCCCCAGAAGCCGTATCTCTTCTCCGGCACGGTCGCGACGAACCTGCGGTACGGCAACCCGGACGCCACCGACGACGACCTGTGGCACGCCCTGGAGACCGCCCAGGCCCGCGACTTCGTCGAGCGGATGGAAGGCGGGCTGGACGCGCCCATCGCGCAGGGCGGCAGCAACGTTTCGGGCGGGCAGCGGCAGCGGCTGGCCATCGCCCGCGCCCTGGTCCGCAAGCCCGAGATCTACCTCTTCGACGACTCCTTCTCGGCCCTGGACTACGCCACGGACGCCGCGCTGCGCGCCGCGCTCGCCCGCGAGACCGACCGGGCCACGGTGGTCATCGTCGCCCAGCGCGTCGCCACCATCCGCAACGCCGACCGGATCGTCGTCCTGGACGAGGGCCGGGTCGTCGGCACCGGCACCCACCACGAACTGATGGCGGACAACGAGACCTACCGGGAGATCGTGCTCTCCCAGCTCACCGAGCAGGAGGCGGCATGAGTGCCCCGGCACCCAAACGGAGGGGTCCCGCGCCGGCGGCCGGGATCGGGCGCTTCATGGGCGGCCAGCCCACCGAGAAGTCGATGGACTTCAAGGGCTCCGGCAGACGGCTGATGGGCCAGATGCGCCCGGAGCGCCCGGCCCTCCTGGCCGCGCTGGCGCTCGGCGCGGTGAGCGTGGCGCTGACCGTCGTCGGCCCCAAGGTCCTCGGCCGGGCCACCGACCTGATCGTGGCGGGCATCATCGGGCGGCAGCTCCCCTCCGGCGTCACCAAGGCCGAGGCGGCGGCCCACCTGCGCGAACAGGGCCAGGGCGGGCTGGCCGACCTGCTCCGCACCATGCCCGTCGTCCCCGGCCAGGGCATCGACTTCGACGCGGTCGGCACCGTCCTGCTGTGGGTGCTGCTGATCTACGTCGCCGCCTCGGTCCTCGGCTTCCTCCAGGCCCGCATCGCCACCAGCGTCGTCCAGCGCACCGTCCTGCGGCTGCGCGACCAGGTGGAGGAGAAGCTCGCCCGGCTGCCCCTGAGCTACTTCGACAAGCAGCCGCGCGGCGAGGTGCTCTCCCGCGCCACCAACGACATCGACAACATCGCGCAGACGCTCCAGCAGACCCTCAGCCAGATCGTCTCCTCGCTGCTGACGATCGTGGGCGTGCTGGTGATGATGTTCTGGATCTCGCCGCTGCTGGCGCTGGTCGCGCTGGTGACGGTGCCGGTGTCGGTGATCGTCGCCACGAAGGTCGGCAAGCGGGCGCAGCCGCAGTTCGTCCAGCAGTGGGCGACCACCGGCAAGCTCAACGCGCACATCGAGGAGATGTACACCGGGCACTCCCTGGTGAAGGTCTTCGGGCGGGAGAAGGAATCCGCCGAACTGTTCCGGCGCGAGAACGAGGCGCTGTACCAGGCGGGCTTCAAGGCCCAGTTCATCTCCGGGGTCATCCAGCCCGCGATGGTCTTCATCGGCAACCTGAACTACGTCCTGGTCGCCGTGGTCGGCGGGCTGCGGGTGGCGTCGGGCGCGCTGTCCATCGGCGACGTGCAGGCCTTCGTCCAGTACTCGCGCCAGTTCAGCCAGCCGCTCGGCCAGGTCGCCTCCATGGCGAACCTCGTCCAGTCCGGCGTCGCCTCCGCCGAGCGGGTCTTCGACCTGCTGGACGCCGAGGAGCAGCGCCCGGACGCGGACGAGCCGGCCCGGCCCGAGCACGTCCGCGGCGAGGTCCGCTTCGAGAAGGTCTCCTTCCGCTACGAGGCGGACAAGCCGCTCATCGAGGACCTGTCGCTGGCGGTCCGCCCCGGCCAGACGGTCGCCATCGTCGGCCCGACCGGCGCCGGCAAGACGACGCTGGTCAACCTGCTCATGCGGTTCTACGAGGTGACCGGCGGCCGGATCACGCTGGACGGCGTGGACATCGCCGCGATGTCCCGCGAGGAGCTGCGGGCCAACATCGGCATGGTGCTCCAGGACACCTGGCTCTTCGGCGGCACGATCGCCGAGAACATCGCGTACGGCGCGCCCGAGGGCACGTCCATGGACAAGATCGTCGAGGCGGCCCGCGCCACGCACGTCGACCGCTTCGTCCGCACCCTGCCCGACGGCTATGACACGGTGCTCGACGACGAGGGCGCCAACGTCTCGGTCGGCGAGAAGCAGCTCATCACCATCGCGCGGGCCTTCCTGGCCGAGCCCGCCATCCTCGTCCTGGACGAGGCCACCAGCTCGGTCGACACCCGCACGGAAGTCCTGATACAGCACGCGATGGGCCGCCTCCGCACCGGCCGCACCAGCTTCGTCATCGCCCACCGGCTGTCCACGATCCGCGACGCGGACGTCATCCTCGTCATGGAATCCGGCTCCATCGTGGAACAGGGCTCCCACGAGGAGCTGCTGGCGGCGGATGGGGCGTACGCGCGGCTGTACGCGGCGCAATTCGCGGAGGCGGTGGCCGAGACGGAGTGAGTTTGGGGGCCCGGCCCCCGGCCCGTCCGGGGCGCCGGCCCCGGGCCCCGGGCGGGGTGCCCTGGCGGGGCGGTGGCTTTGAAAGGTTCGCGTTCCGACTGGTCGAGGATGACGCCCGCAAATTCCAGCCCGTCCGGCGTTTGAGGACAACGCTTCCGGCGTTCACCGGACCCCGAATCACCCGCCACTTGTTCCCGCGCCCCGGGGGCGAGCGCCAAATTTCAGCCCGTCCGGCGATTGAGGACAACGCCGCCCGGCGTTTACCGGGTCCCCAATCACTCGTCCCTCACCGCCGAGCCTGCCCCCGCGTGCCCGGGGTCGTTGGGTGGGTGCTGGATGATTTTGAGACCGGTGAACGCCGGGGCGTTGTCCTCAATCGCCGGACGGGCTGGATTTTGCGGGCGTCGTCCGTGGCCGTCAGGCCGGTGGTGGTGCGGGTCTTGTCCTCAAGCGCCGGACGGGCTTGTTTTTGCGGCCACCGTCCTTGATCAGCGGGCGGGCTGGGTTTTGCGGGCGTCGTCCGTGGCCGTCAGGCCGGTGGTGGTGCGGGTCTTGTCCTCAATCGCCGGACAGGCTGGAAAACGCGCGCGCTGTCCCCGGCCGTCAGGCCGGATCGGTGGTGCGGGCCTCGTCCTCAAGCGCCGGACGGGCTGGAAGGTGCTGCGCCGCCCAATCCGCAATCCGCGACAGCAGCACCGCAGGCGCCGCGTTCTCCGCGTGGCCGAAGCCGCGCTCCAGCCAGAGCTCGCTGGTCGAGGGATCGGCGGCGGCCATCAGCATCCGGGGATGATCAACCGGAAAGTACGGGTCCCGATCACCGTGCACCACCAACAACGGCGTCGGCGCGATCAGAGGAACCGCGGCGACAGGGGAGAGGGGGACGGGGTCCCACTCCTCCGCATGGATGCGGGTGCGGAGTCCCACCCGCCCCACGAGCCGCCCGGCGGGCCGGGTCACGACCCAGTGCAGACGGCGCATCGAGGGCGTGCCCCGGTAGAACCACCGGGCCGGCGCGCTGACGGCCGCCACCATGTCGGTGTGCGCACCAATGCGCCCCTCGTGCTCCCGCCGATACAGCGCGGCGTGTCGCAACACTACGGACCCGCCCATGGAGAAACCGACGGTGGCCACGTCACGGTGCCCGAGCATCCGTGCCCATCGCACCGCCGCGGCCAGGTCCAGCACCTCGCGGTCGCCGACCGTGGACCGTCCGCCGGAGTTCCCGTGCCCCCGAAACGAAAACGTGATCACGGCCGCACGCTGGGCGAACACCGCCGCCGCCCGGCGCACGGCGGGGCGCTCCAGGGCGCCGGTGAACCCGTGTGCGAGAACCACCGCGAGCCCGTGCGCCGGTGCCGCGCCGGGCGTGGCGCAGGGCTCGTACGCCGCCTCGATGCGCACCCCGTCGTCTGTCAACAGAGCAGAGCGGCGGCCACCTGAAGTGATCGACGGAACACAAGATCGCGCAAAATCGGCCTCGGGTCCGGAAGTCATGTGGGCTATTCTGCTGGGCAAGAAGGATCCGGGCAGCGTTGCCCCCGGGTCCTTTTGTGCTTTCAGACGCCCCGCGCGGATGAGCGCACGCGTGCTCCAGGGTGCCCCGGCCCCCGAAAGCGCCCAAGCTGGACGATGTGTGCTGAACCGCACAGCACACCGCGTGCGGGCCGGGCGCCGGACCGGACCAGGGCGCCGGAGCGGGACGGAGCCCGCGACCGTACGAAGCAGTGCCGCATACTCCCCAGGCCGGGCCTGGGCGGTGCCCCCACGCAGGGACCGAGGAGGAACCGACGTCATGGGCAAGCGAAGCGTGCAGGACAACCCACACCTCACCAGGGCGACGGGGGAAGGTGGTCGGCAGTGAGTTCGCTGCTGCTCCTGACCAACGCGCTGCAGCCGTCGGCGGAGGTGCTGCCCGCGCTCGGCCTGCTGCTGCACAGCGTGCGGGTCGCCCCCGCCGAGGGCCCGGCGCTGGTCGACACCCCCGGAGCCGACGTCATACTGATCGACGGCCGGCGGGACCTCCCGCACGTGCGTTCCCTGTGCCAGCTCCTGCGGTCCACCGGCCCGGGGTGCCCCCTGATCCTGATCGTGACGGAGGGCGGGCTGGCCGCTGTCACCGCCGACTGGGGCATCGACGACGTGCTGCTCGACACCGCGGGCCCCGCCGAGGTCGAGGCCCGGCTGCGGCTGGCCACCGGCCGCCAGCAGATCACCGACGACGGCCCCACGGAGATCCGCACCGGCGACCTCTCGGTGGACGAGGCCACCTACAGCGCCAAGCTCAAGGGCCGGGTCCTGGACCTGACCTTCAAGGAGTTCGAGCTGCTGAAGTACCTGGCCCAGCACCCGGGCCGGGTCTTCACCCGCGCCCAGCTCCTCCAGGAGGTCTGGGGCTACGACTACTTCGGCGGCACGCGGACGGTGGACGTGCACGTGCGGCGGCTGCGGGCCAAGCTCGGGCCGGAGCACGAGGCGCTGATCGGCACCGTCCGCAACGTCGGCTACCGCTTCGTCCTGCCGGAGAAGGTGGAACGCGCGGCGGAGGCCAAGGAGCGCGAGCAGCGCGAGCAGCGGGAGCAGGAGCGCGCCGCGCGCCAGAAGGACGCCGAACGACGGCAGGCCGGGGCTTCCGGGCCCTCCGGCGCGACCGCCGCCCACACCGCCCCCGCCGCCGACGCGGGGGCGGCGGCCGGGACGGCGGTCGGGACGGACGCGGGCCTCGCGTCCGGGACCGGCTCCGGCACCGGGTCCGTGGCCGCGCTCAACGGCCTCCCCCTGGGCGCCAAGGCCGTGGCCGCCCGATCGGCCAAGGGGTAGGACGAGGAGGAGCCCGCGTCCGGATCGGCCCAGGGCTGACCCTCGTCCGGATCAGCCAAGAGACAGCCTGGGCCCGGATCGGCCAAGGGCTGACCCGCATCCGGACCGGCCAAGGAATGGCGCGTGTCCGGCAGTTCCCCGCGGGCGCTGCCGGACACGGTGACGCGCCACCCGCGTAGACTGCCGCGCGTGGCCAAGGTGACGCGGGATGATGTGGCAAGGCTGGCGGGGACGTCCACCGCCGTCGTCAGTTACGTCATCAACAACGGACCGAGGCCGGTCGCCCCGGCCACGCGCGAGCGGGTGCTCGCCGCGATCAAGGAGCTGGGCTACCGGCCGGACCGCGTCGCGCAGGCGATGGCCTCCCGCCGCACCGACCTCATAGGACTGATCGTCCCGGACGCCCGGCAGCCCTTCTTCGGCGAGATGGCACACGCGGTCGAACGGGCCGCCGCCGAGCGCGGCAAGATGGTGCTGGTCGGCAACTCCGACTACCTCGCCGAACGCGAGCTGCACTACCTGCGCGCCTTCCTGGGCATGCGGGTCGCCGGGCTCATCCTGATCAGCCAGGGCCTGAGCGACCTGGCGGCGGCCGAGATAGAGGCGTGGGACGCCCGGGTGGTGCTCATGCACGAGCGCCCCGAGGCGATCGACGAATTCGCGGTGATGACGGACGATTTGGGCGGCGCCCAGCTCGCCACCCGCCACCTCCTGGAGCACGGGCACCCGTACGTGGCCTGCCTCGGCGGCACGGAGGACACCCCCACCGTCGGCGACCCGGTGGCCGACCACGTCGAGGGCTGGCGCCGGGCCATGCGCGAGGCCGGGAAGAGCATCGAGGGCCGCCTGTTCCAGGCCCCGTACGACCGGTACGAGGCGTACCAGGTCGCGCTGAAGCTGCTCTCCGGGCCCGACCGACCCCCGGCCATCATGTGCGCCACCGACGACCAGGCGATCGGCCTGCTGCGGGCGGCCCGCGAACTGCGCATCGACGTGCCCGGCGAGCTGGCCGTCGCCGGTTTCGACGACGTGAAGGAAGCGGCCCTGACCGACCCGCCGCTGACCACGGTGGCCTCCGACCGGGAGGCGATGGCCCGGGCGGCCGTCGATCTGGTGCTGGACGACGCCCTGCGGGTGGTCGGCTCCCGGCGTGAGCGGCTGCGGCAGTTCCCGTCCCGGCTGGTCGTCCGCAGGTCCTGCGGCTGCGGGACCTGACCCGTCCCGTTGAGCTTGAGCTGCTCTTCCTTATACCGGGCATACCCACTTCTGTCGGGCCTCTCAGGGTGCTCTCAGGCGGTTCTCATGCACGGCTCGCACAGTCGTAGACATGACGGAGAACTACCGCCGGAGCGGCGACGCGACAGCCCAGGGGCAGGACTCCCGGGGGCAGTGGAACGAGCGGCAGGGGACGCCGGAGCCGATGACGGCCCGGCAGGGCGGGATCGATCCGCGCGGTCGGCAGCCGGGCGGCCCGGGTGAGCAAAAGCCCGCGACCGGCCAGGTGCCCGGTCAGGGCGAGGGTGCCGCCCCCGGCTTCGCCCCCATGCCCCCTGGCGGATACGCCGGGTTCGGCAGCGCGGGCGGCCCCGGAGGCCCCGCGTTCCCGCCCCCGCCGCCCTACCCGCCCGCCGGCGCGCCCGGCGAGGGCGGCGGGTCGCGCCGCCGGTGGCGCAAACCGGCCGTCCTGATCGCGGCAGTGGCCCTGGCCTCTGGCCTGATCGGCGGCGGCAGCGCCGCGCTGATCGCGGGCAGCGCCTTCGACGGCAACGGCGATGTCTCCACCCCCGTCGTGAACGCCGGGAAGACCGGTGACAGCGGGGTCGCGGCGGTGGCCAAGGCGGTCATGCCGGCCATCGTGGAGATATCGGCGCGGACGGACACCGGCCGGTCCACCGGCTCCGGGGTCGTCGTCACCAGTGACGGTGAGATCATCACGAACAACCACGTGGTGGCGGGCGCCGACACCGTGACCGTCAGGTTCAGCGACGGCAGCACGAAGACCGCCGACGTCGTCGGCACCGACCCGAACAAGGACCTGGCTCTGGTCAAGGTCAAGGGCGCCAAGGGGCTGAAGACCGCCGCGCTCGGCAACTCGGACGACCTCGCGGTGGGCGACCAGGTCGTGGCGATCGGTTCGCCGGAGGGGCTCACCGGCTCGGTGACCAGCGGCATCGTCTCCGCCCTCAACCGCGAGGTGACCGTCCCCAAGAACGAGACCCAGCCCCCCGAGCAGAACCGGGGCCTGCCGCAGTGGCCGTTCTCGTTCGGCGGCAACGAGTACAACGGCGACACCGGCTCGTCCACGACCTCCTACAAGGCCATCCAGACGGACGCCTCGCTCAACCCCGGCAACTCCGGCGGCGCGCTGATCAACATGCGCGGCCAGGTCATCGGCATCAACTCGGCGATGTACTCGCCCGCTTCGGCCGCCAGCAGCAGCTCGGCGGGCAGCGTCGGCCTCGGGTTCGCCATCCCGATCAACACCGTCAAGGACGACCTCAAGGCCCTGCGCGGCGGGGGCGGCAGCGGGAACGTGTGACGAGCACTTCGGGGCCGCGTTGCCGTCCTTGTCGTGCCAGACGGCCCCGTCGGGATGGTGCAGCGACGCCCACCGCCCCGCCCCCGTCCGCCGACGCCCCGGTGTACGCATCCGGGCGAGGGACGCGGTCCCGCCCGGCCGCCCACCGCCGCTACGGGGGCGGCAGCGGGAACGTGTGACGAGGGCCCCGGGGCCGGGCACGCCACACCCACCGCCCCGCCCCCGCCCGACGACACCCCGGCGTGCGAATCTGGCCGGGGGACGCCGGTCCCGTCCGGCCGCCCCGCCGTCCACCGTCCACCGCACCCCGAGGTAGCCACACCGATGAGTCCCGCCGAGCACGGTGACCAGCCCGCCCGCATCCTGATCGTCGACGACGAGCCCGCCGTCCGCGAGGCGCTGCAACGTTCGCTGGCCTTCGAGGGGTACGGGACCGAGCAGGCCGTGGACGGGCTGGACGCCCTCGACAAGGTCGCGTCCTACGATCCCGAGCTGATCGTGCTGGACGTCCTGATGCCCCGGATGGACGGGCTCACCGCCGCCCGGCGGCTGCGCGCGCAGGGCGTGACCGTGCCGATCCTGATGCTCACCGCCCGCGACACGGTCGGCGACCGGGTCACCGGTCTGGACGCCGGTGCCGACGACTACCTCGTCAAGCCGTTCGAGCTGGACGAGCTGCTGGCCCGCATCCGGGCCCTGCTGCGGCGCAGCTCCTACGCGGCGGCGGCCGGCGCCCAGCCCACCGACAGCGACGTCCTGTCCTTCGCCGACCTGCGAATGAATCTGGCGACCCGCGAGGTCACGCGCGGCGGGCGGCCGGTGGAGCTGACCCGTACGGAGTTCACGCTGCTGGAGATGTTCCTCGCGCACCCGCGCCAGGTGCTCACACGTGAGCAGATCCTCAAGGCGGTGTGGGGCTTCGACTTCGAGCCGACGTCCAATTCGCTGGACGTGTACGTGATGTACCTGCGCCGCAAGACGGAGGCGGGCGGCGAGCCCCGGCTCGTGCACACGATGCGCGGTGTCGGGTACGTCCTGCGGACCGACGGCGGGACGGAATGAGCACGGGAGACGACGCGGGCACGGTTTCACACGAGCCCCCGGCCACCGCCCCGCACGAGCCCCCGGCGGCTCCCAGCTTCCGTCAGCGCCTCGTCCGCCGCTACCGGAGGCTCCCCCTCCGCTCCCGCCTGGCGATGCTCACCGCCGTGGCCGTCGCGTTCGCCGTCGCCGCCTCGGCCGCCGCCTGCTGGCTGATCACCCGCGACCGGCTGGTCGAGCAGTTGGACAGCACGCTGACCAACGTGAAGGTCACGGACGACTACGTACGGGCCCTGGACGCCGCGTGCTCGGGAACCGCCCGGCTGGACTTCCCGACCCCGTACACCATCCAGCTCGTCTCCCCGAGCGGGACGACGTGCACCTCACCGGGGAAGTCCGTCATCCCGGCGCAGCCCTCGGACGCGGCGGTGGCCGCCGGCGCGATGCGGAGCGTCGTCCACACCACGCGGGCCAAGGACGGCAAGGAGATGCGCGTCTTCACCGTCCGTTACGACAACGCGGTGCCGGACATCCTGGGTGGCGGCAGCCGGATGGCGGTCTCCGTCGCCACGCCCATGAACCAGGTCACCGACCCGCTCAACCAGCTCGCGCTGGTGCTGCTGATCGTCGCCGGGATCGGGGTGATCGGCGCGGCCACGGCCGGGCTGTGGGTCGCCCGCGCGGGCCTGAAGCCGGTGGACCGGCTGACTGCCGCCGTCGAACACGTCGCGCGCACCGAGGACCTGACGATCCGCATCCCCGTCGACGGCGAGGACGAGATCGCCCGGCTCTCCCGCTCCTTCAACTCCATGACCGCCGCCCTCGCCTCCTCCCGCGACCTGCAACAACAGCTCATCGCCGACGCCGGTCACGAGCTGCGCACCCCGCTCACCTCGCTCCGCACCAACGTCGACCTGCTGGTGCGCAGCGAACGCTCGGGCCGCCAGCTCCCGCCCGACGACCGGGACGCCCTCCTGACCTCGGTGAAGGCCCAGATGGGTGAGCTGGCCGCGCTGATCGGCGATCTCCAGGAACTCTCCCGGGCGCCCGAGGCCGGTCCCGGCGGCGGCGCGGCGCTGCGGGTGGTGGCGCTGCACGAGATCGCGGGCGCCGCGCTGGAACGCGCCCGGCTGCGCGGCCCGTCGCTGACCCTCACCGCGTCGCTCGACCCGTGGTACGTACGCGCCGAACCGGCCGCATTGGAGCGGGCGGTGGTCAATCTCCTCGACAACGCGGTCAAGTTCAGTCCGGCGGGCGGCACGGTGGAGGTCCGGCTGACGAACGGCGAACTCGTCGTCCGCGACCACGGCCCCGGCATCCCCGCCGACGAACTCCCGCACGTCTTCGAACGCTTCTGGCGCTCGCCCTCCGCCCGCAGCCTCCCCGGCAGCGGCCTCGGCCTGTCGATCGTCGCCCGCACGGTCCACCAGTCGGGCGGCACCGTCCAGTTGCGCCCAGCGGCGGACGGCGACGGCATGGAGGCGGTACTGCGGCTGCCGGGCGCGGCGACGCCGCCACCGTCGGATATGCCGGGGAGATAGGGCCGCCCACCTGCCGAAGTCGCGGTCACGGCACCCGGGTTGGAAATTCCGCGCGCCGCGTGCGTGCTGGGGTGTACAGATGGCGCACCGGGCAATGGTGATCATCCGCCGTCCGTGTCACCGGCAGCACACCCGCTCCCCCTACCGAAGGGCCCACCATGATCGTTGTCACCGGAGCGACCGGCAACATCGGCCGCGACCTCGTCGGCCGCCTCGTCGAGCAGGGCGCCCCCGTACGCGCCCTGACCCGCAACCCCGAACGCGCCGGACTCCCGGCCGGCGTCGAGACGATACGGGCCGACCTGACGGACCCCGCCTCCCTGGAACCCGCCCTCCAGGGCGCCGACGCCGTCTTCCTCAACCACGCGGCGGGCGGCGAACGCGGCACCGACCTGCTGGTCGAGGCCGCCGTCCGCGCGGGCGTCCGCCGGATCGTCTTCAACTCCTCGCTCGCCGTCACCGACACTCCGGCCGACGACGAGAACTTCATCGCCCGCATGCACGCCACGGCCGAGCGCGTGATCCGCGCGTCCGGGCTGGAGTTCACCTTCATCCGGGGCGGCATGTACGCGAGCAACACCCTGGAATGGGCCGAGGCGATCCGGACGGCCGGGACGGTACGCCTGCCGCACCCGGGCGCCACGGGCGCACCCGTCCACGAGACCGACCTCGCGGAGCTCGCGGCCCTGGCCCTCCTCGACCGCGACGGCACCCACGCCGGACAGACCTACGTCGTCACGGGCCCGGAAGGCATCACGATGGAGGAACAGGTCGCCGAGATCGGCCGCGTCATCGGCCGCCCCCTCACCGTCGAGAAGATCACCCCCGAGGAGGCCGCCGAGGGAATGACCCTCTCCGGCGTCCCGAAGGAACTCGCCCTGACCCTCATCGGCTACTTCGGCTCCACGGTGGGCACGAAGCCGCAGGTCACCGACACCTTCGAACGCCTCACCGGCCGCCCGCCGCACTCGTTCGCCGAGTGGGCGCGGGATCATGCGGGGGACTTCCGCTGAGGTGATCGCGGGAGCGGGTTGCTGCCGCACGAGGCAGCAACCCGTTCACGGCCCGGACGGGGAACCCTCCGCCGCCTCCACGATCAGCAACGTCCCCCGGCTCCCCGACCGCACCGCGTGCGGCACCCCGGCCGGGACCCGGCACAGACTCCCGGCCGGCACCGACACCGGCTCGTCCCCGAGCGTCAGCTCCAAGACGCCATCGACCACCACGAGGATTTCGTCCGCCGTGTGGCTCTCCTCCACCACCGGCATCTCATCCATCCGCAGCACCTTCACCCAGGCGCCCGCCACCTCGCCCACTATGCGCGAGCTCCACGCCTGCGGGAGAGCGTCCGTGAATGCACCCAGGTCAAGGGCCGTCATGCCGTTCCTCCATTGATTGCCGCATTCGGTTTTCCGTACGACGTTCCGTACGACGCGGAGGAACCTACCGGCGACGGAAGGGTGGTTGGCTGACCGTTCGGCAAAGATCGACGAACCGTTCTGCCAGGTCAGCGGTGGAGGGTTCGGTCTCTCACGCGGCGACGCCGAACGCCTCCCGTTCGGGCAGCAGCTCGAACCACAGCAGCTTCCCCGCCATGCCGAAGAGTTCTTCGCCGAGCGCGTAGCCGCCCCAGTTCGCGGCGCAGAGGCGTACGAGCAGCAGCCCGCGCCCCGACTCGGCATCGAGCGCCAGACTCGTGCCGCATGGACCGAGCAGGTCGACGGGTGGGCGGTCGAAGGGCGCCGGGATGACGGGGTTGGTGTCGCACACGCTGATGCGCAGGCGGTCGGGGGACAGGCCGCGTACGCGCAGTGAGGCGGGGCCGTTGGAGTGGAGGTAGGCGTTCGTGACCAATTCGCTGGTCAAGAGGGTTGCGGTGGCGGTGAGTTCGTCCAGGTTGTAGTGGTCGAGCAGGGCCCGGACGATGGCTCGCGCGATGCGGGCGGAGCCGGGGTCGTGGGGGAGTTGGAGTGTGTACGCCCAGGGTTTGGCGGGCGATACGGTGGCCATGAAGCGCTCCTATCGGAGGAGGTCGTGGGTGGTGTGACTCACACCACGAACACGGTATATAAGTGCTTAGAAGTCGCTCCGCTAGGACCTTAAATAACCCCCATATGGGTGACGGAGGGAGTGCGCGGGTGACACCAAAGACGGCCCTGTCGGCACGTCGCTTGCGTTTGGGTATCGAGCTGCGCAAGTTGCGCGAGCGCGCGGGGATTTCGTCGACGGACGCGGGGCGCATGCTCGGAACAAACCAGACTCAGGTGAGCAATATCGAGGCGGGACGCTTCGGTGTGAGTGCCGAACGCATTCGTACGATGGCTCGGAACTGTGGTTGTGACGATGACGCGTTGATCAATGCGTTGATCGACATGGCTGCGAACCGACAGCGTGGTTGGTGGGAGGAGTACCGAGGGATTCTGCCTTCGGGCCTGCTGGACCTCGCGGAGTTGGAACACCATGCAAAGGGCCTGCATGCGGCAGCCACAGCGCATGTGCCTGGCCTCTTGCAGACTGCCGAGCACGCGCGAGAGGTGTTTAGGCAGGCCGTTACTCCGCTTTCGCCTCCAGAAGTCGAGCATCGGGTGTCGTTCCGCATCAAGCGCCAGGCAGTGATCTTCAGGGAAGAACCGGTGCCCTACCGGGCGATTGTTCACGAGGCTGCACTGCGGATGAAAGTCGGAGGCGTTGAAATCGCCCGGAAGCAGCTCGAATTCCTCCTGGAGATGAGTGAGCGCGAACACGTGACGGTTATCGCCATCCCGTTCGATGTCGGTGCATATCCGGGTGCTGGGCAACTGGTCTGCTACGCGCGGGGAGAAGTTCCTGAGCTGGACACCGTGCAGCTGGATCAAGCACATGGTCCGGTGTTGCTTGATGCCGAGGACCAACTCGCCAAGTACCGATCACTGCTCGATCGAATGGAGGCTGTCGCGCTCAATGAAGAGGATTCGCGTCACCTGATTTACGAGATCATGCGAAGTCTGTGAGGGATGGGGACATGGTTCAGCAGGGTTGGCAACAGTCGTCGTATTGCAGTGAAGGGAACGCGTGCGTCAATGTCTCGGCGGATGCGGAAGGCATCTACCTGCGGGAGAGCAGCGCGCCTGAGGTCACCTTGCGTGCTGCCCGTCACCCCTTCCGCGTCCTCCTTCTGCAACTCAAGGAAGGGGTGATCGACGGCTGATGGAGATGACTCCCAGCACAGGTGAGATCGGATATACGCGCTGGCGGGATATCCGCGCGGAGCACGTTGCCCGCGCAGGCGGCGAGGAAGCCGTGCGGGTGGGCAAGGAGGAACTCGTCGCGCAAGCGACTGGATCGCTCTATTGCAGTGAGGGAAGCAGCTGCGTCAATGTTACGGAGGATGCGCGTGGTCTCCTCCTGTGCGAGAGCGACGTGCCCGAGGTGACTATCCCCGTGGCGCCCCGCACCTTCCGCGACCTACTCCTGACGATCAAGGCAGGGACGCTCAACGGCTGACCCGCGCCGAAACGGAAAACGCTTCGGTCAGAAGTCCACCCGCGCCCGATCATCGATCCGGGCCACGGACTCCTGGCCGAAGCGTTTCATGTACGCGGCGCGGACCTGTTCGATCTTCGGGTTGTTCGGGCGGGCCTGGGACGTCGGGTAGAGCAGGATCAGTTCGTAGGAGCGTTCGCGTTCGATGGTGCCGTGGGTGTCGCGGTACTGGCCGTAGCCGTCCTGGACGGTCAGGCCGTCGGGGAAGCGCGGGGTGACGAACTCGTCGACGAAGGCGCGGAATTCCTTGTCGGTGACGGGTGGGCCGCCATTGGGGCGGGCGGTGCCGAACAGGAGGCTGGTCTCGATGTAGGGGCGGGTCTCGTCGGACTGGGGCGCGGACGTGACGGTGGTTTTGGAGTCGTCGTCCGTGAGGGACGCGTACGCGGTGGGGGCCGCCGCTCCCAGGAGGGCGGCGGTCAGGGTGAGGGCGGCCACGCGGGGGCGGAGGTTGGTCAAGGGGCGGGGCAGGTGGGCCATGGGGGTCCCCTCTCGGCGGGGTGTGCGGGCGGGCGGTTCGCGACAGTAGTGAGGGGGAGGGGCCGGGCGCGTCGTGCGTTCCGGCCAAAGGAGGGGGAGAGCGGGTCAGCCGGTCGCGGGGGTGGTGTGTGCCTGCGGGATCAGTTCCTTGCGGAGAAGGTCCAGGAGGGCGCGGGCCGCCGGGCCGGGTGGGCCGTCCGTGCGCCAGGCGAGGGCAACGCGTCCGCGCAGGTCCGGGTCGGTGATGGAGAGGGTGCGTAGTCCGCGGGCCGCCGCTTCGTCCGGCGTCAGTTCCGGGATGACGGCGACGCCGAGCCCCCGGGCGGCGAACAGGGCCAGGACGTGCGGGTCGGTGGCCTCGAAGGCGACGTGGGGGTGGAAGCCGGCCCGCGCGCACGTGCGGTGGAGGACGCCCCGCATGCCCGTGCCGCGCGGCAGGCCGATCAGCGGGCGGTCGCGGAGTGCGGTCAGGGGGATGGCTCCGTCGCGCGCGTCCCCGACCAGCGGGTCGTCCGGCGTCACGGCGGCGACCAGCGGTACGTCCACGAGGAGGTGGAGGGACAGGCCCGGCGGGGGTTCCGGGTCCGCGAGGCCGACGGCGGCGATGTCGAGGTCACCGCGCTGGACGGCGGCGAGCATCCGGTCCGAGGTGTCCTCGGTCAGGGCGATCTCGACCCGGGGGTGCTGGGCGTGGAAGTCGGCCAGCAGGGAGGCCATGTCGAACGCGTGCCGGGCGGCCCCGGAGATCAGGCCCAGCGCGACCCGGCCGCGGAGCAGCCCGGTGAACTCGTCCGCCGTCTGCCGTACCCCGTCGGCGGCGGCGAGTGCGGCACGGGCGTACGGGAGGACGGCCTCGCCCACCTCCGTCAGGGTCACCGAGCGGCCGGAGCGGTGCAGCAGGGGGTGCCCCAGTTCGCGTTCGAGCTGGCGGATCTGGGCGCTGAGGCCGGGTTGGGACAGGTGCAGCCGGGCGGCGGCGCGGGTGAAGTTGGCCTCCTCCACCACGGCGACGAAGTACCGCAGTTGGCGCAGTTCCATAACCATGAATTCTAGTGGCGAGAGTTTTCCGCTCTTGGACTTATGGCCGGGCGCCAACCATCGTGGAGATCATGGGGAATTCGACGCGGCAGGAGACGACAGCGGGTATTCGCGCCATGATCGCGGCCGAGCGGCGGGAGCTGGCCGATGTGCTGGACGGCCTGGGGGAGGCGCAGTGGGACGCGCCGTCCCTGTGTGCCGGGTGGCGGGTGCGGGAGGTGGCGGCGCATATGTCGCTGGGGTTCCGGTATGCGCTGCCCAAGGTGGTGTGGGAGGTGGCGAAGGCGCGCGGCAGTCTGGACCGGATGACGGACCGGTTGGCGCGTCGGGACGCGGCTGCCCATTCGGCGGGTCGGCTCGCCGCGTTTCTGCGGGAGAACGCGGAGCACCCGTGGACGCCGCCGGTCGGAGGGTTCACGTCGGCGCTGGGGCACGACGTGGTGCACGGGCTGGACATGACCGTCCCTCTGGGGCTGGACCGTCGCGTTCCGGAGGAGCGGGTGCGGGTGCTGCTGGGGGCGGTGACTCCCAAGTCGGCGAAGTTCTTCGGGGCCGAGCTGGGGGGCGTCACGCTCGTCGCCGATGATCTCGACTGGACGTACGGCAGCGGGCCGGAGGTGTGCGGTAGTGCGCAGGATCTGCTGCTGGTCGCGTTCGGGCGGAAGGTGCCGGAGGGGCGGCTGCGGGGAGCGGCCTGGGAGCGGTTCGTCGCTGGTTGAGGAGAGCTTGCCGCTGGTTGAGCCGCTTGAGTTGCTTGACGGAAGCAGGGCCGGGGGGAGCACGACTCCCCCCGGCCCCGACATACGCCGTTACTTCACGATCTTGATGCGGTCCGCCTTCGGCGGGGCCAGGGGCGAGGCCGCCGAGGAGTGGGCCGTCAGGTACGCGGTGAAGGCGTCCAGGTCGGACGGGCCGACGTACTTGTCCTTGCCCTCCTTCAGGACGGGGAAGTTGTCGCCGCCGCCCGCCAGGAACTCGTTCATCGCCACCCGGTAGGTCGCGGCCGGGTCGATGGGCTTGCCGTCGAGCTTGACCGAGTCCTTGACGACGCGGGCGGCGCCGGACTTGGTCATGTCGAGGGTGTAGGTGAAGCCCTTGGAGACCTGGAGGATCTTCGGGTTGGCCTCGTTCAGGCCGCTGACCTGCTGCTGGAGCGTGGTGATCAGCTGGGCGCCGGTGAGCGAGACGACGTTCGTCATGTTGGTGAAGGGCTGGACGGCGAACGCCTCGCCGTACGTCACCACGCCGTCGCCTTCCGCCCCGGACGCCTTGTGGGCGAGGTCGGTGCGGATGCCGCCGGGGTTCATGAAGGCGATCTGCGCCTTGCCCTTGTCCGCGCCGGCGGTGGCTTCGAGCTGGGCGTCCGAGAGCAGGTCGCCGAGCGGGGTCTCGGGATCGGTGGAGCCGCGGCCGGAGATGTCGGCGGAGATGTAGCCGACCGGCTTGTTGGCGACCGGGGCCGCGAGCTTGTTCCAGCGCTGGATGAGGGCCGTCATGTCGGCGGCCTTGGGCTGGGTGCGGTGGACGACGTGGTTGGCCGCGCCCGCGCCGCGCACGCTGGTGCGGACGATGTCCTTGGTGCGGCGGTCGTACGTCAGCGTGGTGTCGGTGTAGAGCTTGCCGAAGGACGCGGCGGAGGTGACGGTGCGCGGGGTGCCCGCCGGGTCCGGGATGGTGCACGCGTAGGCCTGGTGGGTGTGGCCGGTGACCAGCGCGTCGACCTTCGGGGTCACCTTCTTGGCGATCTCGACGATCGGGCCGGAGATCCCGTCCCCGGGACCGTTGCTGTCGCAGTTGTAGTTGTAGGAGGTGGAGGCCGGGAAGCCGCCCTCGTGGACGAGCGCGACGATCGACTTCACGCCCTGGCGGTCCAGCTCCTTGGCGTACTTGTCGATGGTGGCGACCTCGTCGTGGAACTTCAGGCCCTTGACGCCGTTGGCGCTGACGATGCCCGGGGTGTTCTCCAGCGTGACGCCGATGAAGCCGATCTTCACGCCCTTGTTGCGCCAGACCCAGTACGGCTTGAGGATCGGCTTGCCGGTGCGCTCGTCGGTGACGTTGGCGGCCAGGTACGGGTAGTCGGCGCCGCCGAACTTGCGGCCCTTGGTGTAGCAGCCGTCCTTGGGGTGGCAGCCGCCGTTCTGGAGGCGGGTCAGCTCGGCGCGGCCCTCGTCGAACTCGTGGTTGCCCACGGAGGTGACGTCCAGGCCCAGCTTGTTCATGGCCTCGACGGTCGGCTCGTCGTGGAAGAGGCCGGACAGCAGCGGGCTGCCGCCGACGAGGTCGCCGGCCGCGGCGGTCACCGAGTAGGGGTGGCCCTTGCGGGCCTTGCGCAGGGCGGTGGCCAGGTACTCGACGCCGCCGGCCTCCACCTTCTTCTTGGTGCCGTCGCGCTGGACCTCCTCGACCGTGCCGGACGAGCCCTGCGGCGGCTCAAGGTTGCCGTGGAAGTCGTTGAAGGAGAGGAGCTGCACGTCCACGGTGTGGCCCTTGTGGGGGGCCGGCTTTCCGTGGTGACCGTGGGAGGCGTGGGCCGCCTGGCCCGCGCGGGTGTCTTCGGCGCCGGCCGGTGCCGCCGTGGCCGTGACCCCGACGACGGCGGCCAGCACGGCGACCACGGCCGCCGGCTTCCGGGCCGTGCGGCGCCGTTGAGGTGTCGCTGACATGCGTCTTTCCCCTTCATGGCAGGTTGCGGGTGGGCGGAGCGGTCCGCGGGCGCGGGGACCGGCATCCGGTGACGGACGGGGGTACTGCTGGTACGCCGAGCGCCGGAACCAGAGGTTCCGGTGATGGGTACAGGTGTCCGAGCGGACCGCAGCCTACGGTCAACGCGCGTAGCGCAACAGGGGGTATCAGATTACGAGTCGATGTGCTTATGGGATTGTCGTGACGCGCCCTGGGGGCCCGGGCCACCGGATCGGCCCATCGCGGGTCGTACGCTTCGAGGCATGACTGACGCTGCGCAGGAGAATGGCCGGGCAGGCCGCAGGATCGAGGTGCGGGACGAGCTGTCGCCCGAGACGGCCGGGGCGGTGCTCGCGCTGGTCGCGGAGGCCGCGAAGACGGACGGGCAGCCCGCGGTGTCCGAGCAGGGCCGGCTGCAACTGCGCGGCGGGCCGCGGCCGGGCGTGCGGCATGTGCTGCTGTATGTGACGGAGGGTGGGGCCGAGGCTGCCGGGGCCGGTGACGGGGCTTCCGGGGAGCAGCTCGTCGGGTACGCCCAGCTTGAGGACACCGACCCCGTGGAGGCACCCGCCGCCGAACTGCTGGTGCACCCCTCGCACCGCGGCCGGGGGCACGGCCGGGCGCTGGGTACCGCGCTGCTGGAGCAGTCCCACCGGCGGCTGCGCGTGTGGGCGCACGGCGGACACGCCGCCGCCCGCCACCTCGCCCAGACGCTGGGCCTCACGCTCTTCCGCGAGCTGCGGCAGATGCGCCGCCCGCTCGCCGGGCTGGACCTGGCCGAGCCGGTGCTGCCGGAGGGCGTCACCGTCCGTACCTTCCAGCCGGGCGCGGACGACGCGGCCTGGCTGGCGGTGAACGCCGCCGCCTTCGCGCACCACCCCGAGCAGGGCTCCCTGAAGCAGCGGGACCTGGACGACCGCAAGGCCGAGCCGTGGTTCGACCCGAAGGGCTTCTTCCTCGCCGAGAAGGACGGCGAGATCGTCGGCTTCCACTGGACGAAGGTGCACGCCGAGGAAGGGCTCGGCGAGGTGTACGTGCTCGGGGTGCGCCCGGGCGCGCAGGGCGGCGGACTCGGCAAGGCGCTGACCGCCATCGGTCTGCGGCACCTGGCCGGTCAGGGGCTGCCGACGGCGATGCTGTACGTGGACGCGGACAACACGGCCGCGGTCACCGTGTACGAGCGGCTGGGCTTCGTCACGTACGAGACGGACCTGATGTACCGCAGCGAGAGCTGAGAGGAGCGGGGGAGGACGGGGCGGCCCCGTCCTCGTCCGCGTCGGGCGTTTGTTATCGGGCGTTCGTTTCCGTTCCGAATCCGTTCCGGTTCCGTTCCGAGGCGCGTGCCCTCCGGGTCACGACGGCTTGAGCGGGTCGTGGCCGATGTTCATCAGGCCGTGCCGCCAGTCCGAGCCGCCGGCCTTCGGGTCCAGGTCCGGGGGACGCTGGGAGTGGACGATGTCGCACACCCGCTCCATGACGTGCACGTCGTCCTGCGACAGGTCCGCGCGGCGTTTGCCCAGGATCTCCACCACCCGCCGGCCCAGGGGCGGCCCGGCCTGGTCGGGCAGCGCCTCGGTCTCCTCGCCCGCGGCCTGCACGCTCAGCCACTCCTGTAGCTCGCGGGACGTCATGTTGACGACCTTGTGGAACTCGTCCCACAGTTCGGCGCTGATCTGGGTTGTTGCCATGGCGAACCTCCCCAGGCTCGTCGGGAACGGACGGACCACGGGTGTCCGGTGTACCGCCTGGGCAAACCCTTGGGCCGAACGGGCGACAGCGGTTGCGAAGCGATCGATGACGGATGTGGAGCGGTCGGTTCCGTGCGCCGATCGGCGTCTCTCGGCCTGCTTCCGGTCAATAGCGGCGAACGCCTTTCTCCCGGCCGTCGGTGGCTAGCCTCCCCGGTGCCGCGCGCGCCGACCGGGGCCCGGCGGCCCGCGTCGTTCACAGCCCTGGGCGGCCCGTTCCGACGGCTCGGCGCCAGTGGCTCCGCGTCGGCAGCGGTAGCAGGGGACGACTTCGAGAGCAGGAGACTTCCGTGACGCTCCACGTCGAAGAGCACGCCCGCGTCGTCTCGGTCGAGCGCCTGCGCCCGGGAGACCACGCCTTCGCCAGCTACGCGGACGAGGAGGCGCGGTGGTCCACCCTCGGCTCGTTCGCCCAGACCGGCATCACCAAGGGGGAACGGGTCCTGCTCTTCCCGGACCCGGCGCTGCCGAGAGCCGAGGTACTGGCGCACCTGGCGGCGTACGGGCCTCCGGTGGACGGCGCGCTGGAGAGCGGGCAACTGGTCGTGCTGACCATGGAGCAGATGTGGCTGCCGCACACGCTGTCCGTGGAGCGGCAGGTGGCCGGGCTGCACCGGGAGATCCAGCGGGCGCGGCGGGCCGGGTACCCCTCCGTCCGCAGCGCCATCGACATGGCCTGGGTGCCGTCCTTCGGGGCGGACATCGAGCGGGTGCTGTGGCGGGAGAGCGCGGGCTGCCACTACCTGTTCGCCGACTCCCGTTACACGGAGCTGTGCGCCTACGACCGCGCCCGGTTCACCACGGACGTGCTGGACCGGGCCGCCGCCGGGCACCCCACGGCCCTGCTGGAGCGGCCCGGGAGCCTGCTGGCGATCGGCGGCGAGCGGCCGGGCGCCGGGTACGGGCTGCGGCTGGTCGGGGACGCGGACCTGTCCACCCGCGAACAGTTCGCCGACATCCTGCGCCGGGTGGCCGCCTCCGGTGCGGAGCGCGTCGTCATGGACCTCACCGAGCTGACCTTCCTGGACGTGCACTGCGCCCGCTCCGTCCTGCGGCTGGCCGCCGCCATGGAGTCCGGCCGACGCGTCGAGATCCGCTGCGGCGGAATGCACGCGCACACATTCCTGCTGCTGGGGGCCCTGAACGTGCCGCAACTGACGCTGGAGGGCGAGTGAGCCATGGGCCCCCGTCCCGACGCCTTCCCTTTCCGCGAACCTCACGGGTGCCATGAGTCCGACGAGTGCCGTGAGACCCGTGAAATCCACGAGTCCAACGGGCCCCACCGGCCCCACGGGCCCAGCGAGCTCCATACCGCCCGTCCCCCGGCCCTGGAGATGAGCTTCACCCGCCCCGACCTCCCCCGCCTGCGGCACGCCGTCGGCGCGTACGCGGCCCGGCTGGGCGTGGTGGGCCCGCGCCGGGGCGCCCTGCTGCTGGCCGTCAACGAGGTCACCGACAACGTGATCCGGCACGCGGGCGGCCGGGGGCGGCTGTGCCTGTACCGCGAGGGCCGGTCGGTGCGCTGCCGGGTCGCCGACGACGGGCCCGGCTTCGACCTGGCCCGCGTCCTCGGGACCGCCCCGGACCCCGCGCGGGCCACGGGCTGGGGACTGTGGACGGTCCGGGAGCTGATGGACGGGCTGGGGGTGGCCCCGGCCCACGCCCACGCACCCGGCCCGGACGCCGGCCGGGGGGCCGTGGTGACGCTGACCGTGACGCTGATCTGAGCCGGTCGGCACGCTGAACCGAGGATCGGGCCCGGCGGCTGTGCCGATCCACGAGTGGGTGTCGACCGGGGCGGAAGCCGCTGCGCAGTCGCGCTCTTCGGGGACCCCGCCCGAGACGTACGCACTCCCTCCCCGAGACCTACGCACCCCCGCACCCCCTCCAGGCACCCTCCCGCTTGCCTGGCCGCCATGTCCGCGTTACCGGCGGTTCAACGACGCTTGCGAGCATCGCGGAATGCAGCCCGCCGCGCCCGACCGGCCCCACCGGAGGCCGGGCTCCGTCCGACTTCTCCCGTCCGTGCCTGCGACGCCCTCAGCGCGGAAGAATAAGGCCATGAACCAGCAGTCCAGCGCCCAGGCCCCGGCCGAGGCCGAGACCGGCATTCCGACGACTTCCGCCGCCCGCCGTCAGACGGCGGCGGCCCGGCTCGCGGCGTCCGTCGCCGCGCAGCCCTCGGTGGGTTCGATCGCCGCGCACCGGCCGCATACGGTCGCCGGTCCGGTGCCGGAGCTGGAGCCGGACCTCGACGGTGACGCGGACGCGTACGAGGACGACGGCGAGTCCGGCGCGGAGCTGCCGAGCGGACGGTTCCTGGACCGCGAGCGGAGCTGGCTGGCGTTCAACGAGCGGGTGCTGGAGCTGGCCGAGGACCCGGACACCCCGCTCCTCGAACGGGCCAACTTCCTGGCGATCTTCGCCAGCAACCTGGACGAGTTCTTCATGGTCCGCGTCGCCGGTCTCAAACGCCGCATCGCCACCGGCGTGGCCACCCGTTCGGCCTCCGGCCTCCAGCCGCGCGAGGTGCTGGAGCAGATCTGGACCCGTTCGCGCGAGCTCATGGCCCGGCACGCCGCCTGCTTCCAGCAGGACGTCGCCCCCGAACTCGCCGACCAGGGCATTCACCTGATCCGCTGGCCCGACTTGACGGAGAAGGAGCAGGCCCGCCTGTTCACCCTCTTCCGCCAGCAGATCTTCCCGGTCCTCACCCCGCTCGCGGTGGACCCGGCGCACCCGTTCCCGTACATCTCCGGCCTGTCCCTGAACCTCGCCGTCGTCGTCCGCAACCCCGTCAGCGGCCACGACCACTTCGCGCGGGTGAAGGTGCCGCCGCTGCTGTCGCGCTTCCTGGAGGCGTCGCCGCAGCGGTACGTGCCCATCGAGGACGTGATCGCGGCGCACCTGGAGGAGCTGTTCCCGGGGATGGAGGTGCGGGCGCACCACATGTTCCGGGTGACGCGGAACGAGGACCTGGAGGTCGAGGAGGACGACGCGGAGAACCTCCTCCAGGCGCTGGAGAAGGAGTTGATGCGGCGCCGCTTCGGCCCGCCGGTCCGGCTGGAGGTCGAGGAGTCCATCGACCACGACGTACTGGACCTGCTGGTCGAGGAGTTGAAGGTCTCGCAGTCCGAGGTCTACCCGCTGCCCGGCCCGCTGGACCTGACGGGTCTGTTCGGGGTGGGGGCGCTGGACCGGCCCGAGCTGAAGTACCCCAAGTTCGTGGCCGGGACGCACCGCAGCCTCGCGGAGGTCGAGTCGGCGTCCGCGCCGGACATCTTCGCGGCGCTGCGCACCCGGGACGTGCTGCTGCACCACCCGTACGACTCCTTCTCCACCTCCGTCCAGGCGTTTCTGGAACAGGCCGCCGCCGACCCGGACGTGCTGGCCATCAAGCAGACGCTGTACCGCACCTCCGGCGACTCGCCGATCGTGGACGCGTTGATAGACGCCGCGGAGTCCGGCAAGCAGGTGCTCGTCCTCGTCGAGATCAAGGCGCGGTTCGACGAGCAGGCCAACATCAAGTGGGCCCGCAAGCTGGAGGAGGCCGGGTGTCACGTCGTCTACGGGCTGGTGGGCCTGAAGACGCACTGCAAGCTCTCCCTCGTCGTCCGGCAGGAGGGCGAGATGCTGCGCCGCTACTCGCACGTCGGCACCGGCAACTACCACCCCAAGACCGCCCGGCTGTACGAGGACCTGGGCCTGCTCACCGCCGACCCGCAGGTGGGCGCGGACCTCTCCGACCTGTTCAACCGGCTCAGCGGCTACTCGCGGCGGGAGACCTACCAGCGGCTGCTGGTCGCGCCGACCTCGCTGCGGGACGGTCTGGTGCAGCGGATCACCAAGGAGATCGGGCACCACGAGGCCGGACGGCCCGCGTACGTCCGCATCAAGGTCAACTCGATGGTGGACGAGAGCGTCATAGACGCTCTCTATCGTGCGTCGCAGGCGGGCGTGCCGGTGGACGTGTGGGTGCGCGGGATATGCGCGCTGCGGCCGGGCGTGCCCGGGCTCAGCGAGAACATCCGGGTCCGCAGTGTGCTCGGACGGTTCCTGGAGCACAGCCGCGTGTTCATCTTCGGCAACGGCGGCGACCCGGAGGTCTGGCTCGGCAGCGCCGACATGATGCACCGGAACCTGGACCGGCGGATCGAGGCCCTCGTACGGGTCTCCGACCCGGGCCACCGGGCGTCCTTGTGCGGCCTGCTGGAGCTGGGGACCTCGGACGACACGTCCTCCTGGCACCTGGGCCCCGACGGCGACTGGATCCGGCACGCGACGGACGCCGACGGCAACCCGCTGCCGAACGTACAGGAAATGCTCATCGACGCCCGGAGGCGCCGGCGTGGCCCAGCGACATGACCCCACGGCGCTCCGCGGGGCGCACCCACGGCCGCCGGTGACCGGCACGGCCGGGCTCGCGGACGCGCGGTCCGACGCGCTCGCCGACGTGCGGCCCGATGCGCTCGCCGACGTTCGGCCTGATGCGCGGTCCGACGCGCTCGCCGACGTGCGGCCCGATGCGCGGTCCGGTGCGCGGCCCGACGCTCGGCCCGGAGTCCGTGCCGTCGTGGCGGACGGCCCGCCGCGCACGGCGGACGAAGCCGCGCGCGTCCGGACCGCTCCACCGGCCCCCTCCGGGCCCACGGCGGGCGAGGTGCTGGCCGGGTACCTGCGCGAGCAGTCGGTCGAATTCCTGCGCAGCCTGCGCCTCCACCGGGAGAGCGGGCCGGACGCCACGGGCGCCGGGGAGGCGGTACGGCAACTGCGGGCCGCCTCGCGGCGGATCAGCGGGGCGCTGCACACCTACCGGCCTGTGGTGGACGCGGCCTGGGCCGACCACCTCCGCTCCGAACTCGGGTGGCTGTCGGGGACGCTCGCCCGGGAGCACGCTTGCGGAGCGCGGCTGGAGCGGCTGCTGACGGCGCTGCGGCGGCTGACGGGGGAGGGGCGGGAAGCCGGGAAGGCGTCCGAAGCGGTGATGGGCGCCGAGTCCGTGACGGCGTCGGCGTCTGCTTCGGTGTCTGCTTCGGCCCCGGCGTCTGCTTCGTCCTCGGTTTCGGCTTCCTCCTCCTCGCCCTCTTCCTCGTCCTCCTCCTCGGTGTCGGCGGCGGAGGCGAAGGAGGCGCGGGAGACCGACCGGGCGCTGGCCGTGGGCGCCGCGCGCGCGGGCGCGCTGCTGGAGCGCCAGCTCACGCTGGCCCGCACCCGCGCCCACTCCGCGGCGCTCCAGGCCCTGGGCTCCTCCCGCTTCCACGCGGTCGCGGACGCGGTGGCCGTACTGGCCTCGGAGGTCCCGTTACTCCCCGACGTAGCGGACCGGCCTGCCGCCGAGGTGCTGCCGCCGCTGGCCGGACACGCGCACCGCCGACTGGCCGAAGCGGTCGCCGCCCTGCCGCTCACCCGGGCCGGGTACCCCCCTCGCGGGGGCGCGTTGGCCGCGGCGAACCGCCAGGACCTGCCCTGGCACCAGGTGCGCGTGCTGCTGCGGCTGAGCCGGTTCGCCCAGGAGGTGGCCGAGGTCTGTGACGAGGACCCGTCCGCCGGGTTCGAGGGGGAAACCCCGCGCCTGGCGGAGGCGGCCCGCGCCCTGGAACGCCACCGCGACGCAGCCGAAGCCGCCGCCGCGGCAGCCGCCGCCGCCCGCACCCCCCGGATCGCCCCGGCCACGGCCTACGCGCTGGGCGCCCTGCACGCCGACCAGCGGCACGAGGTCGAGGCGGCCCGCTTCGCCTTCGGCCGCGCCTGGGCACCGGCCCGGGTGGGGGCGGGGGAGCCGGGGTGGTCGGCTTGAGCGAGGTGCCCGGCACGATCCATGACAGGACCCGCGAGGAGGTGTGGACGTGAAAAGCGACGCGACGGCGCTGACGCGGAAGCCGCCGATCAGGGCGGCGGGGTGCGTGCTGTGGCGCCGCTCGCCGATCGACGGCGAGCTGGAGCTGGCACTCGTCCACAGGCCCCGGTACGACGATCACTCTTTCCCCAAGGGGAAGTTGAAGCGCGACGAGGGCGCGCTGGCCGGAGCGCTGCGCGAAGTGGCCGAGGAGACGGGCATGACCTGCCGCCCCGGCGCGGAGCTGCCGACCTCCCACTATTGCGTGAACGGCCGCCCCAAAGAAGTCCGTTACTGGGCGGCCGAGGCCACGGGCGGCACCTTCGCCCCGAATGACGAGGTGGACCGGCTGGAATGGCTCCGGCCCGCCGCCGCGCGTGATCGCCTGACCCAGGAGCGCGATCGGCCGTTGGTGGACGCGTTGTTGGGGACGCTGGAGAAAGACTGAGAGGGAGCCTCCCGCATCTCACGCAGGGAGACAGCGCCACCCGCAGCAGCCGGGCCGGATCGGCCGGCGGTCAGGTCCATTTGCCATCATCGCGACCGCTGCCGTTCCGAGTTGCGGGACTTGCCATAGGGGCCGAGTGGAGCGGAACAGAGGCCCCGCCGGAACAGTAGGTCAGCCACCCGGTCCGGCCTCGGAGCGAGATTTCCGTCCCAGGAGGCAGCGGTGATGACGGTGATGACGGCGACGGGTAAGAAGATCAGCTTTGTGGCCATGGCCCAGCCCTTCTTCGCTGTTGCCTGTCGGCGACTCTTACGCAGAGCAGCATCGCGATTGGCAGGTAGAGGAACGCAACGATGATGGCCATGAACCCGAGCGCCATGAGAAGTCCTTCTTGAGAGCGCAGAAGGAGGAGACCGGCTGGTGCAGGCCGGGCATGTAGGACTGGAAGACGATGCCGAAGTGCGGAGTCGCATCCTTGTTCTCGTCCACCGGGATTGTCAACGGCAAAGCGGCTACGCCGAATGGCCGCGCCGCGGCATGAAAACAAGCTTGCTTGCTTTCATCTGTAATCCTCCGGATGGCCCTGCATCCATTCATTAATGCGCTTCAGGGTTTGAACTATTTCCTTTTCGTGCTTTATGATGTCATTATTGGATCGATCGGGAACATTTTTCCGTGTTTCCTCTATCCATTTTGCGGGGGCGGCGAAGTGATCGACGCCCTTGGGGTCTTCCCTCATGGCCTGGAGCAGAAAATCGAGATTCTCCATGGCGCTGCTCAGGTACTCTGCACACGTATCGCGGGATTGCCCGCAGCCCTCATATAGGCGCGCTTGTACTCGCGCAAAGGCGTTTCGGACCTCAGCCTTCGGCCCTGCGGTGCTCTTCCCGTCTGGGGCCGACGCGTTGGAGCATGCAGATAAGAGGACGGCTGCCACGAGGGCGGTCGCGGAAACAAGAGCGCTTCGGCTGCGTTTCGTAAATTGAAGGCAAGCAGGTGGCACGTCTCTCCGATCCAGGAATCCATGGAAAACCGTGCGCACGAGGTGGGGCAGGTGATTGGGCCTGCAACTCCGCCTTAAGGTGAGGAAGTTGTGCTGCACGGAAAACAAGGACGTACTCTAGTGGCGAATGCATACATGCCACAAGAGCAAGATCGGCCACCCAATGGCCGCTTCTCGCTGTGGGGTGGTGCTAGGTGAGGACCTGTTTCCCTGGTGGTCCATGCGCTGCTGCGCCCTGCTCTTTACGCTACTCCGTAAGTAATTTTAGTTTGCCTTTGGTCTCGTTCTTTCGTGGTGGTCCGGCGACTCCGTTGGCGGGCCGTTTCGCTTTCGGTGGCCTGGGCTCGCTGTGTGATGTCGCCCGGGAGTAGCCGCAGTCGTTGGTCTGACGTGTCTTCGTTCCGTCGAGTCAGTACCAACTCCGCTAGCGGGAAAGGTCGTTCGACAGGCGGTGTTCGTGAAGGGACGCAGGTGCCCGTGCTCGACCAGGAGCGACCAACGGAGGTCAAGATGTATGGAGGCCAGCCCGGACAGGGACACGGGAACAGAGACACGGGAGCGGGCCGGACGCGCACACCATCCGGCCCCCTCGATGCAACCCCGGCACGAACGCCCAGCCTCCCCGTCCCTCACCGCCTCCGCAACGACGCATCGCTCAAAGCCGGCGGCACGTAGTACGCGTCGGCCTTGTTGAGGTCGGTCCCCGGAGGAACGATCTCGTCGATCCGGTCCAGCATGTCTTCGCTCAGGGTGACCTCCGCTCCGTCCAGGAGGCTGTCGAGCTGGTCCATCGTGCGGGGGCCGATGATGACCGAGGTGACGGCCGGGTGGGAGCGGACGAACGCGGTGGCCAGGTGCGGCAGGGGCAGTCCGGCCTCTTCCGCGAGCTCGGACAGGGCGGTGACGGCCTCGGCCTTGCGGGCGTTCTCCGGGACCGACAGGTCGAACTTGGCCTGCTCCAGGGCGGCCCGGCCGCTCGCGGACAGATCGCGGCCGGACAGCCACCCGGCGCTGAGCGGGCCCCAGGTCAGCACGCCCATGCCGTAGCGCTGCGCGGTCGGCAGCACCGCGGCCTCGATGCCGCGCGCCAGGAGGGAGTACGGCGGCTGCTCGCTGCGGAACCGCACGTGGCCGCGCCGCTCGGCCGCCCACTGGGCCTCGACGATCTGCTCGGCGGGGAAGGTGGAGGTGCCGATCGCCCGCACCTTCCCGGCGCGTACGAGGTCGGACAGGGCGGACAGGGTCTCGTCGATGTCGGTCGCCGGGTCGGGGCGGTGCACCTGGTAGAGGTCGATGTGGTCGGTGCCCAGGCGCCGCAGGCTGTCCTCCAGGGCGCGGACGATCCAACGGCGGGAGTTGCCGCGGTGGTTGTCGTCCGGGCCCATGGGGTTGTGGAACTTGGTGGCCAGGACGATGTCGTCCCGGCGGCCCTTGAGCGCCTTGCCGACGATCTCCTCGGACTCGCCCGCGGAGTAGATGTCCGCCGTGTCGACGAAGTTGATACCGGCGTCCAGCGCGCGGTGGATGATCCGCACGCTTTCGTCGTGGTCGGTGTTGCCCCAGGCGCCGAACATCATGGCGCCGAGCGCGTACTCGCTCACCGAGATACCGGTGCCGCCGAGGATCCTGCGCTTCATGTGTACGTCTCCCGTCGCGGTGGCGGTGTCGCCGTTCGTTCCCGTATCGCTGCGCGTCACTTTGCCGACGCCGTCAGGGGGCGGGCCAGGCCCGGGGCAACCTGGGTCTGCCAGAACCACCCAGGGGCCGCCGCGTCGCATACTGGTGCGATGGTGCATGCGGAACCTGGCATAGGCGCGTTCCTCAAGGCCCGGCGGGCGGCGCTCGAACCCGCCGACGTCGGACTTCCCGAGGGCCTGAACCGGCGGCGGGTACGCGGCCTGCGCCGCGAAGAGGTGGCCCAGCTCGCCGGCATCAGCGTCGACTACTACACCCGCATCGAACAGGGCCGCGCGCCCGCCATCTCCGACTCGGTGCTGGACGCGGTGGCGCGGGCGCTGCGGCTGAGCGAGTACGAGACCGGGTACCTGCGCAACGTCGCCGCGCCGCCGCGCCACGACACCGCGCACCAGGAGCAACGCGTACGGCCCGAGGTGCGGCGCCTGCTCGACGCCATGGGGGACGCGGTCCCGGCCGTGGTGATCGGACGCGGCATGGACATCCTCGCCTGGAACCACCTCGGCGGACTGCTCAGCTTCGACCTCGACGCGCTGGAGCCCCACCGGCGTAATTCGGCGCTGCTGGTCTTCCTCGAACCGGCGGCCCGCGCGTACTACCCGGAGTGGGACCGGATCGCCGAGGAAATCGTCGGCAACCTCCGCGCCGAGACCGGCCGCCACCCCAACGACCCGCGCCTGTGCCGTCTCGTCGGCGAACTGCTGGAGCGCAGCACGGACTTCCGCCGGGTGTGGGAGGCACAGGAGGTGCGCGAGTGCCTGCGCGGGGAGAAGCGGCTGCTGCACCCGGAGGTCGGGGAACTCCGGCTGGCCTTCGAGGGCCTGCGGTTGGCCGTCGAGTCCGATCAGCTCCTGATGACCTACACGGCGGTTCCCGGGACTCGGACGGAGGAACGGTTGCGTGCCCTGGCCCGTATCGGGTCGCGGGGTGCACCGGGCGCGGGGGCTGGGCCCCGGCCATCCGTGCGCCCGGCGGTGCCGGAGCACGTCTGAGGACGGTTGGCGAGGCTCATTTCGGGGATGCCGGAGGGCCGGGCAGCGGGTAGCGCACTCCGGTGAGCCGTTCCGAGAGTTCCCACAGCCGACGGGCCGTGACGGGGTCCCGGAGCGCCCGTTCCCGGGTGCGCGGGACCGGTTCGCCGCGGAGCTGGAACGGCCCGTCGGGCACGACGTAGCTCCCTCCGGGCAGGTCGGGGACGGTCGCGGCGTACAGGGAGGTCTTGGCGCCCTCCGGGGTGGGGCGGAACGCGAACCGTACGAGCAGGCGGGTCAGGGTCTGGTACGCGCGGCCCCGGGTGCTGTTGGCGCCGCCCGTCAGCACGTTGGAGCGGGTGAGGCCCGGGGCGACCGCCATGCTGCGCAGCCCCAGCCCGGCGGCGTCGGCCCTGCGCTGCAGTTCCTTGGCGAAGTAGAGGTTGGCCCGCTTGGACTGGACGTAGGCGAACGCCGTCCGGTAGCGGCGCTCGGCGTTGAGGTTGTCCAGGTCGAACCGGGCGAACCGCTGCCCCTCACTGCTGACGGTGACCACGCGCGGGTCGCCGGCGGCCAGCAGGCGCGGCAGGAGCAGGCCGGTGAGCGCGAAGGCGCCGAGGTGGTTGACGCCGAACTGCGACTCGAAGCCGTCGGCGGTCCGCGCGAACGGCACCATGGCGACGCCCGCGTTATTGACCAGCAGGTCGAGCCGCTCGTGCGGCCAGTCCTCGGCGAAACGGCGGACGGAGGCCAGGTCGGCCAGGTCCAGCAGGCGCAGCTCGGTCCGGGCGCGGGGCGCCTCGGCCCGCAGCCGCTTCAGGGCGGCCCGTCCGCGTTCCGCGTTGCGGCAGGCGAGGACGACGTGGGCGCCGTGGCAGGCCAGCTCGCGGGCGGTGACGTAGCCGATGCCGCTGTTGGCGCCGGTGACGAGGGCCAGGCGGCCGGACTGGTCGGGGAGGGAGTCCGGGGTCCATGGCGTGCGGGGGGCCGCCGTTCGGCGCCGTGCCGGGCCTTCGGCTGAAGGGCGGCCGGTGGGGAGGGGGCGGTGTCCGGGGCCGTCCGGCGTGGCGTGGTCGTCGTAGTCGGGGTGGCCGTCGTGGTCGGCGTGGTCGGGGTGGTCGTCGTGCCGGGGTACCTGCGTGGTGGTCCGTGGTTCGCCGGGCATGGGATCTCATTCCGTGTCGGGTGGGTGTCGTGCGGCCTTTTGCAGGCTGTTGCGGGCCGTCGCGGGTTCCTGCGGGTCTAAAGGCCTAAAAGGGAGAGCGGCACGGCAAAGGCGCACCGCAAGGCCGCATTGCAACTCCGAGTTGCGATAGCCTGAGACTGTCATGCGTTCCGCCCTCAAAGCAACTGGGAGTTGCAATGGAATCGGCCGTCCCGTCGTCGAAGCGCGCCCCAGGAGTCGGACGGGGAGAGAAGATGCGCGCCGCCGTACTGGAGGCGACCATGGCCGAGCTGACGCGGACGGGGTACGCGGCGCTGACCGTCGAGGGTGTCGCTCAGCGGGCCGGGGTGCACAAGACGACGGTCTACCGGAACTGGAAGACCTCGGACGATCTCGTCGCCGACGCGCTGACCACGCACTTCGCCGTCGATGTGCCGATCCCCGACACCGGGGCGGTGGAGAGCGATCTCCGCGCCCTGGCCCGGTCGCTCGTCGCCACCATGACCACGCGGGCGGGGCGGGCGCTGCTGGCCACCGTCCTCTCGGAAGCGGTGCGCGTCCCGCGGCTCGCCGACATCAAGCAGGCGCTCTTCGACGACCGGTTCCGGCGCGCGGAGCCCGTCGTCACCCGTGCCGTCGAGCGCGGAGAACTGCCCGAGGAGACCGACCCGGCCGAACTCCTCAAGGCCCTCGCCGCGCCGATCTACTTCCGCCTTGTGTTCACGGGCGAGACGGTGGACGAGACCACGGCGGACCGTGCGGTCGACGTCGCGCTGGCCGCCGCGCGGGCGGGCGCGCTGCCGAGGGGGTGACGGCCTGGTGGGGGGGAGCTGGGGGTGACGGCCTGGGGTGATGGGCCGAGGGGCGCGCTGCCGTCGGTGTGACGGCCAGGGGGTGATGGGCCGACGGGCACGCTGCCGGGGTGCCGTAAGAAGGGCGTCCCAGGCCAGGAGGTCAGGCGCCCCTACCCGCCCCGAGGCGCCAGCGCCTCCCACCGCACGGTGACCTCCCCCTGCCGCCACCGCTGGCGGGCCCCCGTCACCGGCCAGTCCGCCGCCAGGGCCCGTATGGAACGCACCCACCGCTGACGCGCGCCCAGCGCCGCGTACGGCGCGGCGGCGGCCCACGCGCGGTCGAAGTCGCGCAGGAAGGCGTGCACCGGCTCGCCCGGCACATTGCGGTGTATCAGCGCCTTCGGCAGGCGTTCGGCCAGGTCGGAGGGGGTTTCCAGGGAGCCGAGCCGGGCCGCGAAGGTGACCGTGCGGGGGCCTTCCGGGCCGAGGGCGACCCACACGTGCCGTCGCCCGATCTCGTCGCAGGTCCCCTCCACCAGCAGCCCGCCCGGGGCCAGCCGGGCGCACAGCCGCGCCCACACGGCCGCGACCTCGTCCTCGTCGTACTGCCGCAGCACGTTCGCGGCCCGTATCAGCACCGGCGCCCGTCGCCCCGGCAGCGGCACCTCGAAGCCGCCGTGCGCGAAGGACAGTCCGCCGCGCTCGTACGGCCGGGCCGCCGCGACCCGGGCCGGGTCTATCTCGACGCCGACCACGCTGGCGTCGGGGCGGACGGTGCGCAGCCGGGTGAGCAGCTCGACGGCGGTCCAGGGCGCGGCCCCGTAACCGAGGTCCACGGCGACCGGGTCGGGGCTGCGCCGCAGCTCGGCGCCGTGGGTGGCGGCGATCCAGCGGTCCATGCGGCGGAGGCGGTTGGGGTTGGTGGTGCCGCGGGTCGCGTTGCCGACGGGCCGGGAGGTCGCCGGGGGAGGGGCGGGAGTGCTGCGGGCCATGTGTACGAGCGTATGCGCAGGGGGCGCGCCGACTCGAACGGAACTCGTACGCACGTGCGAATACGGTGGGGCGCTTGCGCAAGGCGACCGGTCGCCGGCCACACGGAACGTCCGAACCCGGCCTGACCAGGGACGATGCCCCGCTCCACCACCACAGCGGCGGCCCGCCGAAACCCCTCGCGCACTCCCTCAGTCACGCTTCGGTAAAGAGTGAACCGGAACGCTCCGACCGGAAATGAATGCGAAAATTTTGTTGTTCCCAGTGTTCCGGGCCCGGTACGAGGCGCAGCAGGCCCCGCCTAGGAGGTAGCTCGCAGTGAGCCAACACGTGTCCCGGCTCCGCGGCCGTCCCCACAGCGCGGGCTCCCCGCGCCTGCGGCTGCCGGGCGGCGCGCGCCGCCCGCGCCGGGTGGCCATGCTGAGCGTCCACACCTCCCCGCTGCACCAGCCGGGCACCGGCGACGCCGGCGGCATGAACGTCTACATCGTGGAGCTGGCCAAGAAGCTCGCCGCGATCAACATCGAGGTGGAGATCTTCACCCGCGCCACCACCGGCGCCCTCCCGCCCGTCGTCGAGCTGGCCCCCGGCGTCCTGGTCCGGCACGTGGACGCGGGCCCGTACGAGGGCCTGGCCAAGGAGGACCTGCCGGCGCAGCTGTGCGCTTTCACGCACGGCGTGATGCGCGCGTGGGCGGGCCACCGCCCCGGCCACTACGACCTCGTGCACTCCCACTACTGGCTGTCCGGCCAGGTCGGCTGGCTGGCCGCAGACCGGTGGGGCGTCCCCCTGGTGCACGCCATGCACACCATGGCCAAGGTCAAGAACGCCTCGCTGGCCCAGGGCGACACCCCCGAACCCGCCGCCCGCGTCATAGGCGAGACCCAGGTCGTCCGCGCCGCGGACCGCCTGATCGCCAACACCGCCGAGGAGGCGGACGAACTCGTCCGGCACTACGACGCGGCCCGGAGCCAGGTCGCCGTCGTGCACCCCGGCGTCAACCTCGACCGGTTCCGCCCGGCCGTCCCGGGGCTCGCGGGACTCGCCGCCGAACCGGAGATCACCGCGGGCCGCGCCGCCGCCCGCACCCGGCTCGGCCTCCCCCGGGACGCGCTCATCCCCCTCTTCGCCGGCCGCATACAGCCCCTCAAGGCGCCCGACATCCTGCTCCGCGCGGTCGCCGTCCTCCTGGACGAGAACCCGGCCCTGCGCTCCCGCCTCCTCGTCCCCGTGGTCGGCGGGCCCAGCGGCAGCGGCCTGGCCAAGCCCGAACAGCTCCAGAAACTCGCCGCCCGGCTCGGCATCGCCGACGTCGTCCGCTTCCACCCGCCGGTCGGCCAGGACCGGCTCGCCGAGTGGTACCGCGCCGCGTCCGTGCTGGTCATGCCCTCCTACAGCGAGTCGTTCGGACTGGTGGCGGTCGAGGCCCAGGCCTGCGGGACGCCGGTCGTCGCCGCCGCGGTGGGCGGCCTGCCCGTGGCCGTGCGGGACGGCGTCAGCGGCTTCCTCGTCCCCGGCCACGACCCGGCCGACTACGCGCGGATGCTGCGCCGGTTCGCCGACGACCCGACGCTCTCCGGCCGGATGGGCGCCGCCGCGGCCCGCCACGCCCGCGACTTCGGGTGGGACACCACGGCGGCGGTGACCAGCGAGGTCTACACCGCCGCGATGCAGGAGCGACGGCGCCGGCTGCGGGCGCCGCAGGGCTGAGGGCCGGTGGCCGACGGTCGCGGGGGCGGCGTCGTCGCCTGGGCGTCGTACGGCTGACGACCACACGGCTGACGGTCGCGGGGTCGGCGTTGCCGCCGGGCGTCGTACGGCTGACGACTACACGGCTGGCGACTACACGGCCGACGGTCGCGGGGTCGGCGTTGCCGCCGGGCGTCGTACGGCTGACGACCACACGGCCGACGACCGTACGGCCGACGGTCGCGGGTCCGATGGGCACGGTCCGACGGTCCCGGGCCCGCCGCCGTCGCCTACGATCGCCGCATGGCTGACGCACGCAGGAGCGAAGACGCGCGGAAGGCGACCGAGGCGATCGAGCGGACGCTGCGGGACGCCGAACTGGACTGGGAGTCCCCGTCCCCCGGCTCGTACGTCGTCAAGCTGCCCGGCACCCGCAAGCTCTCCACGACCTGCTCGCTGATCGTCGGCACCCACTCCCTCTCCATCAACGCCTTCGTCGTCCGCCGCCCGGACGAGAACCACGAGGCCGTCCACCGCTGGCTCCTGGAACGGAACACCCGCCTGTACGGCGTCGCCTACGCCCTCGACACCCTCGGCGACATCTACCTCGTCGGCCGCCTCCCCCTCGCGGCCGTGACCCCGGAAGAGCTGGACCGCATCCTGGGCACCGTCCTGGAACACGCCGACGGCAGCTTCAACACGCTGCTGGAGATGGGCTTCGCCTCCGCCATCCGCAAGGAGTACGAGTGGCGGGTCTCCCGGGGGGAGTCGACCCGGAACCTGGAGGCGTTCGGGCGGGTGACGGGGGAGCGGGGGGAGTAGGGCGAAGCCGCCGCCGTCCGTCACTCCGGCTCGTTCTCCCGTTCCGTACCGCAGGCACAGGCCATCTGTCCGCCCCGGCTCTCCGCGACCCGTACGGCGTCACGGAGGGCTTCGGTCAGCCGGGCGGAAAGGTAGCGGAGCTGGACGGCGTCGGTGCGCGGATCGTCGAGCAGGGCCCGCGCGTGACCGAGCAGGGCGGCGCCCATGTCCAGTTGCGCGCGTTCGATCTGGTCGGCCCTGCGGGACACGTAACCCGCACCGTCTCCGGCGATCAGGTAGCAGGGCTTGCCTTCGGACGTGTCCCACGGCAGGAGGCGGGGGGTGGTGTTCATGGTGGGGCCTTCTTCACGTGCGGTGCGGTGTCCCGGATCACCCCAGGCGACCGGGTGGTTTCGTCCGCGACCTTGCCGGTGAGGGAGACGGCGGGCCATCCGAACTCCCCATAGGACGGCCCTATATTGGCGATATGGCCGACCCGTACGCGGACCTGTGGACCCACCCCCGCCTTACCGCCCCGCTCGCCGACGAGGACTGGGGCGCGGTCTTCCGCGCGTACCGGCGGCTGACGGGCACGAGCCAGACCAAGCTCGGCGAACGCGTCGGCCTCGCGCAGTCCGACGTCTCCGAGATCGAGCGCGGGCACCGCCGGGTGACCTCGGTCGAGGTGCGCCAGCGCATCGTCACCGGGCTCGGCATCCCGGACGGTCCGGGCCCGTCCGCGCTGCCCGTTCCCGGCCTGGCGCTCCCCGGGATCGTCCCCGACGAGGACCTGTGGGCCCGGGTGACCCTGACCGTCGAAGGTGCCCGGCGGGTGGACGCGGCCACGCTGGACTGGCTCGACCGGCTGCTCGCGGAGCACCGGAAGGCCGAGGACTTCATCGGGTCGCGGCCCATGGACGATGTGACGCACCGTCAACTCCATGTGGTCGTCGATCTGTACGCGGGCGCGCGAGGCCCCTTGGAACGGCGGCTCGTCCGGCTCGCCTCCGAGTACGCCCAGTTCCTCGCGTGGCTGGCGCAGGACCAGGGACGCACCGCCGCCGCGCTCGCCTGGTACGACCGTTCGCACGACTGGGCGCTGGAGGCCGGGGACGCCGGCATGGCGGCGACGACGCTGAGCATGAAGGCCCATTTGGCCTGGTCCGGAGGACGGGGAGCACGGTGCGTCGCGCTCGCCCGGGCCGCCCGTTGGGCCGGACCAAAGACATCCCCGGGAGTGCGGGGGATGGCCGCCCAGATGGAGGCCCGGGGGCATGCCCTCACCGGCAACGCGCGGGCGGCCCACCGGCTGCTGGACGAGGCCCAGGCACTCGTCGGCACCGCCGCCCGCCACCCGGAGGACGAGCCGCCGTGGATGTACTTCTACGACGAGACCTGGTTCACCTTGCAGCGCGGCATGGCCGCCCTGCACCTGTGCGAATGGGGAACGGCGGCGGAGTTGATCACCTCCGGCCTGGCCGCGCTGCCGGACGACTACCGCCGCGACAAGGCCTGGTACCGCGCCTGCCTGGCCCACGCGCTCGCGGGCGCGGGCGAGGCGGAGGGAGCGCTGCGGGTCGCCCAACGGTGCCTGCCGGACGCCTCGGCCGTCGGCCGCCCGCACGCCTGGGACGAACTCCACGTCACGGCCGCCGCGCTGCTGCGGCGGGGGGCACGGGAGGGGCGCCGGTTGTCCGACGCCCTGAGGGATCGCGACTGAACGGGGCCTGTGGACGTGGGCCGACGCGCGTCGCACCCGCGCGCCGGCCGCCCCCGCCCCCACCCGGGAACTACGGCGCGGCGTGGGCCGCCTTGGCCGCCGCGTCACCGTTCGCCGTGCCCGCCACCGCGACACCGTCCGCCACAGAAGCGCCATCACGCCCCGCAGCCACAGGGGCCTCGTCCCCGGCCGCCGACCCTCGCGCGGCCACCACCGACGCCCCGGAACTCCCCGCCTCCGTCCCGCCGTCCGACTCGTCCGGCGACGTTCCCACCCGCCGCAGCAGCACCGCGTACCCCAGCGCCGTCACCGTCCCGGCCACCGCGCACCCCGCCCACAGGGTGTCCGAGCCGAAGCGGTCGATGACGGTGCCGCTGATCAGCGGGGCGACGAGGGAGGCGACGGTCCAGGACAGGGCGAACATGCCCTGGTAGCGACCGCGCCCGTGGGTGGGGGAGAGGCGGACGACCAGGCCCATCTGGGTGGGGGAGTTGATGATCTCGCCGAGCGTCCAGACGGCCACCGTGACCGCGTACAGCGCCACCGAGCCGGCGAAGGCGGTCAGCCCGAAGCCGTAGCCGGTCAGCAGGGCGGAGCCGACGAGCAGCATCGCGGGGCTGCGGTGTTCGATGAAGCGGGTGACGGGGATCTGGATCAGCACGATCAGCGCGCCGTTGACGGCGGCCACCAGCCCGTACTGCGTGCTGGACAGCCCGTCCTGCCCCATGACCACCGGCAGGGCGACGGACGACTGCTGGAGGATCAGCGCCAGCAGGAACGCCAGGCCGACGACGGTCATGAAGCGGCCGTCCCGCACGACGGTGAGCATGGAGACGCGCTCGGGGCCCCGGTCGCCGTCCGCCTCCTCGCCCTGCCCCGGCTCGGGACGCGATTCGGGCAGCTTGAAGAAGATCAGCAGCGCGCAGGCCAGCACCATCGCCGACTCGATGAGGAACAGCGCCAGGTAGCCGTGCGCGGCGATCAGCCCGGCCGCCGTCGCGGAGATCGCGAAGCCCATGTTGAGGGCCCAGTAGTTCAGCGCGTACGCCCGGATCCGGTCGGCGGGCGCGACGATGTCCGCCATCATCGCCTGCACCGCCGGACGCGAGGCGTTGGAGGTCAGGCCCACCAGGAACGCCACCACGGCGATCGTCACCGGGTGCTCCATGAACCCGAGCAGCGCCACCGACGCCGAGGTGCCGAGCTGGGCCATCAGCAGCGTGGGCCGCCGCCCGAGCCGGTCGGCCAGGACGCCGGCGACCACCGAGGAGACCACGCCGCCGAGCCCGTAGAGCGCGCCGACCAGGCCTGCGTACGAGGCCGAGTAACCGCGCTCGACCGTCAGGTACAGCGCCAGGAAGGTGGCGACGAACGCGCCGAGGCGGTTGACCAGGGTGCTGGTCCACAGCCACCAGAACTGGCGGGGAAGCCCCGAGACGCTGTCGGCGACGGCCCGTCTGAGCCCGGCTATGGACATGACATTTCCCCCCGAGAGGTGAGCGGTGTGCGCGGCCTGCTGGCCCGCGTCAGCGGCGCCGATAAGCGGCAGCCCTCGTAAGCCGAGATGCCGGTAAGTGGCGGTCGCCGAAAAGGCGAGTTACTGACGCGGTGATCGCAAACTACTCAGGGGGCTCCGGCGCGCGCCATTGGATTGACGATCGGCGTCAAACGTCCCTGGGTCGGGACCGGCTCCGGAATTGGATTACGCTCGAAACATGGCCGACGCACCGTACAAGCTGATCCTCCTCCGCCACGGCGAGAGCGAATGGAACGCGAAGAACCTGTTCACCGGCTGGGTGGACGTCAACCTGAACGAGAAGGGCGAGAAGGAGGCGGTCCGCGGCGGTGAGCTGCTGAAGGACGCCGGTCTGCTCCCCGATGTCGTGCACACCTCCGTGCAGAAGCGCGCGATCCGCACCGCGCAGCTCGCCCTGGAGGCCGCCGACCGTCACTGGATCCCCGTCCACCGCAGCTGGCGGCTGAACGAGCGCCACTACGGCGCGCTCCAGGGCAAGGACAAGGCGCAGACCCTCGCCGAGTTCGGCGAGGAGCAGTTCATGCTGTGGCGCCGCTCCTACGACACCCCGCCGCCGCCGCTGGCCGACGACGCCGAGTTCTCGCAGATCGATGACCCGCGGTACGCGATCGTCCCGAGCGAGCTGCGCCCGCGCACCGAGTGCCTGAAGGACGTCGTCGTCCGCATGCTGCCGTACTGGTTCGACAACATCGTCCCGGACCTGGCCGCGGGCCGCACCGTCCTGGTGGCCGCGCACGGCAACTCGCTGCGCGCCCTGGTCAAGCACCTGGACGGCATCTCCGACGCGGACATCGCCGGCCTGAACATCCCCACCGGCATCCCGCTCGCCTACGAGCTGGACGCCGACTTCCACCCGGTCAAGCCCGGCGGCACCTACCTCGACCCGGAGGCCGCCAAGGCCGCCATCGAGGCGGTCAAGAACCAGGGCAAGAAGAAGTAAGGCCACACACGTAAGCCCCCTGTCCGCGGTTTTTCGCGGGTAGGGGGCTTGTTGCTGGGCCGGGGCGGTCTCTGGGGCATCCGTTGCGAGGCCGGGTCGGGTCGACCGGGCCATGCCGAAGGCGAAGGCGAACGATTCGGGCGCCTCAGTGGGTACGCCTGGCCACACAGGTTTGGCAGAATCCGCTCATGGTGCGTTGTGCCGGCACGACACGACAGGGGCGAAGCTGCCGCAACCCAGCTCGGTGGAACGGCTACTGCCACTTGCACGGGGGCGAGCGCCCAAGTCGGAGCAGTATCGATATCCGTCTTCCGCGACGCCGGCCCGCACGTGTATCGGTCAGCCCACCGCCGCAAGAAAAAGGAGGGCGGCGCAGTTGGTGGTGGCGACTGCGGTGGCTTTTCACAAGCTGGTTCGAGGTGCTTCGTGACGCCCTCATCCGCCGTGGATGAAGCTGCGGCCCGGGCCGTCTCCGGGGTGCTCGACGCCGCTCGTCACCGACCGACGGTGACCTGTCAGGCAGCCGCGACCAAACCTGGGAGCTGCGGGAGCGTAGGTCGTCAAGAACCCACGAGAAGATCCCACGAGCCAGGGAAAAGAAGAAGCAAGGCCTGACGCGGGCCCCGCACGGTGGTTACGGCCAAGAAGCAGGCCCGCCCGGCACGGGCCCCGGTCCGTGCGCGCGCACGCCATCGGCCCCGGCCGGCTTCTCGCCGGCCGGGGCCGTGTGCGTGTGGCTTCGTTGTCCTGTTCTTTTCCTGGTTATTTGTCCTGTTTATGCATTGCATCGTCGGATGCTGTGCGTGCTGTTGTGTGCTGATGTGTCCGATATGGTCCGTGTGCCCGTGTGTCCGTGATCCGTGTGTTTGTTAATGCTGCTCCGCTGCTGCGGGATCGCCACGGAAGGAGGTGCAACGGGTGCCTTCGGTGTACGTGTCGCACGCGACGTCCATGGGCCTGACGTGTCCGGTCGTACGAGCCCGACCGCCGCGTGCGCGTCCGTGGAGATCCGCGGCCGGAAGACGTGCGGAACCGCACGAAGCCGTGAGAGATGTCCCGACGCTCACGGACGTACGGCCGCGCGTCCTCACTCGTGCCGCGCGCCTTCCATGCGACGCGCGTCGGGTGCGCGCGGTCCGCTAGCTGCAGCTGCCGCCGCACTGGCAGGGGCCGCCGGACTGACAGCCGCAGGTG
The DNA here is from genome assembly GCF_040611095.1 of Streptomyces sp. NPDC003077. Taxonomy (NCBI): domain Bacteria; kingdom Bacillati; phylum Actinomycetota; class Actinomycetes; order Kitasatosporales; family Streptomycetaceae; genus Streptomyces; species Streptomyces sp. NPDC003077. The sequence continues at coordinate 88,025 of NZ_JBEXNM010000009.1, read as the reverse complement.
CAGCCGGGTCCGCAGCCGCACGTACGGACGTCGGCGGCGGGTATCCGGGAGACCGCCATGAGTTACCTCCTCTGGTGCGGGTTCACCTGCCCTCATTGGATTCCTGCCCGCGGCGGAGCATCAACGGCGCGCGGGGGCACAACGCACGCCGCGCGCCTGCCGACCGGCGTACACCTGTGCGCCCTCGTCCGGCGCCGGCGCACCGCGCGTCCTCGGGAAGGCGGCGCCCGGCGACCGTCGCCGAAGATGCCTCGTCCGCCGGGTCCGGACGCACGTAACGGCACTCGTCCACCGGATCCGGACACACGTCACGGCACGCGGCCCCGGACCCACGTCGGGGCAGGGTGGGCGCTCGTCAGGACGGAGACGGGCACACGTCGGGGCGGGGGCGCGTTCCCGGACCGGCGCGCCCCCGCCCCGACGACCGCCCCTTACGCGCCCTCGACCGGCGCCGGCGTCGCGATCTCGTCCGCGTGCTCGCCGGTCACCAGGTAGACCACGCGCTTGGCCACCGACACCGCGTGGTCCGCGAACCGCTCGTAGTAACGGCCCAGCAGCGTCACGTCCACGGCGGTCTCGATGCCGTGCTTCCAGCGGTCGTCCATCAGGTGTTTGAACAGCGCGCGGTGCAGCAGGTCGATGGCGTCGTCGTCCTGCTCCAGCTGGAGGGCGAGATCGACGTCCTTGGTGATGATGACCTCGCCGGCCTTCGCCATCAGGCGCTGCGCGAGCTGGCCCATCTCCAGGATCGTGGCGTGCAGGTCGCGCGGTACGGCCGTCTCCGGGAACCGCAGCCGGGCGAGCTTGGCGACGTGCTGCGCCAGGTCGCCGGAGCGCTCCAGGTCCGCGCTCATGCGCAGCGAGGTGACCACGATGCGCAGGTCGGTCGCGACCGGCTGCTGGCGGGCCAGCAGGGTGATGGCCCGGGCCTCCAGGTCCCGCTGGAGATCGTCGATCTTCTCGTCGGCGGCGATCACGCTCTCGGCCAGCTTGAGGTCCGCGTCGAGTATGGCCGCCGTGGCCCGTCCGATCGCGGAGCCGACGAGCCGGGCCATCTCGACCAGGCCCTCACCGATCGAATCCAGCTCCTCGTGGTAGGCGTCCCGCATCTGTGACCTTCTCTCGCGTGGCGTGATGACGTGGGGAACGGTGCCTGGCACCCCCACGCTCCCACGGTCCGTCCCGAACGCGTCGCCTTCTTCCATCCGGAGTGAACCACCACCGACGTCAAGGTGAACTCTGGGCGACGGGTGTTCGAGCAGGGCCCCGGATGGCTGGGGGAGTGTCCTACCCGACGCATAACCTGGAGTCATGAACGTGGACGCGGCGGTTGCCGCAGTGGCGGCGATCGCCGGATTGTGCACCGGTGTCTTCGCCATGCTGGCGTTCCGCTGGAGCGAGCGGGAACAGACCAAGCCCACCCGTACGTCCCTGCACACCGACGCCGTCCTCCCGCCCGGTGTCGACACGGTCCTGTCGGTGCTCCGCTCCTCCGCCGTGGTGCTGGACGAGGCGGACGAGGTGGTCAAGGCCAGCTCGGCGGCGTACGCCCTGGGCCTGGTCCGGGGCGGGAAGCTGGCCGTCGAGCCGATGCTCCAGATGGCCCGGGACACCCGCCGTGACGGTGAGATACGGCAGGTCGAGCTGGATCTGCCGCGCCGGGGCACGGGCCGCGGCGACGCCCTGGCGGTCTCCGCCCGGGTCGCGCCCCTCGGCTCCCGCCTGGTGCTGCTCCTGGTGGAGGACCTGACGGAGGCGCGGCGAATAGAAGCGGTGCGCCGGGACTTCGTGGCCAACGTCAGCCACGAGCTGAAGACCCCGGTCGGCGCGCTCTCGCTGCTCTCCGAGGCCGTGATGGACGCCAGCGACGACCCCGAGGCGGTCACCCGCTTCGCGGGCCGGATGCAGAACGAGGCGACCCGCCTGACCAACCTCGTCCAGGAGCTCATCGACCTCTCCCGGGTCCAGAACGACGACCCCTTGGAGGACGCGGAGCCCGTCCGCGTGGACGAACTGGTCGCCGAGGCGATCGACCGCTGCCGCCAGCAGGCCCTGAGCAAGCAGATCACCATGGCCGCGGGCGGCACCGCCGACCTGTACGTGTGGGGCAACCGCGGCCAGCTCGCCGCGGCGCTCGGCAACCTCGTGGAGAACGCCGTCAACTACTCCCCGGCCCACACCCGCGTCGGCATCGCGGGGCGGCGGCTCCCGGCGACCGGCAAGGGCGCCTCCACGCGCGCCGGAGCGGTCGGCATGATCGAGATCTCGGTGACCGACCAGGGCATCGGCATCTCGGAGAAGGACCGCGACCGCGTCTTCGAGCGCTTCTACCGCGTGGACCCGGCCCGCTCCCGCGCCACCGGCGGAACCGGCCTGGGCCTGTCCATCGTCAAGCACGTCGTCGCCTCGCACGGCGGGGAGGTCACGGTCTGGAGCGCCGAGGGACAGGGCTCCACCTTCACCCTCCGCCTCCCCGAGGCCGGCGCCGTGCGGGACCGCACCACCGACACCACCCCCGAGGACGGCCCCGAGACCGAGGACCGTCCCTACGAGACCTTCAACGAACCGCTCCCTGCTCACCCTGCCCCGGAGGTCCTTCCGTGACCCGAGTGCTCGTCGTCGAGGACGAGGAATCGTTCAGTGACGCACTGTCGTACATGCTCCGCAAGGAAGGGTTCGAGGTCGCCGTGGCGGCCACCGGCCCGGACGGCCTCGACGAGTTCGAGCGCAACGGCGCGGACCTGGTGCTGCTGGACCTGATGCTGCCGGGCCTGCCCGGCACCGAGGTCTGCCGCCAGCTCCGCAGCCGCTCCAACGTCCCGGTCATCATGGTGACCGCCAAGGACAGTGAGATCGACAAGGTGGTCGGCCTCGAAATAGGAGCCGACGACTACGTCACCAAGCCGTTCTCCACCCGCGAGCTGGTCGCCCGCATCCGCGCCGTCCTGCGCCGGCGCGGCGAGCCGGAGGAGGTCGCCCCGCAGGCCCTGGAGGCCGGCCCGGTCCGGATGGACGTGGACCGCCACGTCGTCACGGTCTCCGGCGGAAAGGTCGACCTGCCGCTGAAGGAGTTCGACCTCCTGGAGATGCTGCTGCGCAACGCCGGCCGGGTGCTCACCCGGATGCAGCTCATCGACCGCGTCTGGGGCGCCGACTACGTGGGCGACACCAAGACCCTCGACGTGCACGTCAAGCGCCTCCGCGCCAAGATCGAGCCGGACCCGGGCGCCCCGCGCTACCTGGTCACCGTCCGCGGCCTCGGCTACAAGTTCGAGCCGTAGGCCCCGTACGGACCGCGCCCTCCGCGCCCGCGTCGGCCCCTCCCAGGGGGTCGGCCGCGGGCGCGCCGGTTTCCGCCAGCGTCCGCACGCTCTCGCGCATCCATCACGCCGAAGGGGCGGGAACCGGATCCACGGGTTCCCGCCCCTCCCGACGTGAGGCGTGTGCGCGAGGCGGCCGGCGCGCTCGGTGGCCTTGGATGCCCGACGCGCTCGGGTGACCGTCAGCGACCGGCGGACGGCGAGCCGCTCGCCGAGCCGGACGGGGAGCCCGCCGGGGTGGCGGAGCCCGCCGGGGTGGCGGAGCCCGACGGCGAGCCCGAAGCGGAGGCCGAAGCCGACGCGGAAGCGGAGGAGGACGGCGAGGCGGAGCCGGACGCCGAGGGCAGCGCGCTCGGGCCGTACTGCTCGTAGGTGCCCTTGGCGGGGACGACGTACGCCCGCAGCTTGACCTCGCCGGTCTCGCTGAAGTCGAAGGTCAGCGACTGGGCGTCGCCGTCCTTGACCACGTCGCGGCCGTTCTCCAGGACGGCGGAGGCGTTGTCCTTGCCGCCGATGACGACCGAGCCGCCGGCCGGGACGGTGATCTTGTCGGAACCCTTGGCGGGCGACAGCTTGGCCGCGTGGCCGGTGCCCGTCAGCTTGATCGACTTGAGCGTCTGGTCCTTGGTGCCGCTGTTGAAGAGGGTGGCGGTCACCGTGGCCGGGCCCTTGGCGTCGGCCTCGGGCTGGGTGACGACGGAGGCGTTCTGGATCTTGATGGCGCCAACGGTGGTCGCCGCGTTGTCCGGCTTGATCTGGAGCGTCTGGGCGTCGTTCCCGGCACCGCACGCGGAGAGCGAGGCGATCGAGAGCGTGAGGACGGTGGCGGCGAGGACGCCGCGTCGAAGGCTGCGGCTCACGGCGGCGGCATCTCCTTGGACGAGCTTCGGCGGCCGAACTTCGTGCCCGGTCGCGGGATGGACGGCTGGGCGACCGTTCCCCAGGCGCCGGGACGACGCCTGCGTAAAGCCGCCCTAAGGGTGTGTCAGCGCGGCTAGGTTACCGAGCCGTCCCGGAGCAGCCGCACCCGACCCGCCCCCAACGCGATCACGCCCCCGCCGCGTCAGCCGACCGGCGCCGAAAGATCGCTTCTTCGGCGAGTTCCCGGAAGGCGCCGGAATAAGCACCAAGAGGCCGTTCGGTTGAAGGGCGACGGATTTTTCGCCAAGGCACGGGAAAACGGACCGGGGGCGGAATACGCGGAGGTCCGGGAATTTGATCACACACCGTGGCCGGGAGCTCGTGATCAATTCCGGAATCGGTATGGGGATCTCCCGAGAGAACCGAACGGAGTAGCGGAAGCGCGGCATCCGGATCCCGGCAAAACGGGACGTACCTCGTCCCTGCCGACGGCGTCCCGACGCCCGGCGCGCGCGTTTCCCGCCCTCGGGGAAGCGCCTCCGACCTGCGAATTCCCGCGTCCGGCGGGTGGTCGCAGCACGTTCCGGGCACGCTTGTCAAGCCCTGAGATATGCCCTGACCTGCGAAAACGCCATTCAGAACAGCCCGTTCCCGTGTTAACATGGATAGCCACGGAAGGGGTACCTGTCACATGACGTTCAAGGTTGGCGACACCGTGGTCTATCCCCATCACGGGGCCGCGCTGATCGAGGCCATCGAAACTCGCCAGATCAAAGGCGTGGACAAGACCTACTTGGTGCTGAAGGTCGCCCAGGGCGACTTGACGGTTCGTGTGCCAGCGGACAATGCGGAGTTCGTCGGCGTGCGCGACGTGGTCGGCCAGGACGGGCTGGACCGGGTCTTCGAGGTGCTGCGCGCACCGTATGCCGAGGAGCCGACGAACTGGTCCCGTCGTTACAAGGCAAATCTCGAAAAGCTCGCTTCCGGCGACGTGATCAAGGTTGCCGAGGTCGTCCGCGACCTGTGGCGCCGTGAGCGCGAGCGCGGACTCTCCGCCGGTGAGAAGCGCATGCTCGCCAAGGCGCGCCAGATCCTGGTCAGCGAGCTCGCCCTCGCGGAGAACACCAACGAAGACAAGGCCGAGGCTCTGCTCGACGAGGTCCTCGCCTCCTGATACGCGTCATGCCGCGGTGCCCGTGCGGCGATCGCTCCCCGTGAGCGGTCCGTTGCCGGGCGCTGCGGCATTTCTGTGTTCGCTGTGTTTGCTTGGGGCGGCATGCCGAAGGTGTGTGCGCCTGTCCTCACGCGCCGGCGCACGCTCGGGCGCAGGGCGCGATGACCACGACGGGCTGTGCACGGCATCACGAACTCGCCACCGAGCACTCTGGCGCACGCCGACGCTGGCCCATTCGGTCACACAACGCGCGCAGCCATGTGCATGCGACTTATGGCATGTGCAGATCACCGCGTACGCGGGTCACGCCTTCGCCGCAGCGCCTCTCGGCCGAATTCGTTCATTTCAAGGGGCCACGCGCGGCGATCGATCTCGTCGGCCCGGACCGGGCCGTCGTCTTCGCGTATGCCGCACCCCCAGCGTCTGTGCCGCCACCGGCGGCGCCCCCCGTGGCCTCAACGGGCCCTGTGGTGTGCCGGGCCCGGGCAGCTGACTCGACCGGTCGTCACGGAAGGGTCCGATCGGAGCGTCGCGCCCGGCACGCTCTGGCCATACCCATGTGGGTGGAGGAAACAAACCTGCCCGCACTAATTCCAGGAGATGCCCCGGGCCACGGAGCGGCGGACGCCTGGGCCAAGATGTCACCGATGACGCAACCATCCCTTTCCCCACAGATCGGCGCGGAGGCCGGTACCGAAACGGGTGCCGAGTCCCGTACCGCCGTACCGCGCTCCCGTACCGCCGTGATCATCCCGGCGGCCGGCCGGGGCGTGCGGCTCGGGCCGGGCGCTCCCAAGGCTCTCCGGGCGCTGGGCGGCACGCCCATGCTGGTCCACGCCGTCCAGGCGATGTCCGCCTCGCGGGCGGTCTCCCTCGTCGTCGTGGTCGCACCGCCCGGCGGCGCCGAGGAGGTCCGCCGCCTGCTTGAGGAGCACCCGCTGCCCGAGCGGACCGACGTCCTGGTCGTCCCCGGGGGCGACACCCGGCAGGAGTCCGTGCGCCGGGGCATCGAGGCGCTGCCCGACGGCGTGGACGTGGTGCTGGTGCACGACGCCGCGCGCCCCCTGGTCCCGGTCGGGACGGTGGACGCGGTGATCGCCGCCGTACAGGCGGGCGCCCCGGCCGTGGTGCCCGCGCTGCCGCTGGCGGACACGGTCAAGGAGGTCGAGCCGCGCCCGGACGGCGGGGCGGAACCGGTGGTCGGCACGCCCGCGCGGGCGCGGCTGCGCGCCGTCCAGACGCCGCAGGGCTTCGACCGGGCGACGCTCGTGCGGGCGCACGAGGCGGTGGCCGTCGAGGGCGAGGGGGCCACCGACGACGCCGGGATGGTGGAGCGCCTCGGCGCGCCCGTCGTCGTGGTGCCCGGCCACGAGGAAGCGTTCAAGGTGACCCGGCCGCTGGACCTCGTCCTGGCCGAGGCCGTACTCGCCCGGAGGAGGGCTACTGATGGGGATGTATGAGCAGTGGGCGCGGATGCCGCTGATCGGTGTCGGCACCGACGTCCACGCTTTCGAGCAGGGGCGCGAGCTGTGGTGTGCCGGGCTGCTGTGGGACGAGGCCGAGAGCGGGGGCCACGGCCTGGCCGGGCACAGTGACGGCGACGTCGCCGCGCACGCGGCCTGCGACGCGCTCTTCTCGGCCGCCGGCATCGGCGACCTCGGGGCGCACTTCGGCACCGACCGCCCGGAGTGGGCCGGCGCGTCCGGGGTGACGCTGCTGTCCGAGGCGGCGCGGCTGGTGCGGGTCGAGGGTTTCGTGATCGGCAATGTGTCGGTGCAGGTCATCGGCGTACGCCCGAAGATCGGCAAGCGGCGCGAGGAGGCGCGGAAGGTGCTGTCCGAGGCGGTCGGGGCACCGGTCTCGGTGTCCGGCACCACGACGGACGGACTCGGGCTGACGGGCCGCGGCGAGGGCCTCGCGGCGATCGCCACGGCCTTGGTGCTGCCCGCCTGAGGCCCGGTCGGCGATGGGACTGACCGGGGCTGCCGGACCGTGGGGGCGCGGACTGATGGGGGCTGCCGAGCCGTGGGCACGGACTGATCGGGGCTGCCGGGCCGTCGGGGCGCGTGCCGGCCAGGCCGTTCGAGGGGCGGGGCGCGGGGCCGTCCGGCGTACGCGAGGACGGGAGCCGGTGTGGACGCGGCCCCTCGTCCGGCGTACGTGGCGCCCGTCGGCTGACGGCCGCGCGCCGGGCAGGGGGCCGTAGGCCGGCCGGGTGGCGCGGGCCGTCGCGGTGCCGTTCGTCCGCCAGGCCGCTCTGCCGCCCGGTGGAGGGACGTCCTTCGGTTGCGTGCCCCCGGAATGCCGCCCACCGGCGGCGGCTTGAGGCAGGATCGGAGGAGATGTGCCCGTTCGATCGGTTCCAAAGGAAGGACCCATCGTGGCAGCCACTCTGTCCGACTCCCTCAAGCAGCTTCTGGACGGCCCGGTGTTCGTGACCGTGGCCACGATCCAGCCCGACGGCAGCCCCCAGGTCTCCCCGGTCTGGGCCAAGCGGGACGGCGACGACGTCCTCATCTCCACCACCGTGGACCGCCGCAAGACGAAGAACCTCCGCCGCGACCCCCGGGTGACGGTCCTGGTGCAGCCCTTCGACGCTCCGTACACGTACGCCGAGATCCGCGGCACGGCCGAGCTCTCCACGGAGGGCGGCCAGGAGCTCATCGACGAGCTGTCGCAGAAGTACACCGGCAAGCTGTACGCCGACTTCAACCCCGCGTCGGCGCGGGACGCGGAGCGCGTGGTCGTGCGCATCACCCCGGGCAAGGTCATCGGCAACATCTGACGGCCGACGGGGAGCATGCGCCGGGGCCCGGGCCCGGAACGGCCCGGTCCCGCGCGCCTCCATGAGGGCCGCGCGTCCGGTGGGCGGTGCCCGTTTCCCGGGCGCCCCATGGGTCGCCCTTGTGTCACGCTTCTGTGTCCCGTGGCCCGATGGGTCGCGGGGCACTGCCTCGTTCCGACTACCCTGGTGGCGTGACCATTCGCCTGTACGACACCAGCGCCCGGCAGATCCGTGACTTCGTCCCGCTCACGCCGGGCTGCGTCTCGATCTACCTGTGCGGCGCGACCGTGCAGGCCGCCCCGCACATCGGGCACATCCGGTCGGGACTGAACTTCGACATCATGCGCCGCTGGTTCGCCTACCGCGGCTACCAGGTCACGTTCGTACGGAACGTGACCGACATCGACGACAAGATCATCAAGAAGTCCGCCGAGCAGGCCCGCCCCTGGTGGGCCATCGGTTACGAGAACGAGGTCGCCTTCAACGCGGCGTACGACGCCCTGGGCTGCCTGCGGCCGACGTACGAGCCGCGCGCGACCGGTCACGTTCCCGAGATGATCGAAATGATGCGCGGCCTGATCGAGCGTGGTCACGCCTACGCCGCCGAGGGCAACGTCTACTTCGACGTCGCCTCCTTCCCGGACTACCTGGAGCTGTCCGGCCAGGAGCTGGAGAACCTCCGCCAGCCCTCCGGCGAGGGCGAGACCGGCAAGCGCGACCCGCGCGACTTCGCCATGTGGAAGGCCGCCAAGGAAGGCGAGCCCAGCTGGGAGACGCCGTGGGGCCGCGGCCGTCCCGGCTGGCACCTGGAGTGCTCCGCGATGGCGCACAAGTACCTGGGCACCGCCTTCGACATCCACGGTGGCGGCGTGGACCTCGTCTTCCCGCACCACGAGAACGAGATCGCGCAGGCCAAGGCGTACGGCGACGAGTTCGCGCGCTATTGGGCGCACAACGCCTGGGTGACGATGAGCGGCGAGAAGATGTCCAAGTCGCTGGGCAACTCCGTGCTCGTCTCCGAGATGGTCAAGCGCTGGCGCCCGATCGTGCTGCGCTACTACCTGGGCACCCCGCACTACCGGTCGATGATCGAGTACAGCGAGGAGGCGCTGCGCGAGGCCGAGTCGGCGTTCGCGCGGATCGAGGGCTTCGTCCAGCGCGTCACCGAGAAGGCCGGAAAGACCGTAGAGCCGGCCGCCGAGGTGCCGCCCGCGTTCGCCGAGGCGATGGACGACGACCTGGGCGTGCCGCAGGCGCTGGCGATCGTCCACACCACCGTCCGCCAGGGCAACTCCGCGCTGACGGCCGACGACAAGGAGTCGGCGGTCGCCCGGCTGGCCGAGGTCCGCGCCATGCTCGGCGTGCTGGGCCTGGACCCGCTGGACGAGCCGTGGTCCCGCGAGGGCTCCGAGCGCAGCGAGGACCTGCACGGCGTGGTGGACTCCCTGGTCCGCCTGGTGCTGGAGCAGCGGCAGGCCGCCCGCTCGCGCAAGGACTACGCCACCGCCGACGCCATCCGCGACCAGCTCCAGCAGTCCGGCCTCGCCATCGAGGACACGCCGTCCGGTCCACGCTGGTCCCTGTCCTGATCCCGGGCGACACTTTTCCGGGGCGCGCCGCCTCACGGAACGCCCCCACCGGCCGCCGTGTGCGGACCCGCCGCCGGGCCCGCACGCTGACCGGCGTCTGACGCACGGCCGCATACTTGTCCCACGTACGTACCCCCTCCACGTCGAGAGACGTCGAGAGCAGTGAAGAAACAGGGTGACCCATGGCCGGCAACAGCCAGCGCAGGAACCGCCGCACGTCCAACAAGAAGGGCGCCCAGGTCGGCAGCGGCGGCCAGCGGCGCCGGGGCCTGGAGGGCAAGGGCCCGACCCCGCCCGCGTCCGCGCGCAAGGGACACGTGAAGAACCGCATCGCCAACGCGAAGGCGAAGCAGGCCGCCCACCGCCGCCCGGCCCCCCGGCGGGGCGGCGCCAAGGGCACGTCCGAGCTGGTCGTCGGCCGCAACCCGGTGTTCGAGGCGCTGCGCGACGGCGTGCCCGCCACGACGCTGTACGTCCAGCAGTTCATCGACAACGACGAGCGGGTGCGCGAGGCGCTCCAGCTCGCGGCGGACCGCGGCAACATCAACCTCATGGAGGCGCCGCGCCCCGAGCTGGACCGCATGACCAACGGCCTCAACCACCAGGGCCTCGTCCTCCAGGTGCCGCCGTACGACTACGCGCACCCCGAAGACCTGGCCGCCGCGGCGTTCGACGCGGGCGAGGACCCGCTGATCGTCGCGCTGGACGGGGTCACCGACCCGCGCAACCTCGGTGCCGTCGTGCGTTCGGTGTGCGCCTTCGGCGGGCACGGCGTGGTCGTGCCCGAGCGGCGCGCGGCCGGGATGACGGCCGGTGCCTGGAAGACCTCGGCCGGCACCGCCGCCCGTACGCCGGTCGCGCGGGCCACCAACCTGACGCGCGCGCTGGAGGGCTACCAGAAGGCGGGCATCACCGTCGTCGGGCTCGCGGCGGACGGCGAGGTGGAGCTCCAGGACCTGGAGGTGCTGGACGGGCCGGTCGTCATCGTGGTCGGCAGCGAGGGCAAGGGCCTGTCGCGGCTGGTCGGCGAGACCTGCGACGTGCGGGTGCGCATCCCGATGCCGGGCGGCGCCGAGTCGCTGAACGCGGGCGTCGCGGCGGGCGTCGTCCTGTGGGAGGCGGCGCGCCGACGCGGCTGACGAGAGACGGGCGGTGCCTTCAGGGGCGCCGCTGGGAGGCGCCGCCCCGGGTGACGGGGGCGGCGCTTCTTTTGCTGCCGGTTCGTTGGCTGCCGGTCCTGTCGGTTTGCTGGTCTGAGTGGCCCGTTCCTGCCGGTCCGGTGGCCCGTTCCCGGCGGTCCGGTCCGGGGTGCGGCCTCGCCGCCCTATGCCCGTTCGTACGCGCTGAAATTCCGGCCAAGATGAACGTTCCCCCATCTTGCGGACATCTGGTGAACTCTTGACGGGTCTCGGACAGATCGGTGCGGTCAAGGCAGTGTCTTAACCGGGCGTCACTCGGTTAGATGAGCGTGGACACCAGAACACCCCGCACGCCTACGGGGGGACGCTCGCCGGGCTTCGATGACGAGCCGGTGCTGAGCTCGGTCAAGGTGCCGTGCGACCCCGCGCAGGTCATCGTCAACCACGCCAGTTTCCGGGTGCGGCTGGCCGCGCCCGTGGTGCGCGCCGCCATGGAGGACACCGCGCGCATCCCCGCCGTCCGGGACGCGGCACCCGGTGGCCGGCGCCGCGCGCCCGTGGTGTGGAGCGGTCGCGGCGCCCCGGCCGCCGCCACGACCCAGCTCCTGCACGCCGTCCGGAAGGCCGACGGGAGTCCCGGCAGCCCCGGGGCCGGCCACCGCGCCGCGTCCGCCGAGCGGGGCGACGAGGCCGGCATGACCCAGGTCCTGCCCCGGGTCCGCATGGACGACGGGGTGCGGCCCGCCGGGGGCCCCGCCCCCACGGTGATCGGCCAGCGCGGCGCCGTCGACGCGGACGGGCCGCTGCTGCGGGGCGTCCGCCCCATCACGGGCGCGTACGACGAGGCGTACGAGGCGGCGCGCGCCGACGCACGCGACGGTGAGCCCGCGTACGACGCGGACGCTCCGGCGTACGACGGCTTCGGCGGGGGCGACGGGGAGCCGCGGCGACGCGGCGGCGACGGGCCGCGCACGGCCTACTACCCCGGCCGCCGGATGAACCTCGGCGTGGTGCTGCTGCCGCTGCGGGTCTTCCTCGGCTTCATCACCGTCTACGCGGGGATGGGCAAGCTCTGCGACCCGGCCTACTTCCAAGGCGGCGAGCGCGGCTCGATGGTCGCCTGGCTGCGGTCGCTGGACCCGTGGACGCCGGCCGTGCCGCTGCGCGACTTCGCGCTCGCGCACCCGGTGGGCGCCGGGCTGTCCGTGGCCTTCCTCCAGGTCGTCGTCGGGGTGCTGACGATGTGCGGGCTGTGGCAGCGGCTCGCCGCCTCCTTCGGGGCGCTGCTGTCCGCGACGCTGCTGCTGACGGTGAGCTGGCGGCACGTACCGGTCTACGACGCGCCGGACATCATCTACCTCGCCGCCTGGAGCCCGCTGATCATCGCGGGCGCGCCGGTGTACTCGCTCGACGCGCGGCTGGCCGGCGAGGCGTGGCGGCGGCTGGGCCCGCGGGTGGAGCTGGCCGACCTGCGGCGGCGGGTGCTGCGCAGGGGCGCCGTGATGACGGCGGTGATCACCGGCCTCACGCTGCTGACCGGTTCGCTGCTGGGCGGGGCCGTGCGGTCCACCTCGGTGACGACGGTGCCGCGGCCCGGGGAGCCCGCGATCAACAACCTGCCCGGTTCCCCGCTGCCCCGGCCGCACCGCAGCGGCGCGGCGACGCGGCCCGGCACGCCGCAGGCGCACGAGACCCCGCACCGCCGCGGCACGCCGTCACCGGAGGCCTCGCGCCACCTGACGCCGTCCCGTACGCCGTCGGCCTCCGCGCCCGGCACGGCGCCCACGACCGGCAGCGTCGGCGTCCGCCCCGAGCGCCCGGCGGGCAGCACACCGCGGCGGACGGCGCCCACCCACGCCCCGGCCCCCAAGCAGGCTCCGACCAAGGAGAGCGGCGGCTCCACCGGCGGCGGAACGAGTGGCGGCTCGGGTGGCGGTTCGGGCGGCGGCTCGGGCGGCTCCGAGGACAAGGACTCCGGGAGCAGCGGCACGCTGGGCGGCCTCCTGGGCTGACCCGCCGCGATCGCCGAACGGCCGCCCTCGTGTTGTGGGGGCGGCCGTTTCGTGTCCGGGGCGCTGTGCGGGGATCGCCGGTGATGCGGGGTGGGGCGGCGCATCGGGTAGGAGGATTGCCGGTTTCCGCAGGGGGCTTGCCAGCTTCCGCGGGACGGGGGCTGCAGGTAGTGGAGCCGGGCCGTTGGGCGGAAGCCGCAGGGATGGGAGCCGGGCCGATGAGCCGCTGGGGCCGGACGCCGCGGGGCTGGGGCCGGGGCCGCGGATCAGGGAGCCGGACCGCTGGACGGCGGCGGCGTCACGCCCTCTGGGCGGCCAGTTCCTTGGCGGCCTCGGTGAGGTCCTTGGCGGTGTCGATGGCGCGCCAGTACGCCCCCTGAGGGAGCGGGAAGCCGGCCAGGCGGCGCTCGCGGGCCAGCCGCGGGAAGGTGGTGCGCTCGTGATCGCCGCGGTCGGGCAGCAGCCGGGTGAAGGCGGCGGAGAAGACGTAGACGCCCGCGTTGATGAGGTACGGCGAGGGCGGGGACTCGATGAAGTCCAGGACGTGCCCGAAGGAGTCGGTCTCCACGGCGCCCCACGGGATGCGGGGGCGGGCCAGCGCGAGCGTGGCGTCGGCGTCGCGCTCGTGGTGGAAGTCGGCCATCTCGCGGAGCGAGAAGCGGGTCCAGATGTCGCCGTTGGTGGCGTACCAGGGCTCGTCGGGGCGGGGGAGGGAGGAGGCGGCGTACTTCAGGCCGCCGCCCCGGCCCAGGGGCTCGTTCTCGACGACGGTGGTCACGGACAGCGGGAGTTCGGCCCCGGCCAGCCACTCCTGGAGGACTTCGGCGAGGTGACCGCAAGAGATGACGGCGTCGGTGACGCCCTCCGCCGCGAGCCAGTTGAGCTGGTGGCCGATGATCGGGATACCGGTTCCGGGGATCTCGACCATCGGCTTGGGGCGGTCGTCGGTGTAGGGGCGGAGCCGCGAACCTTGGCCTCCGGCCAGGACGACGGCCTGAGTGGGACGCGGGTACGGAACTGCTGTCATGTCCGCACCTTATGCGGTGCTGTGGGGACGGGGATCGTACGGGCTCACTGCGCGGAGGCGACGCCGGAGGCGAAGGACGTGTCGCACACCGGTCGCGACCATGCCTGGGCGCGGTGGGCCGCGCCGCCGTACTTGGCGACCGCGGCACGGCCCAGCGCGCGGGCGATGGACGCGCAGTGCCGGGCCAGGGAGGGGCTCGCGGTGGTCGCCTCCTGGAGGTGGGTGAGGGCGGTGCCGGGGTCCTTCTCCTGGAGTTCGACCAGGAGCCGGTCACGGAGGACGTCCTGAGGCGCGCGGGTGACCGCCTTGCTGGACGCGGTCCCGGAAGACGCGGCGAGCACCTGCGTTTCGGAGGTTTGCGAGGCCCACGGAACGGCGGTGACCGCGAGCGTTCCGGAGAGGACGAGGACGACGGGGAGGACAAGGGCGAGCGTTCGGCCGATGCGGCGGGCTGCGGAGTTCACGGTCGCGATGGTAGCGACGAGTGATGATTTGGAGACATTTGGTCACCGAAACGGGGGACGTGTTGCCTCGTCATTCGGGCTCGATGTTGACGTACGGCCTCGAAAAGGGCGGAGTGGGGGGATATTTATCGACATCGGGGACGAACGGGGCGGAAGTGGTGGAGCGGCGGGGACGGAGGGACCGGGCGTGCCATCGAGAGCGGGCCCGGACGCGCGACGGCGGTGCCGGGATCCGTGGAACCCGGCACCGCCGTAAGGACCGATCGTTCGCAGGAGGCGCCCTCATGACGGCGATTCAGCAGCCGCCCGCACGCCCTTCCTCAGGCGCGTCAGTCGCTGAGGCGCTCACCGGTGGAGGTGGAGAAGACGTGCGTCTCGCCCGGGCGCGGGACGACGTGCAGCTCGGTGCCCTTCTCCGGCACCCGGCGGCCGTCGACGCGGACCACCAGGTCCTTGGTCTCGCCGCCGACGTTCGCGGTGCCGTAGACGTAGCCGTCCGAGCCGAGCTCCTCGACGACGTTGACGGTCACGGCCAGACCGGCCGGGGCGTCCGCCGCCTCCTTGTTCAGGGTGCGGGCGGTGGCGCCGTTCTGCTCGACGATGTCGAAGTGCTCCGGGCGGATGCCGACGGTGACCGTGCGGTCGCCCTTGTCCGCGGCGGCGGCCAGCGCCTCGCGGCCGACCGGGACGACGCTGTTGCCGAACTTCACGCCGCCGTCGGTGATCGGCACCTCGACGAGGTTCATCGCGGGCGAGCCGATGAAGCCGGCGACGAAGAGGTTGGCGGGCCGGTCGTACATGTTGCGCGGCGAGTCGACCTGCTGGAGGAGGCCGTCCTTGAGGACGGCGACGCGGTCGCCCATCGTCAGGGCCTCGACCTGGTCGTGCGTGACGTACACGGTCGTGATGCCCAGGCGGCGCTGGAGGCCGGCGATCTGCGTACGGGTCTGGACGCGGAGCTTGGCGTCCAGGTTGGACAGCGGCTCGTCCATGAGGAAGACCTGCGGCTCACGGACGATGGCGCGGCCCATCGCGACGCGCTGCCGCTGACCGCCGGAGAGCGCCTTGGGCTTGCGGCTCAGGTACTCGGTGAGGTCCAGGATCTTGGCCGCGTCCTCGACCTTCTGCCGGATCTCGGACTTCGGCACGCCCGCGATCTTCAGGGCGAAGCCCATGTTGTCGGCGACGGTCATGTGTGGGTACAGCGCGTAGTTCTGGAACACCATGGCGATGTCCCGGTCCTTGGGGGGCAGGTGGGTGACGTCGCGGTCGCCGATGCGGATGGCGCCGGCGTTGACGTCCTCCAGGCCCGCGAGCATCCGCAGGGAGGTGGACTTGCCGCAGCCGGACGGGCCGACCAGGACGAGGAACTCGCCGTCCTCGATCTGGATGTCGAGCTTGTCGACGGCGGGCTTGTCGGAACCCGGGTAGATGCGGGTTGCCTGGTCGTAGGTGACCGTAGCCATGGTGAGGCGTCCCTTCACCGGCAGGAACGTGCCGGACGATCCGAGTAAAGGAGTGGTGTAGTCCACTGTTGTGGACTGCCCGTGACGCTACCTGCGCGAAGGGCCCTTGTCAGCAGGTGTTCGCACACTGGATGCGCGAACTGCCGAAGAGGTGACGGGGGGTGGGGAGGGGGCTCCGGTGGGTTGGGGACTGAGGGGTGGGGGACGGGCCGTGGTTTTCCCCGGGGTGGGGACGGGCTCTGGTTTTCCCCTGGAACGCCTTGCGGCCCGACGCGGTGGGCGTCGGGCCGCAAGGGGAGCGCGGGCGCGTGGGGAGGCCGCGGCTTTCAGCGGGGCCGGTGGCCGGTGCGCGGCGCTCGGTGGCCGGGCCCGGCTCAGTTGACCTTCGGGGGGACGAGCTGGCGCTCCTTGCCGAGGGCCGTCGTCGTCTCCGCGTAGAGGCTGAGCTCCCCGTCGGACCACCGGACGACGAGGTCGTCCGGGCGCCCGTTGGCGGTGAAGCTGCCCGCCACCGCGGCCCGGGAGTTCGGCCACAGGTTGTTCTTGGCCTGGAGCTTCTTCCCGGTGCCGGCCTTGAAGGTGGTGGACTGGCTGACGTCCTGGTAGAGCTCGCGGGTGCCGTCGGCCCAGCGGACCATGATGTCCGAGTTGGCGTTCCCGGCGAAATTGCCGGACACCAGCATGGTGGCCTGCTTCCACGAGGCGGCGGCCGGCTGGAGCCGCTTTTCCTTCGTGACCTTGTTGGCGGGATTCACATCCGTGTAAAGGGAGATTTCCCCGTCCGACCAGCGCACGACGAGATCGTCGATGGCCTGGCTTCCGTTGAAGCGGCCCGCGACGATCTGGTCCGCGTGCTGCCAGGTGGAACTGCGGGCGAGCTGCGTTTCCTTGCCGAATTTGGTCGTGGGCGACACGTCCGTGAACAGCGAGAGCTTGCCGTCGGCGAACCGCACGACCAGATCCGAGAGCTTTCCGCCGGTGAAGGACCCACCGGTGACCGCCCGGACGTTCTGCCAGTTCTTGTTGCTTCCCTGCAGCCGGCTTTCGCCGTTGAATCCGCCCAGGCCGTCACCGTGGTACACCGTGACGCCGCCGTCGGCCCACACCGCCAGCAGGTCGCCGCGGCCGTCGCCGGTGAAGTCGCCGGCGGCCAGGTACCGGGCGTTCTGCCAGGTCGAGCCGCCTTCACCGTGCATGGAGTAGGGCGTCTTGCCGCGGTTGGAGGCCCGGTCGTGGACGGCGTCGTCGTACAGCTTGAAGATGTCGTCGCCGTAGAACGGGCTGAAGGAGATCCGGTCGCTGTTGTCCGCCCGGCCGCCGCCGTTCCAGCCGCCGATGTTGCCGACGACCTTTCCCGTCCCGGTGGCGGTGTTGAAATCAAGCAGCCACGGACTTCCGGAGGTGCCGCCGTAGAAACCGGCGCAGTCCATCCGCATCTGCTGGTAGCCGGTGAGCCGGGTGGTGGCCGCGCGGTCGCATTTGATGGCCTGGTCGCCGGGATTGTGCTTGTGGTGCGGATAGCCGATGACCGTGACGGTGGTGTTGTAGCTCGGCGTGCGGGTCAGCTTGTTGGCGCCGCCCACCGCCGTCTCGACGGGCTTGCGGGCCGAATTCGGCTTCACCCGGCCGAAAGCGAAATCCAGGTCGGACTGCGGCCCGCGCAGGTTCGCCGGATAGCGGCTGTCCCGGAACCAGCGGTCCAGCGGAAACGCGCCGAAAGGCTGCTGTTCGGCGGACTTGCCCTGCTTGTACTGCGGAATGAAGACCGCGTTGCTGCCGCCGATGCAGTGCCCGGCGGTGAGAATCAGGTTGCGGCCGGGGCTCTGGACCACACTCGCCGTGCAGAAATGGGCCTCCATGGCTTGCGGCGTGGCCTTGCCGTCGCGCATGAAGAAGAGCAGACCCACCGTACGGATTCCGCCGAAATACTGACCCTTTCCGGCCACAGTACGGACGGCGGCACTCTGTACGGTCGCCACCGATCCGTATGTGGCCGGTGCGGCGGCCAGGGCCCGCACCACCGAATGGCCCGCCGAAGCGCGCACGGCAAAATTCCCGGCCGGCGTCGCCGTACCGCCGCGCGCGGGGCCGTTCCGCTCCGGTTCCACCGGCGTCGCGGAGGCGAGCCGGCGCGCCGTCCAGAATTCCTCCGCCTTCTCACTCGTCCAGGTGCGCGGCAGCCGTTCCGCCTCCGGCCGCGCCGTGAACGAGGGGCCGACCTGGGGTTTCGTGTCCGTGCCGCCCCGCACCGGACCGACAGGCGCCGCGGCGGCCCCGCCCGTACCCGAGGCGAGCAATCCGCCACCGATTCCTATGACGACGGCCGTGGCCCATCGTGAAAAACGCACACACACCTTCTTGTCGCCGTGAACGGGAACTCACGTCGTACGGGGAAGTGCCCTTCGAGGAGTTCTTCGCCCTCCGAGGGGTCCTCGGGAAGTCCCAAGGGGAACTTTCACCAGGAGGCTTCGCCAGGAGACGCGCCGGGAAGTTCCTCCGGCAGCCGCTCCGCGAAGCAGAAGCCGCTCCGCGAAGCACCGGCGGGAATTCACCGTCCCTGTTCCGGTATTCCCGGCGGAGTTCCTCGCGCCCGGTGATGTCCGGTACGCGCCGCGTCATGCTTTCCGGTCCGCGTGATGTGCCGCAACACGGGACAGTTGTTTGTGACTGGCTTCACGAACAAGTCGGGATAAAAGGATCTTGAGGCGTTCGCCGACAGGGCGGGCGGACGGGACCCGCCGTGGTGGCGCCGGGGCAGGAGCGCCGGGACGGGGCCCCTGCGCCACCGCCGCACTGTGCCGTGTCGTTCCCCGGGCGGCATCGGCTACGCTGGTCGGCGGATCGTGGGAGTCCGTTCGTACCGCTCCCGCGCCGTCCACGCCTCCTTAGCTCAGCTGGCCAGAGCAACGCTCTTGTAAAGCGTAGGTCGTCGGTTCGAATCCGACAGGGGGCTCTTTTTGTGGCCTTTCCGGCTCCGGCGCCCTCGGGCACCGGCCGGTGGCCCCTCGCCCGTCCGGAACCGTCCGGGCGGGCGTTCGTCGTTCCTGGTGGGGCGGGTGGCGGGCGAGGCGCCCTCGGGAGGCGCCGCGGGCCGGGCCTGTCCGCCGGTTCGCGGGGGGTGCGCGGGCGTACATTCACGCCATGACGACTTCGAATGCGGCTCCTATGACACGTGAGGACTACGAGCGGCGGATGACCCGGGCGGGGCACGCCGCGGCGGACGCCGGGCTGGCCGGGGTGATCGTGACCCCGGGGCCGGATCTGGCCTGGCTGTGCGGGTACGAGCAGACCACGGGCGAGCGGCTGACCGCCCTGGTGATCGCCCCCGGGGCGCGGCCCCGGATGCTGGTTCCCGCGCTGGAGCGGGGGGACATCGAGCGCGCGCCGGGCGCCGGCGCGGTGGACCTGACGGGGTGGACCGACGGCGCGGACCCGTATGCGGCCATGGCCGAACTCCTCGCCGGAGACGGCCGTTACGGGATCTCCGACTCGGCGTGGGCGATGCACGTCCTCGGCTTCCAGCGGACGCTGCCGGGCACGTCCTACGCGGCGCTGACCGAGGCGCTGCCGATGCTGCGGGCGGTCAAGGACGCGCACGAGGTGGAGCGGCTGGCGGCGGCCGGCGCGGCGGCGGACGCCGTGTACGAGGAGATCCTCAAGGTCCCGTTCTCGGGGCGGCGGGAGCGCGAGGTGGCCGCCGACCTGGACCGTTTGCTGCGGGAGCACGGGCACAGCCAGGTGGACTTCACGATCGTCGGATCGGGTCCCAACGGCGCCAACCCGCACCATGAGGCGGGCGATCGGGTCATCGAGGAAGGCGACATGGTCGTTCTCGACTTCGGTGGGCTCAAGGACGGCTACGGATCGGACACCAGCCGCACCGTTCACGTCGGGGAACCGACGCCCGAGGAGCGCAAGGTGCACGACATCGTGCGCGAGGCGCAGCAGGCGGCGTTCGAGGCGGTGCGGCCCGGGGTGGCGTGCCAGGAGATCGACCGGGTGGCGCGCAAGGTCATCAACTCCGCGGGCTACGGGGAGTACTTCATCCACCGCACGGGCCACGGCATCGGCGTCACCACGCACGAGCCGCCGTACATGGTGGAGGGCGAACACCTGCCCCTCGTACCGGGGATGTGCTTCTCGATCGAGCCGGGCATCTACCTGCCCGGGCGGTTCGGCGTGCGGATCGAGGACATCGTGACGTGCACGGAGACGGGCGGGCGACGGCTGAACAACACGGCGCACGGGATGGGGATCGTGAGCTGAGCGGTTGCCGGTTGGGCCGCTGACCGGGGGGCGGCGGTGGGGGCTCGGGGTGTTCCGGCTCGGCGCGTCTGAGAGGCGCGCCGAGCCGGTGTCATGGGGGAGCGGTGTGGCCTGTGGGGGGCGCTGCCGCTGCCGGGGGAGGTAACGCGGACGAGGCCGGGTCGGGGTCAGGGGATCAGGACGACCTTGCCGATCGTGCCGCGGTTCTCCAGCGCGCGGTGTGCCGCCGCCGCCTCGGCCAGCGGGAAGCGGTGTACCGCCGGGACGAGCCGGCCGGCCGCCGCCTCGGCGAGCGACTC
The DNA here is from genome assembly GCF_040611095.1 of Streptomyces sp. NPDC003077. Lineage (NCBI taxonomy): Bacteria > Bacillati > Actinomycetota > Actinomycetes > Kitasatosporales > Streptomycetaceae > Streptomyces > Streptomyces sp. NPDC003077. The sequence continues at coordinate 67,623 of NZ_JBEXNM010000009.1, read as the reverse complement.
GGTCTCCAGCGTCCGGAGCGGGTCGGGGCCGCCGACGTTGGCCAGCATGGGCGGGCCGACGACGACCTGGGAGGTGATGCCCAGGTCCGCCGCTTCCACCGTGTCGAGTTCGGGCTGGTCGTTGCCGGTCATCCCCGACGACTTGCCGAAGACCAGGTGACGGCCGCCGCGGGCCAGGAGGAGGGCGGTGGCGCGGCCGGTCTCGCCGCCCACGGAGTCGAAGGCGATGGTGGCGCCGGGCAGCCCTCGGGCGTCCAGGAAGGCGCGGACGCGGGTCGGCCAGTCGTCCTCCTTGTAGTCGACGGTGAGGTCGGCGCCCAGGGCGCGCACGTGGTCGACCTTGGTGGGCCCGCCCGCCAGACCGACGACCGTGGCACCGGCGTTCTTGGCGTACTGGACGATCAACTGGCAGATACCGCCCGCCGCCGCCGTGACGATCACGGGGTCGTCGGCGGTCGGTTCGGCGAAGCGCAGGATGCCCATGGTGGTGCGGCCGGTGCCGATCATGGCGACGGCCGCGCCCTCGTCCATGCCCTCGGGGATCTCGTGCAGCTTCTCGGCGGCCACCACGGCGACTTCGGCGTACCCGCCCGGGACCATCCCCAGGTGGGCGACCACGCGCCGGCCCAGCCAGGCGGGATCCGTGCCCTCCCCGAGGGCGTCGACCGTGCCCGCGACCTCGCGGCCGGGGATGGTGGGCAGCTCGGGCGGCTGGTGGCCGGCGCCGGGCAGGCCCTGCCGGAAGACGGTGTCGATGACGTGCACCCCGGCCGCGGCGACCGCGATGCGGACCTGGCCGGGGCCCGGCTCCGGGGCTTCGGTCTCCTCGTACGTCAGGTTCTCGGCGGGGCCGAAGGCGTGCAGGCGGACGGCGTGCATGGGGGCTCCTGATGGGCGTGCGGGTGGTAGGTGCGGTGGTGCGGGTGGTGTGGGTGGTGCGTTGGTGATCCGCGCCGCGTACAGCCTCCGACCTCAAGTTGACTTGAGGTCAAGTGGGTTGGGTGTGTTTCCCCGCGCGCCTTCCGGTGCCAGGTGGTTGCGGCGGGGTGTTTTCCCCCGCGTGCCTACTGGTGCCAGGTGGTCGCGGCGGACCGGGGAGCCTTCCGGTGCGGGTGGGCGCCGGGGGCTGGGGCGCCTCGGGGTGGGAGGTCGGCGCGGGCCGCCGCGACTTTCGGGTGGGAGGCGCCGCAGGTCGGCGGGGAGGGTGCCATAGCCCTGCGTGCCTTTTCGGACGGGACGCGCCCGTGGCCCGGCATCCTCCTCCCCGCCGTTCTTACGGGGCGTTCAGAGCGTGGCGCTCGTCCGCTGCTTCCTGAGGGCGCGGAGGGCGAGGGTGCTGGCCTCGATGGCGCTGCTGAAGGACACCTCGCTGAGGATGCCGGGCGCCGCCACCTGGTCACCCGCCAGGTAGACACCGTCTCCGCGGTCGATGGCGGGGCGGTCGCGCCAGGTGGTCCCGGGGAGGTCCACCGCGCCCGTACGGCCGTTGGACAACGCCTCGTTGCGCCAGGTGGAGCGTTCCCGCCAGCCGGGGAATCCGGCGTCCAGGAGGCGCTCGGCGCGGGTGATCCCGTCGGCGCGGCTCTCGTCCGGCGCGATGCCGACCTGGCCCTGGATGAGCTGCTCACCGCGCGGCGCGAGGCCCGGGTCCTGGGCGGTGAACCGTTCCACCCAGCCGGAGAAGTCCAGGCCGGAGACGACGAACGGATCACCGCGCCGGGACCGCAGGGCGAGATCGAGCAGCACCGTTCGGGCGCTGCTCCAGGTGAGCGAGGCGTCCTTGAGGAGGGCGCGGGCGGAATCCAGGTGCGTGGCGACGATGACGGGACCGTTCTCGGGCAGGGCGTCGACACGCGCGCCGGTTTCGATCCGCACGCCGAGGGAGCGTGCCCGTTCGGCCATCCGGGCGATGAGTTCGCCCCAGCCGCCGCGGATGTAGTGCGCCTCTGGAGGGAGCGCGGTTCCCCGGCGCAGCCTTTCCTGGACGAAGGCCGCGGAGAGCAGCCCGGGGTCGTGATGGAACGTCGCGACACCCATGTAGTTGGAGGCGGCCACGGCGACCTCCTCGCCGACCCGTTCGGTGGCCCAGGTGCGGAAGTCCTGGTCCACCGGGGCGTCCTGGTAGCGGCGCAGCCGCAGCAGCATGGGGAGCGGAGGGAGCCGGTGCAGCGTGCCGTCGCGGTGGAAACGCAGGCGGGCGCCCTCGCGGAGCGGGAGCGGGGCGATCGGCTGGAGCAGGCCGCGCTGCTTGAGCCACCCCCAGTGGGGTCCCTTGCTGTAGATCGCGTGCGGGCCGTCGTTGGTGCGGTACGGGCCGTCGGCGGTACGGGCCCGGCCGCCGAGGGACTGGTGGGCCTCGTAAAGGGTGACGGTGGCGCCGGCCTCGGCGGAGGAGATGGCGGCGGTCAGACCGGCGAAGCCGCCTCCGATGACGGTGATGGTCCGGGTCATGGGTGGACTCCTGTTCTTGATGTTCTTGATGTGGTTGGAGAGTTGTGCGGTGTCGTGGGTGCTCGGTGGTGCGGTGGTGCGGGTGGCTGGGAAAAGGGCCGGTCGTGGACTTGGCGGGTGGGGAGTCGGTGGGTGTGGACTGAGCGGGTGTGGGCGCGGGGTCGGGACGGTGCCGGCGAGGGCGGGTGGGGGACCGGGCCGGAGCCGGCGGTGGAGGGAGGGCGAGGGGCAGGGTGTCGGGGGCGGCATCGGGGTCTCGTGGGCTCTCGTGGACTTGGACGGATGGGACGGCGGGAAATGTGACACGGCCGGCCCGCGGTGAGCGTTCCCGCAGGTCAGGCCGTGTGGGAGGGGCGTTGTCAGTGCCGGGGTGCATGATGCTTTCGTCCGGCGGGGGACGGGCCGGGCGGACGAGGCGGGGGAACGGGGGAGTGAACGTGAGGGGATGTGACGCGGGGCCGGGACGTGCGCGATGCGGGCCGCGGGCGTGGCGGGCGGCACGGGCCCGAGGACCGGGGCGCGGCTGCGGGCCGGGTGCCGGGCGTGGGGGCGCCGGACGGGCCTCCGGCGGGCGGGCACACGGGGCGCTGCGGCCGGGGCCGGCGGGGCCAGGCGTCAAGCCGTACGGGGAAACGGCGCCGCCCACGGGCCCGCGGCGGCCTTCCGGAGCGCGTGGGGGAGCGCCCCGGGCTCGGTGGCGGAGAAGACTCCGGGCGTGCGGGGGCGCGGTATCGGGCCGGTGGGGGAGGTGCCGGGCGCGTACGGGAACGCTGTGGGCCCGGTGGCACGGGCTTCGGGTGTACGGGGCGAGGGTGACGGGTCGGCGGGGGAGGCGCCGGGCGTTTACGGGAACGGTGTGGAGCCGGTGGTGCGGGCTTCGGGTGTACGGGGCGGCGGTGACGGGTCGGCGGGGGAGGCGCCGGGCGTATACGGGAACGCTGTGGGCCCGGTGGTGCGGCCTTCGGGCATACGGGGCGAGGGTGACGGGTCGGCGGGGGAGGCGCCGGGCGCATACGGGAACGGTGTGGAGCCGGTGGTGCGGGTTCCGGGCGTACGAGGGGGCGGTGCCGGGCCGGAAGCCAGGAGTCCCGTTTCAGAGCCACGAGAAAGGTAGCGGGGGCGGCCCGGCGGCTCGGCCCAGGTGTGGCGGAGGGATGCTCCGGTGGCGGTCAGACGCGGGGGAAGCGAGCCTGGAGGTCCCAGATGACGGGGTTGTCGGCGAGCCCGTCGTGCAGATCGGTGAGGTCGGCGATCACGTCATGAAGGAAATCGCGGGCCTCACGGCGCAGGGCGGCGTGGTTGAAGGTGAGCGGCGGCTCGTCGGCCGGCATCCAGTCGGCGGTAACGTCCACCCAGCCGAAGCGGCGCTCGAAGAGCATCCGGTCGGTCGACTCCGTGAAGTCCAGTTCGGCGTACTGCGGCTGCGCGGCGCGGCTGCCGCGGGGGTCGCGATCGATCCGCTCGACGATGTCGCACAGGGCCCACGCGAAATCCAGGACAGGAACCCATCCCCAGGCTGTGGACAACTCCCGGTCCGCCCGGGTGTCGGCGAGATACACATCACCGGCGAACAGGTCGTGGCGCAGCGTCCGTACGTCCGCGGTGCGGTAGTCCGTCTGCGGCGGGTCCGGAAAGCGGCGGGAAAGGGAATAGCCGAGGTCGATCACGGGATCGATGGTGCCACGCGCGCACGGTTGATCGTTCCGATGACTACAGGCCACGAGTACGGGGCCATGAGTACGAGGCCATGAGTACTAGGCCATGGGCCGACGAAGGGCGGCTCTGACGGCTCTCGGCGACGGGCCCCCACCACGGGCCTCGACGACAGGACGCGAGGGCAGGCCTGAAGGACGGAACGCAGCAAGGTCTCAGCGACGGATCTCAGCAAGGGGGAGAGGATCATGGCGCATTCCACGAGGAGACGGGCGGCGGTCGCGGTGCTCACGACCACCGCGGTGCTGGCGCTGCCGGCACTGCCGGCGTCCGCGGTCTCCGCACCCGGTGCCTTCCGGGCCCCGACGGCCGGCGTCGCCGAAGGGGGCGGAGGGGGCGAGAGCGCCGGGATGGCGCACGGCTCCGGGAAGGGGCACGGTTCCGGGAACTGGCGGGGCGGATGGGCGGCGTCGGCGCAGGCTCCGAGCCCCTCGCCCGGCAGGAACTGGTCCGACAAGGGCTTCGAGCGGCAGACGGTCCGCCAGGTGGTACGGCTCAGCACGGGCGGCTCCCGGGTCCGGATAGAGCTGTCCAACCGGTACGGCGGCACCCCGCTGACGATCACCGGGGCGACCGTCGCGCGCACCGCCCAGGGCGCGTCGGTACGGCCCGGATCGGTGAGGGACCTGTCCTTCGCGCGTACCCGGTCGGTGACGGTCCCCGCGGGCGGCGAGGTGCGCACCGACGCACTGCCGCTGAAGGTCAGGGCCCTGGAGTCGCTGACGATCACGCTCTACCTGGCCGGTCCGACGGGCCCCGCCACCCACCACTCCCTCGCGTCCGCCACGAGCTACCGCGCGGCGGGTGACCACCGTTCCGACGAGGGGGCCACGGCCTTCAAGGAGACCTCCGCGTCCTGGTACTACCTCTCGGGCGTCGAGGTGTCCGGTGGCGGGCCGGTGCGCCGGGACGGCGTGGTCGCCTTCGGTGACTCGATAACCGATGGGCACGGCTCCACGCGCGACCGCAACAACCGCTGGCCCGACGAACTGGCGGAGCGGTTCGCGGCCACCGGCCATCCGCGCAGCGTCGTCAACCACGGCATCAGCGGGAACCGGCTCGTCAACGACTCCCCGACGTCGGGCGAGAAGGCGGTGGCCCGGTTCCGCAAGGACGTGCTCAATGAGCCGAACGTCCGGTGGGTGATCCTGCTGGAGGGGATCAACGACATCGGGAGGAGCGGGGTGGGTGGCGCTCCGGACGTGACGGTGAGTCAGTTGATCAATGCCCAGAGGTCGTTGATCCGGCAGGCGCACGCCAAGGGCATCGAGGTCATCGGTGCGACGCTGACACCGTTCAAGGGTGCCGGGTACTACTCCGAGCGCGGCGAGGCCAAGCGGGACGCGCTGAACGACTGGATACGGACCTCCGACGAGTTCGACGGCGTCCTGGATCTGGACCGCGCGCTGGCCGACCCCGCCGACGGGGACCGGATGGCCCCGGCCTACGACACGGGGGACCACCTGCACCCGAACGACGCCGGTTACCGGGCCATGGCCGAGGCCGTGGACCTCGACGAGCTGTAGGAGGAATCGGAAGAGCGCGGTGGGGGTGAGGCTGGCAAAGCCGGGCCCGGGGCCCCACCCCGACCGCGCCATCCGACCGCCCCACCCCGACCGCGCCATTCCGACCGCCGTCACCTCGACCGCGCCCCATCTCGACCGCACCCACCCCGTCGTCCCTACGGCAGCGTCAGCACCCGCGGGCCGTCGTTCGTGATGGCGACCGTGTGCTCGAAGTGGGCGGCGCGGCTGCCGTCCATCGTGCGGAGGGTCCAGCCGTCCGCCGCCGGGTAGTAGTCGTCGCCGCCTCCCGCCAGGAACATCGGCTCGATGGCGATGACCAGCCCATGGCGGAGGACGAGCCCCCGTCCGGGGCGGCCCTCGTTGGGCACCGCCGGGTCCTCGTGCATGTGCCGGCCGATCCCGTGGCCGCCGAAGTCGGCCGCGATGCCGTAGCCCGCCGCGCGGCCGATGCTGCCGATCGCGTGGGCGATGTCGCCGATGCGGGCGCCGACGACGGCCGCCGCGATCCCGGCCTCCAGCGCCTGCCGGGTGGTGTCCATCAACCGCACGTCCTCCGGGCGGGGCGTACCGACCGTGAAGCTGACGGCCGCGTCCCCGGCCCAGCCGTCGACGATCGCGCCGCAGTCGACGCTCACCAGGTCGCCGTCCCGCAACGCGTACGTACTCGGTATGCCGTGCACGATCGCGTCGTTGACGGAGACGCAGAGGACGGCGGGGAAAGGGGTGGGGGCGAAGTCGGGCCGGTAACCGAGGAACGGTGAGGTGGCGCCGGTCTCGCGCAGGACCGTACGGGCCACCTCGTCCAGGTCCACCAGCCGCACTCCGGGTGCGGCGGCGGCGCGGACCGCCTCCAGCGCGGTGCCCACCACCCGTCCGGCCGCCCGCATCGCGTCCAGTGCCGCATCCGTCTTGATCTCGACCATCAGGCCCCAGCCCTTCTCCGTGCGCGTCGAACGCGCCGTGCGCCAATTCTTATACCGGTATTTGTTTACCGGTATTAGTATCACGGGCATGGTGCGCACTCCACTGACCCCTGACGAGCGGGAACGCGGCGAGCGACTGGGCGCGCTGCTGCGCGAGGCCCGGGGCGACCGCAGCATGGTCGAGATCGCCGCGGTCGCCGGCCTGTCCGCCGAGACGCTGCGCAAGATCGAGACGGGCCGGGCGCCGACCCCGGCGTTCTTCACCGTGGCCGCCCTCGCCGGCGTGCTCGGCCTCTCGCTGGACGAGTTGGTGGCCCTCGTCATGCCGGAGGGCGACGGGAGGGCGGGCGAGTCTCCCGGACATGCCATCGGCGAAATGGCCGCCTGACCGCGTTCCGGAGCGGCGGGACGGAAGGCCCGGTGGGCGAAAGCACCGGCGGGGACGTGCCGGGCGCGGCCCGTGGCAACGCGAAGGCGCCCGGTCGGGTAACCCGACCGGGCGCCTTCTCACGCGTCGCGCCGACGCGTCCGGCCGCCGGCTCGGAGCGCTGCGTCTGTACGGCCGCGCCCCGCCTATCTGCGCGCGGGGCGCGTGGAACTCGTCGATCCGGACCTCCCCGGCCCCACGCCGACGCCGTCCGCGCGGACCGAGGATCGGGCGGGCCGCGCGACGGCTCGGCTCAGGGCCGGTTCAAGCTCGGCCCGGACGTCGACGCTGGGACGCTGACGCGCTCAGACGTCGACGCTGGGACGTTGACGCGCTCACATGTCGACGCTGGGACGTCGACGCTCAGGCATTGACCTCAGACGTTGACGCCGAAGTCCTGGGCGATGCCCACCAGGCCCGAGGCGTAGCCCTGGCCCACCGCGCGGAACTTCCACTCGGCGCCGTTGCGGTACAGCTCGCCGAAGACCATGGCGGTCTCCGTCGCGGCGTCCTCGCTGAGGTCGTAGCGGGCGATCTCGGCGCCGCCGGCCTGGTTGATGATGCGGATGAAGGCGTTGCGGACCTGGCCGAAGTTCTGGCCGCGGTTCTCGGCGTCGTAGATCGAGACCGGGAAGACGATCTTCTCGATCTCGGCGGGCAGCGCCGCGAGGTTGACGTTGATCTGCTCGTCGTCGCCCTCGCCCTGACCGGTCAGGTTGTCGCCGGTGTGGACGATGGACTGGTCCGGGGTGGCCTTGTTGTTGAAGAACACGAAGTGCTGGTCCGAGAAGACCTTGCCGGCCTGGTTGACCGCGATGGCGCTGGCGTCGAGGTCGAAGTCGGTGCCGGTGGTGGTGCGGACGTCCCAGCCGAGGCCGACCGTGACGGCGGTCAGGCCCGGCGCCTCCTTGGTGAGCGAGACGTTGCCGCCCTTGGACAGGCTTACAGGCATGGGAATGTCCCTTTCCTCGTCGAATGCGTCGGTGCCTCGTACTGCGGACGAAGCTACCGTCACCCAGCACAACGCCTGCAGAGGACCGGGAGGTTCCGGCCCTCTTTACTTTCTTTGCCAGCTTCTGATGCCCTCCCCGGCGTGACGCGGCAAGGCGCACGGCGAACGGGTCGGAACGGGGAGGAAAAGAAGGTGACGGCGCGGGGGTGCGGGCGGGATCATGGGGGTATGTCCGGGCCCTATCTCATCCGCGGTTCGGTCGCCCTGCCGGAGGCCGAGCTCGACTGGCGCTTCTCGCGGTCCTCCGGACCGGGCGGCCAGCACGTCAACACCTCCGACAGCCAGGTCGAGCTGCGGTTCGACCTCGCCGCCACGCAGGCGCTGCCCGAGGTCTGGAAGGAGCGCGCGCTCCAGCGGCTGGCCGAGCGCGGTCGGCTGCTGAACGGCGCCGTGGTCTCCGTGCGGGCCTCCGAGCACCGTTCCCAGTGGCGCAACCGCGAGACGGCGGCGGTACGGCTGGCGGCCCTGCTGGCCGAGGCGTCCGCGCCGCCCCCGAAGCCGCGCCGCAAGAGCAAGGTTCCGCGCGGGATCAACGAGCGGCGGCTGCGGGAGAAGAAGCAGCGCGGGGACGTCAAGCGCGGCCGTTCGGGGCGGGACTGGGGCTGACGAGCGGTTGCCGTGGGGGCCTCCGAGGCCCCCGGTGCCGGGCCGCGTGTCCCTTCGGTCCGCGTGTCCTTCGGGCCTCCGCTGCCGGGCGATCTGTGCGGCCCTTGAGTTTGTGTTGCCCCCGCGCATCCGTCCGGTGATCGGGGGCGCCCCGGGAGTGCGTGTGCGGGTTCTGGGGCGGGTGGGGGTGATGTAGGGACCCGGTGAACGCCGGGGGCGTTGTCCTCAATCGCCGGACGGGCTTGAATTTGCCGGGCCGCCGCCCATCAGCCGAGCTGGATGGGAAGGAAAGGTCGGGCGAAACCGAGCCGTCAGAGGAAGGCCGGGCGGAAACAAGCCGCCAGGGGGGCCGGGCGAAGCCGAGGCGCCAGGGAAAGGTCGAGCGGCGCCAAGTCGCCAGGGAGGCCAGCCGGAGCCGAGGTGCCTGTCCCCTGGGCCCGTGCCCCCGGCTCACCCTCACCCAAGCTGCCGGTACCGCCCCCGGAAGTACGTCAGCGGTCCGCCGTCCGCGCTCGGGGTCGAGGCCGACAGGACGCGGCCGATGACGAGGGTGTGGTCGCCGGCTGTGACGCGCTGTTCGGTGCGGCATTCCAGGACCGCGAGTGCGCCGCCGACCAGAGGGGCGCCGGCCTGTTCGCCTCGTACGTAAGGGATGTCCTCGAAGAGCAGTCGGTCGCTGATGCGGCCCTTCATGGCGAAACGCCCGGCAATGTGCCGCTGGCTCTCCGACAGCACGGAAACCGCCCAGAGCGGCTGCCGCTCCAAAAGGTCGTCCATGCGCGACTCGTTGCGAACGCTCACCATGACGAGCGGCGGTTCGAGCGACACCGACATGAAGGCCGTGGCGGTCATGCCCACGTCCTCGCCGCGCGGCCCGTCCTCCGGATCGTGCGCGGTGACCAGGACGACCCCGGCGGCCAGGCGGGACAAAGCGGCACGGAACTCGTCGTCACTCACCCCACCAGAATGCGGGATGCCGACGGGATGCGGGATCGTCCCCGCGTCCGGAGTGGTGCCGGGGTCCGGAGTGGTGCCGGTGGCCCGTTCCGGCGCGTCACTCTCGGTGACGTGGTGACGGAGCGTCCCCGGCCCCGGTGAGACCCCGGCGGGCGGGGTGGGCGCGAGCGCCACGACCGGCGTGTCCGGGGCCGCGGCCGGTGTCCCCGGGGCCGTGACCGGCGCGTCCGGCCCGGTCGGGGACGCGGTCCCGGCGGGCGGGGACGGGGCGGCGTGGGGCGTGGGGGCGGGGACGTCGGCAGCGGATTTCGTCAACACGACGTGAACGCTAATCGGACCGGCGGCCCGCCCGCATCGGGCCCTGGGACCAGCCGCGTCCTAGGGCTGACGACGGAGCCGCCCAGGTGCCTCCTTTGTGTCCCGACTTGTGTGCGGATTTGCGTTCATGAAGTGGAGAAGGGGGTGAGAGCAAACGGTCACCGTTGAGCGGACGAGATCGTTCACGCACCGCCAACTGATCGACACGTTCTGTGACTTGAGTCACAGCGGGCAGTAATTGTTGACCCTGTGTACCGAGTGGGCAGCTCACTGTGATTCAGTGGCCGTGGAATGAGGACGACAAAGTATCCAGGAGTTGCTGTCGAGGTCTCAGGGAGAGCGAGCGATGGAGACCGAGTCGGAGCCATACGTCCGTCTTGCGACCCTGCGGCAGCTACACCAAGTGGTCGCCGATCTGAACACCCAGCGCAGTCTGGCGGACACCTTGCAGGCCGTGGCCGACGGAGTGGTCAACGGGCTCGGCTATGAGCTGGCCGCCGTCAATCTCGTCCGGCCGGACGGCGATCTCGTGGTGGCCGCGGTGGCCGGGAGCGCGGGCGCTGAGGCGCTGATGGCCGGGCGCGTGGGGTCCCGCGCGTCCTGGGATCGCCGGCTGGCCATGGGGGAGCGCTGGGGGGACCTGCACTTCATCCCGTACAGCGAGGGCTGGGTGCTGGACGGCGACGACGTGCCGTCCTGGCACAGCGCCGGGCCCGCGCCCCGCTTCCCCGACGAGTGGCATCCCATGGACCGCCTCTACGCGCCGATGTACGCGCCGTCGAACGGGGGCGGCGAGCTGCTGGGCGTGATCTCGTTCGACAAGCCGCGCAACGGCCGCCGTCCGGGGGCGTGGGGCCGGGAAGCGATGCAGATGTACGCGTTCCAGTCCGCGATAGCGATAGGGAACGCCCGGCTGCGGGCGAACATGCAACGCGCCCTGGTGCGGCTGGAGCGCGAACAGCAGGCGCTGCGCGCCAGTGAGGAAAGCTTTCGCCAGGCGTTCGAATACGCGCCCAGCGGGATGGCCATCGCGGAACTGGGCGGCGACCAGCACGGCCGCCTGGTCCGGACGAACGACGCGCTGTGCCGACTGCTCGGCCGCTCCGCCTCCGTCCTGCGCCGGTACTCCTTCTCCGACCTCGTCCACCCCGAGGACATCGGGACGCTGCTGCGGACCTCCGCCGAGGGCGGGCGCGCGGAGCTGCGGCTCTCCCGCCGCGACAACACCTACATCTGGGTCTCGCTGCGCAACTCCGTGGTCGCCGACACCGCCGACGGCCCCCGCTTCCTCCTGACGCACGTCGAGGACATCGAGGACCGCAAGCGCCACGAGCTCCAGCTCGCGCACCGGGCCAGCCACGACTCGCTGACCGGCCTCCCCAACAGCGCCGAACTGCGCGCCCGCCTCTCCGCGCGGCTGTGCTCCCGTCCCTCCGGCCCGGCGGCGGACGTGTACGCCTCGGCGCACGCGTACCAGGAGACGCACGGTTACCGTCCGGACGGGCCCGAGGTCTACGACGGGTTCGACGGCTTCGAGGGCACCACGGGCCCGTACGACCATCACGTCCACACCGTCGCCCCCATAGAGGGCCGGGAGGACGACGGCACCAAAGGGCTCGCGGTGCTCTTCTGCGACCTGGACGGCTTCAAGGCGATCAACGACCGGTTCGGGCACCACACCGGGGACGCAGTGCTCATCGAGGTCGCCCGCCGCCTGACCAACGGCGTCCGGGACGGCGACACGGTCGCCCGGCTGGGCGGGGACGAGTTCGTGGTGCTCGCCGACGGGCTGGGCAAGGCGGACGCCCAGGACCTGGCCGTCCGGCTGCGCAACGCGATCATTCCGCCGATCCGGGTGGACGGCAGGTCGGTACGGGTCGGCGCCAGCTTCGGCATCGGCTGGGCGAGCTGCGGGATGTCGGCCGAGGAAGTGCTCCAGTCCGCCGACCAGCGGATGTACGTCGAGAAGCGGTCCCGCAGCAAGGCGAACCGGCGGGCCGGCTGAGGGGGCGGGCGGCCCGCCCTTCGGGGAGGGGCGGCTCGTCGCATCCGCGCCGGGGTGACTCGTCGCTCCGGCCAGGGGCGGCGGCTGTCGTACGGGGCTGGGGGGCTCGTCCTCGTGCGCTGCCGACGTCCGCGTCCGGCGTCCTTCGGATGCCCGCCCCATGCCCTGCCGACGTCCGCGTCCGGCGTCCTGCGGGCGTCCGTCCCATGCCCTGCCGACGCCCGTGCCCAGCGCCCTGCGGGCGTCCGCCTGGTGCCCCGTCGGCGCCCCCGCTCGTCGTCCGTGGGCGAGTGCGCCCGTCACTCTGTAGCGATCTTGTAGCCGTCCGGAGACCGCGTGCTGTCCCCCGAACGGGGTAGCCTGCTTCGGTGCGGCGTGACGCCGCGGGGGGCCGGGAGCCAACGGGCGCACCGCACGCGGACCGCTGCGCGTACCGCCGCGGACGCCGCGTGCCAGGGCCCCGCACGTCCTGTGCGGAGACGCCGCGCGGAGCGTGTACCGACCGCCAGGGACACCACGTACAGACCGCTGGGGAGTGACACGGAATGACGGCCGGCAACAACGGCGCGGGCACGCCGGAGAACGACGACCCGTTCGCCTACCTCTACCGCAGCGAAGGCGGCGAGGGCGGCGGGCAGGGCTCGGCGGGCGACGGCACGGCGCCGCGGCAGCCGGGCGTCCCGCGCACCTCGTACAACCACGTGCGCGCCGTCGGCGAGCGCCAGTACGGCGCCCCGCGCCCGGCCCCGCAGCAGCAGCCGCCCGGGCAGCAGCAGGCGTACGGCCAGCAGCAGGGCTACGGGCAGCCGAACGCGCATTACGCCGCCCCCGAGACCCTCCCGGGCGGCGACCGCCGCTCCGGACCGCCCGCCGGCCGCCCGGGCGCCCCGGGTCAGCCGCCCCGCCGCAACCGCAACGGCCTGCTGATCGGCGCCATCGCGGTGGTGGTCGTCGTCTGCGCCGGAATCGGCGTCGCGATGATCAAGAACTCCGGCAACACCAAGGGCGACGAGGTCAAGGCCAACAGCACCAGCACCACGGCCGCTCCCAAGAAGAGCCCCCCGCCCGAGCCCAAGGGCACCCCCACCGCCACGCCCCCGGCCGAGCTGCCCAAGCAGGACGCGGCGACGCTGCGGCTCAGCCCCGAGGCGAGCACGGACACCTCGGTGTCCGGCGCCAAGGCGTCGAACGGCGCGTACGTGCAGCTCAACAAGGTCGGCGCGGCCGTGACCTGGTCGGTGGAGATACCCCAGGACGGGCAGTACACGCTGTTCGTCAACTACGGCGTTCCGGGCAAGGACGCCAAACCGCACCTGTCGATCAACGGCCAGGGCGACCGGACGATCAACATGGGCAACTTCGCCGAAGCGCCGGAAGGCGCCTGGGACAAGGGCTGGACCCACACCTTCGCCTACGTCGAGTTCAAGAAGGGCACCAACACCATCAAGATCTCCTGCGAGGACGGGGACCCGTGCGGGGTCAACCTCGACCAGGTGTCCGTGCTCAAGGGGTGGGTGAAGAACTGAGGAGGCGGGCCCGTACGGCGAACGGGGACGCTCCGGCGGCCCATCCTGTAGGGGGACGCTTCGGTGCCGCCCGTCCCGTAGGGGACCGCCCGGTGCCGCCCTTCCCATAGGGGACCGCCCGATTCCGGCCGCCCGGCGCCGCTCACCTCGTAGGGGTGCGCGGCGCCCGTCTCGTACGGAGTGGCCCGTCGTCCCTCGTAGGGGATCGACGAGACCCCTTACGGAACCCCCCTCACCCCGCCCGCACCGAACTCTCCGCGACCGTGACCCGCGGCAGCAGCTCCTCGTACGTCGCGCGGTCGAACTCGCCCGCGGCGGGGGCGCGGACCGTCGCCGCCGACAGGGCCACCGCGCGCACCAGCCGGTCCTCCCAGGAGAGCCCCTCCACCAGGCCGGACAGCAGACCGGCCACGGCCGAGTCGCCGGCGCCGGTCGGGTTGCCGGCGATGCGCTCGGGCGGACCGGCGCGCCAGGCGCCGTCCGCGGTGACGGCGAGCATCCCCGCCGCGCCCAGGGAGGCGGCGACGGCGTGCGCGCCGCGCCGTCGGGCGTCGCGGGCGGCGCGCAGCGGCTCGGTGTGGCCGGTGAGCGCGGCCAGCTCGTCGGCGTTGGGTTTGACGAGGTCGGGGCGGGCGGCGAGGCCGCGGCGCAGCGGTTCGCCGCTGGTGTCCAGCAGGACGGGCACCCCGGCCGTCCGGGCGGCGCGGGTCAGGCGCGCGTACACGTCCACGGGGACGCCCGGGGGGAGGCTGCCGCACAGCGCCACCGCCCGCGCGTCGGCCAGCAGGTCGCGGTAGGTGTGCAGGAAGGTCCCCCACTCGGCGGGGGTGATCGCCGGGCCCGGCTCGTTGAGCTGGGTGGTGTCGCCGGTGGACGCGTCCACCACGGCGATGGTGCGCCGGGTCGGGCCGCCGACCGGCACCAGCGCGTCGGTGACCGCCGTCTCCCGGGCGAGCAGCCCGCGCAGCGCCGCCCCGGTGCCGCCGCCGACGAATCCGGTGACCACCGCGTGGTGTCCGAGGGCGGTCAGCACCCGTGCCACGTTCAGGCCCTTGCCGCCTGGGCGCTCGGCGGTCTCGGCGACCCGGTGCGTGGTGTGGGGGCGGAGTCGGGGTACGCGGTAGGTGATGTCGAGGGCGGCGTTCAGCGTGACCGTGAGGATCATGGGTTCCCCCTTCCCGGGCCATGGCGGACTGGTCCGCGCGAGCGGCGGCTCCCGGCCGGCCGGGAGCGCGCCGGACCGGACGCGGGCGGGTGTCCGTCCGGCCACCCGGTCATCAAACCGGCCGAGCGGCGGGGCGGCCAAGAGTCCGAACCAACCAAGCAGCCGGGCTGCCGACCCGCAAATCAGCCGAACGGCCGATGCCGGAGCGCGGGTGAGTGATCATGCCATCGGCAACGGCGGTTGGCCCAGTCCCGGGACCAACCGCCGTTTCGCTGCCTATGGGTGCACTCGTAGTACCGGGCGGGCCGCCCCTAGGGGTCGACTAGTACCGGGCGGGCCGCCCCCCCTAGGGATCGACTAGTACCGGGCGGGCCGCCCCTAGGGATCGCCCCCCAGGCTCCGCGCCACAGGGGGGACCGATCACCCGCCCCCCCCGCGCTGTTAGCCCGCCACCCCCGGCTTCACGATCCACTCGCCCTTGCGCATGACGCCGACCAGTTCGTACGCGCCGTCCAGCACCACGAGGTCCGCGTCCTTGCCCGGCTCCAGGGAGCCGACCCGGTCGCCGATGCCCAGCAGGCGGGCCGGGGTGGCGGACAGCGCCTGGACGGCCTGCTCGATCGGCAGCCCGTCGATCGTCACCGCGCGCTGGAACGCGCGGTCCAGCGTGAGCGTGGAACCGGCGATGGACCCAGCCGTCGGGCCGCCCGCGATCCGTGCCACACCGTCCTTGACCTCGACCTCCATGGGGCCGAGCGGGTACATGCCGTCGCTCATCCCGGCCGCGCCCATCGCGTCGGTGATGAAGGCGACCCGGTGCGCGCCCGCGTCGCGGAAGGCGAGCTCCAGGACGGACGGGTGCAGGTGGGTGCCGTCGTTGATCAGCTCGACGGTGACCCGCTCGTCCTCCAGGAGGGCGGCGATCGGCCCGGGGGTGCGGTGGTTGAGCCCCGGCATCGCGTTGAACAGGTGGGTGGCGACGGTGGCGCCCGCCTCGATGGCCTCGCGGGTGGCGTCGTACGAGGAATCGGTGTGCCCGATGGCGGCGATCACGCCGGCGTCGGCGAGCATCCGGACGGACTCCAGGCCGCCGGGCAGCTCGGGGGCGAGCGTCATCATCTTCGCGGTGCCGCGGGCGGCGTCCACGAGCTTGCGCACGTCGGAGGGGTCCGGGTCGCGCAGCAGCTCGGGCTGGTGGGCGCCGCAGCGGTGCGGGGAGATGAACGGGCCCTCGAAGTGGATGCCGGCCAGGTCGCCCTGCTCGACCAGTTCGGAGAGGACGGCCGCCTGGCGGGCCAGGTCGTCCAGGTCGCCGGTGACGGTGGAGGCGACCATGGAGGTGGTGCCGTGGCGCCGGTGGGTGCCGGCGACCCGCAGGCACTCCTCCGGGTCGGCGGAGGAGAAGCTGCCGCCCCCGCCGCCGTGCACGTGCAGGTCGACGAAGCCGGGGACGACGAGGTGCCCCGGCAGGTCGAGCACCACGTCACCGGGTCGGCCACCGGGGGCGCCCGCGTCGCCGTCCGTGATCCGCGCGCCCTCGACCGTGATCCGGCCGCCCTCGACGACGCCGGTGGGCAGCACCACGTGGGCGCCGGTCAGGACGGTACGTCGGCCGCTCGGGGACGTTTCCCCGTCAAGTTGCTGCGCCATCAGGCAGTTACCTCCGTGGAGAGAAGATCCCAGGCGAGCAGACCTGCGCCCAGGCAACCGGCGGCGTCCCCGAGTGCTGCCGGAACGATCGAGGGGAGCCGCTGGAACGTGATGCGCTCGCGCACCGCCTCCCGCAGCGGCGCGAACAGCGTCTCGCCGGCTTCGGCGAGCCCGCCACCGATGATCAGGGTGTGCGGGTCGAGCAGGGTGATGCCGGTGACCAGCCCGTCGGCCAGCGCGCCGACCGCCGCCCGCCACACGGCCAGCGCGCGCTCGTCGCCGGACTCGACGGCCTTGGCGGCGTCCGCGGCGGTGGCCTCCGGATCGCCGCAGGCCACGGCCCAGGCGCGGCCGACGGCGGCGGCGGAGGCCAGCGTCTCCAGGCAGCCGCGCTGTCCGCAGCCGCACAGCGGCCCGTCCGGGCGGACGACGATGTGGCCGATCTCGCCGGCGCTGCCGTGCGCGCCCGCCTCGATCCGGCCGCCGATGCCGATGGCGCCCGCGATCCCGGTGCCCAGCGGGACGAACAGGAAGCGGTCGGCGCCCCGGCCCGCGCCGATGCGGCCCTCGGCGAGGCCGCCGGTGCGGACGTCGTGGCCGAGGGCGACGGGGACGCCGCCCAGCCGCTCGGAGAGCAGGGCGCGCATCGGGACGTCGCGCCAGCCGAGGTTGGCGGCGTAGACGGCGATGCCGCCCGCCTCGTCGACGATGCCGGGGACGGCGACGCCGGCCGCCGACGCCGGGGTCCCGAACCGCTCCTCTCCGATCGCGCGCAACTCGGACGCGAAGGCGAGGATGGCCTCGACGACCGCTTCGGGGCCGCGTTCCCGGCCGGTGGGACGCCGCGCCTCGTACAGAAGCGTGCCGTCGGCCCCTGCCAGGGCGGCCTTCATGCCGGTGCCGCCCACATCAAGGGCGATGACGTGTCTCACGGGTACAGTTTCGCGCGATTCCGCATTAAAGGTCTAGTCCACTCGCGGAGGATCGCTGATCCGGGGTGGTGCGGGGGCACGGAAGGCACTCCCAAGGTGACCCCCGGCCGATCACCCGGCGCCGCCTCTCCCCGGATCCGCCCGGAATCCGGCCGACGCGTCCGTTCCCGCATGTCAGGCCGCTGTGGGAAGGGTGGTGCGGAAGTGGTACAGGGGGTGGTGTACACCTTGTGGGGGCAATCGGGGGAGACTCGCGGTTCATGCCGATCGGCGACGACCGCCGACGCGCGGGGACGACCCCGGCGAGCGAGCACGGGACACTCGGGACATAAGGGCGGTAATGGCAGTGCAGCGGCGGTACCTGGGCCTGGCAGCGGTGGGACTCTCCACGGCCATGACGCTGACCCTCTCCGCCTGTGGCAGCGGGGCCGGAGCGGGCGGCGACGTCACGCTCACGCTCGTCGCCGCGGACTACGGCGACAACGAGGCCAACTCCTCGCGCCACTACTGGGACGAACTGGCCCGCGCCTTCGAGAAGCAGAACTCCGGCATCAAGATCGACGTCCAGGTCTACAGCTGGGAGGAGGTCGACAAGAAGGTCGAGGACATGGTCAAGGCCGGGAACGCCCCGGACATGGCCCAGATCGGCGCCTACGCGGACTACGCCGCCCAGGGCAAGCTCTACAGCGCCGACGAGATGCTCTCCATACCCGTCCAGGCCGACTTCACCACCTCCCTCGCGGAGGCCGGCGAGTACAACCGGATCCAGTACGGGATGCCCTTCGGGGCCAGCACCCGGCGCCTCTTCTACAACAAGAAGCTGTTCGCCGCGGCCGGCATCTCCCAGCCCCCGCAGAGCTGGGACGACATCGCCCGGGACGCCGCGCTCCTGAAGGCCAAGGGCGTCAAGATGCCGTACGCGCTGCCGCTCGGCCCCGAGGAGACCCAGGCCGAGACCCTGATGTGGATGCTCAGTGGCGGCGGCAACTACATCGACAGCATCGGCAAGTACACGATCAACTCGCCGGAGAACATCAAGACCTTCGAGTGGCTCAAGAAGGACCTGGTCGGCAAGGACCTGACCGGCGGCGACCCGGCCAAGCTCAACCGCCAGCAGGCGTTCGACGCCTTCGCGGCCGGCGAGGTCGGCATGCTCAACGGCCACCCCACCCTGATGAAGCAGGCCGAGGCGAAGGGCGTCGACTACGGCACCGTCGACCTCCCCGGCGTCAACGGCAAGGCGAAGGCCACCATGGGCGTCGCCGACTGGATGATGGCTTTCAAGCAGAAGGGCCACCGCGACCAGGTCGGCAAGTTCCTCGACTTCGTGTACAGCGAGAAGAACGTCATGAAGTTCTCCGGCGACTACGGGCTGCTGCCGGTCACCGTCTCCGCCTCCGAGGCGATGATGGCCGACCAGAAGTACGCCAAGCTGCACAGCTTCCTCAAGCAGCTCGCCAACGCCGAGTTCTACCCCTCCAACAAGACCTCGTGGCCGCTGGTCAGCAAGACCCTCAAGGCCAAGATGGGCACCGCCGTCGGCCCCAACGGCAACCCCGGCGGCGTCCTGACCGACATCCAGAACACGGCGGACGAGGCGGACAACAAGGCGAAGTGAGGCCGGACCGGCGGGGGCGCGACGCCTCCGCCGGGCCTTCGGCGCGGGACGCGATGCCTCTGCCGGACGGGCTCCGCACCTCGGCCTGGACGGGCTCCGCACCTCGACCTGGACGGGCTCCGCGCCCCGGCCGGAACGAACCCGCCGCCCCTCCCCGCACGAATCCGCCGTTGTCAGACCCCCCGCTTATCGTGGAACCGTGATGACGAGCGGGACGGGCGGCGACGAGGGACGGGCCGGCGGTGCGGGCGGCACCCCGCTCCCGCCCCGGGACGCCGCCTCGCTCCCGCCCCGGGACGCCCCCCAGCCCTCGCCCCGGGATGCCGCCCCCCTCTCGTCCAGGGACGTCGCGGTGCTGGGCGTCGAACGCCGCTCCTGGCCCGGCCCCGGCGCCAAGGAACGCGCCATACGCGAACGCCTGGGCATCTCCCCCACCCGCTACTACCAGCTCCTGAACGCCCTCCTGGACGATCCCCGCGCCCTCGCCCACGACCCCGTCACGGTCAACCGCCTCCGCCGCCTCCGCGAGTCCCGCCGCGCCCGACGGTGACGAGGCCGCCCGCGGGCACCACCGAACGGCCCGACGACCGCGGGCCGCCGACACCGGAACGACACGGCCACCCGGCGAGCGAA
Source organism: Streptomyces sp. NPDC003077 (assembly GCF_040611095.1). Classification (NCBI taxonomy): domain Bacteria; kingdom Bacillati; phylum Actinomycetota; class Actinomycetes; order Kitasatosporales; family Streptomycetaceae; genus Streptomyces; species Streptomyces sp. NPDC003077. The sequence goes on along the minus strand of NZ_JBEXNM010000009.1, from coordinate 48,161 downwards.
CGGCCGGACGACCGCGGGCCGCCGACGCCGGAACGACACGGTCCCCCGGCGAGCGAACGGCCGGACGACCGCGGGCCGCCGACACCGGAACGACACGGCCACCCGGCGAGCCGATACCGGAACCGGACCGCCCACCACCCCTCACCAGGCAATTCCCCGTCCCCGCCGCACCCGGGACCCGCCCCACGCCCCTCCGGAACGCCTCATGCCCCCATACGCCCGTCGTGCGCCCGTGCGCGACCGGTAGTGTCAGCGGCATGGGCAGCCCCCCGAACGCTTTGCCGACGCCGGTCACCGCCGCCGGCCGTGACGGTCTCGCCGCGCTGCTGGACCGCCCGGACCGGGCCGTGATCGCCCTTGACTTCGACGGCACGCTCGCCGCCATCGTCCCCGACCCCGAGAAGGCCCGCGCCTATCCCGGCGCCGTCCCCGCGCTCGCACGCCTGGCGCCGCGGCTGTGTTCCGTGGCGGTCGTCACCGGCCGCCCCGCGGGCGTCGCCGTGCGGCTCGGCGGCTTCGCGGACGTGCCCGGCCTGGACCACCTCGTGGTCCTCGGCGCGTACGGAGCCGAACGCTGGGACGCGGCCACCGGCACCGTACGGGCCCCCGCGCCACCTCCCGGCGTCGCCGCCGTCCAGGCCGAGCTCCCCGGCGTCCTGGACCGCTCCGGTGCCTGGCACGGCACGTGGGTGGAGGACAAGGGCCGGGCCATCGCCGTCCACACCCGGCGCGCGCCGGACCCGCAGGGCGCCTTCGACCGGCTGCGCGACCCGCTGTACGAGCTGGCCGAGCGCCACGGCCTGATCGTCGAGCCGGGCCGCCTGGTCCTGGAGCTGCGCCCGCCGGGCATGGACAAGGGCGTCGCGCTGGCGGAGTACGTGCGCGACGTGGGCGCGTCCACGGTCCTGTACGCGGGGGACGATCTCGGCGACCTGGCCGCGTTCGGCGCCGTGGACAAGCTCCGGTCGGACGGCCTCGCCGGGGTGCTGGTGTGCAGCGGCAGCGCGGAGGTCACCGAGCTGGCCGACCGCGCCGACCTGGTGGTGGACGGCCCACCGGGCGTCGTCGCCCTCCTGTCCGCCCTCGGCGACCGGCTCGCGGAACGGACGGCCTGAGGAGCCGACCCGGGCGCCGGGCCGGGCAGAGCCCACCCGCGCCCCGGGACAACCTGAGCTCCCCGCCGCCCCGGGCCCCGGACGACAGCCCCCGGACACACGGTTCGGCGGGTGCCCGCTTCCCAGCAGGCACCCGCCGAACCGTGCGCCCTCACCCCCGCAGCGCCCGCAACTGCTCCAGGAACCACTGCGCGGGCGGCAGCGCCGTCGCCGCCGCGGCCAGCCGCTTGGTGCGCTCCGCGCGCTGATCGGACTCCATGCACAGCGCCTCGTGCAGGGCGCGCGCGGTGCCCTTGACGTCGTACGGGTTGACGGTGATCGCGTCCTCGCGCAGCTCCTCGTATGCTCCGGCCTCCCGGGACAGGACCAGGGCGCACCCCTCGTCCGAGACCACCGGGACCTCCTTGGCCACCAGGTTCATGCCGTCCCGGATCGGGTTGACCAGCGCCACGTCCGCGAGCCGGTAGGCGGCCAGCGAGCGTGCGAAGTCGTCCTTGACGTGCAGGACGACGGGTTGCCAGCGCTCGGTGCCGTACTCGGCGTTGATGGCCTCGGCCAGCTCGCTCACCTGGGAGGTGTAGGCCCGGTAGACGGCGAGGTCCTGCCGGGAGGGGTAGGCGAACGCGACGTGCACCACCCGTTCGCGCCATTCGGGGCGGTCGGCCAGCAGCCGCCGGTAGGCGAGCAGGCCGCGGACGATGTTCTTGGACAGCTCGGTGCGATCCACCCGGACGATCGTCTTCCGCCCCTCGCCGATCTGCTCCCGCAGCGCCGCCAGCCGCTCGTCCACGTCGGAGCGGTGCGCCCGCGCGCGCAGGAACTCCGCGTCCGCGCCGAGCCCGTGCACCCCCAGCCGGGTCGTCCGGCCCTCGTGCCGCACCTGGAGCCCGTCGTCCGCGCGCGTCACCTCGGCGCCCAGGACGGCGGCGCAGCACTCCGCGAACGCCTCGGCCCACCGCCGGGTCAGGAACCCGGCGCGGTCGCCGCCCAGGATGCCGAGCAGCACCTCGGCGGCCACGTCGTCCGGCAGCATCCGGAAGTACTCGGCGGGCGCCCACGGCGTGTGCGAGAAGTGCGAGATCCGCAGGTCGGGGCGGCGTTCCCGGAGCATGCCGGGCACCAGCGTGAGGTGGTAGTCCTGCACCAGCACCGCGGCCCCGGGCGCCGCCTCCTCGGCCAGCGCGTCCGCGAACGCCGCGTTGTACGTCTCGTACGCCCGCCACTGCGCGCGGAACTCGTCGTCGAAGGCCGGTTCCAGCGGCGTCTGGTAGAGCATGTGGTGGACGAACCACAGGGCCGAATTGGCGATGCCGTTGTAGGCGCCCGCGAACACCTCGGCCGGTATGTCGAGCATCCGGACCCGCTGGTCACCGGTGTCGGCCGGGTCCAGCCGGCCGCCGGTGCGCCGGGCGGCCTCCCGGTCGCCCTCGCCGAGCGCCGCGCAGACCCACACGGCACCGTCGTCGGCCCCGATCGCCGACAGCCCCGAGACCAGGCCGCCGCCGCCGCGTTTGGCGGTCAGCGCTCCGTTCCCGGCCAGGGAGTACGAGACGGGGCCGCGGTTGGACGCGACGAGGACCTGGGCGCCAGCATGCTCGGAGACCATGCCGCGAGTATTAACCCGTCACAGAACCGCTCAAACGTACGGAGCGGAGGAAAAGCCCGCGCGTCGGGAGCACGGGGAAGCGGCCCATCCGGAACGGGCGCCCGGCACCCACTGCGGCTTCCGGGACCGTCCCCGCCCCCGCCGCCCTCACGCCGCCCGCCGCTCCGCGTACTCCGGTATCTCCGCCATCGGCGGCCGTTCCGTCGTGTCCACGTCGCTGGTGCGCGGGACGAACCCCGTCTCGCCCCGCTCGAACTGCGTCAGCCGCGTCCGCACCAAATGCCCCCGGGTGAGCCGCAGGTGAGCGGTGCGGTAGATCGCCGCCGCCATCCGGCCGAGCGCCTGGCCGTCCTGGTGCCGGTGCTTGCGCACCCCCACGTCGACCTGCGCCAGCGCGTCCAGCCCGACCGTGTGCAGCGCGTCCACCAGCAGCCCCAGCTCCACGCCGTACCCGACCGGGAACGGCAGCCGCTCCAGCAGCGACCGCCGGGCGGCGTACTCCCCGCCCAACGGCTGCACGAACCCGGCCAGTTGCGGCCAGTGCAGGTTGAGCAGCGGACGGGCCACCAGCTCCGTCACCCGGCCGCCCTGCCCCGGCGCGCCGCCCAGCGGACGGTCGTACATGCCCTTGACGAACGCCACGTCCGGATCGGTCAGCAGCGGCCCGACGATCCCCGACACGAACTCGGAGGAGAACTCGCGCAGGTCCGCGTCCACGAAGCACACGATGTCGCCCGTCGTCACCAGCAGCGACCGCCACAGGACCTCGCCCTTGCCGGGCAGCGCGGGGATGCGCGGCAGTATCGCGTCCCGGTGGACGACCCGGGCCCCGGCCTCCGCGGCCACCTTGGCGGTGCCGTCCGTGGAACCGGAATCCAGCACCACCAGTTCGTCCACCAGGGGGACGGCCGCCGTCATCAGCTCCTCCCGGATGGCCGCGACGATCGCGCCGACCGTCGCCTCCTCGTCGAGCGCGGGCAGCACCACGGAGACCGTCTGGCCCGTCTGGCGTTTGGCGGCCAGCAACTGGTCGAGCGTGCGGTCGGCGGCGGACCAGGAACGGCTGACGAGCCAGCGTTCCACCTCTTCCAGCACCAGTCCGTCTCCCTTGGATCGCGCGGCGCACAGGCGCCGGTAAGTGACGTGCATCTCGCGGTGCGGACGGCCCACTCAACCGTCCGCGCCTTCGGTTACAGTCTTGAACAACGCGGATGACCACCGCATGTCGGGGTCACCGCGCGACAAATGCCTGGGCTTTGCCCAGTGCCATACCGCTCATCCAGAGGGGCAGAGGGATACGGCCCGTTGAAGCCCCGGCAACTCCAGTCGGTCTCGTCACCGCGTTCACGCGGTCCGCGAGGCTCCCGACTAGGGAAGGTGCCAATTCCGTCTCGCGGCGAGATGCGTCGTGAGGAAGATGAGGAGAAAGGGCCTCGCCTCCATGGCTGTGCAGTCTGTTGAAAGCAACACCACCGTCGCCCTCGGCCCCGCCGTGGCCCTGTCCTGCCGCGAGTGCGGCGAGCGCTTCCCGCTCGGTCCGATTTTCGCCTGCGAGCACTGTTTCGGGCCCCTGGAGGTGGCGTACGAGCTGCCGACCGGCGACCCGGAGGCGCTGCGCAAGCGCATCGAGGCCGGACCGGGCAACATCTGGCGGTACGCGCCGCTGCTCCCCGTCCCCGCCGACGTGGCGGACAAGCCCAACCTCAACCCCGGGCTGACCAAGCTGGTCAAGGCCGACAACCTCGCCCGCGAGCTGGGCGTCACCGGCGGCCTGTACGTCAAGGACGACTCCGGCAACCCGACGCACTCCTTCAAGGACCGCGTCGTGGCCATCGCCGTCGAGGCCGCCCGCGCCTTCGGCTTCACCACTCTGTCCTGCTCCTCCACGGGCAACCTCGCGGGCGCGGTCGGCGCCGCGGCGGCGCGCGCCGGCTTCCGCTCCTGCGTGTTCATCCCGCACGACCTGGAGGCCGGGAAGGTCGTCATGGCCGCCGTCTACGGCGGCGAGCTGGTGGGCATCGAGGGCACCTACGACGACGTGAACCGTTTCTGCTCGGAGCTCATCGGCGACCCGCTGGGCGAGGGCTGGGGCTTCGTCAACGTCAACCTGCGCCCCTACTACGGCGAGGGCTCCAAGACGCTGGCCTACGAGATCTGCGAGCAGCTCGGCTGGCGGCTCCCGGACCAGATCGTCATCCCGATCGCCTCCGGCTCCCAGCTCACGAAGATCGACAAGGGGCTGAAGGAGCTGATCGCGCTCGGCCTCGTCGAGGACAGGCCGTACAAGATCTTCGGCGCCCAGGCCGAGGGCTGCTCGCCGGTCTCCACGGCCTTCAAGGCGGGCCACGACGTCGTCCGCCCGCAGCGGCCGAACACCATCGCCAAGTCGCTGGCCATCGGCAACCCCGCCGACGGCCCGTACGTCCTGGACATCGCCCGGCGCACCGGCGGGGCGGTCGAGGACGTCACCGACGAGCAGATCGTCGACGCGATCAAGCTGCTCGCCCGCACGGAGGGCATCTTCGCGGAGACCGCCGGCGGCGTCACCGTCGGCGTCACCAGGAAGCTCATCGAGGACGGCGTGCTCGACCCGTCGCTGACCACCGTCGTCCTCAACACCGGCGACGGCCTCAAGACCCTGGACGCCGTCTCCCCGACCACCGGCCCCACGGCCACCATCCGCCCGAGCCTGGACGCGTTCCGCGCGGCCGGCCTGGCGGGCTGAGCCCGCCGGCCGCACGGGCCCACCGACAGGCGGATCCGCGACCGGCGGCCGATCGGGCGCCCTCGGGGTGCTCGGTCGCTGTCCGGCCGACCGGTCGCGGATCCGCCGCCCTGAACGTCACGCGGGGCCGTCCGGCCGTTTCGCGTGGGCGTTCCGGCCGTCGTACGGGTCCGGGGCGTTCCGCGTGGGTGTCCCGGCCGTCGTACGCGTCCGGGGCGGGCGTCCTGATCGTCGTACGAATCCGGGGCGTCCGTCCGGTCCTCGTGCGAATCCCAGGCGTCCGGCGCGGCGGTCCCGGTCCTCGTACGCATCCGGGGGCCGCCCTGTCCGGCGTCCCGGCCCTCGTACACGTCCGGCTCGCCTCCCGCCCCCTCCCTCCCCGATTTCCCGGTCCGCAGAAAGGCAGGACTCCATGAGCGTCACCGTCCGCATCCCGACCATCCTCCGCACCTACACCGACGGCAAGGCCGAAGTGACCGCCGAGGGCTCGACCCTCTCCGAGGTGATCGCCGACCTGGAGAAGAACCACCAGGGCATCGCGGCCCGCGTGCTGGACGACTCCGGCAAGCTGCGCCGCTTCGTGAACGTCTACGTCAACGACGACGACGTGCGCTTCGAGCAGGGCCTGGAGACGCCGACGCCGCAGGGCGCGGGCGTCTCGATCATCCCGGCGGTGGCCGGCGGCTGCTGAGCCGCTGCCCCGCCCGCTGCCCCCCCCCCGCGGCTCGTCTCCCGGCCCGTCTCCCGGAGCCGGTGACGACCCTCCCGCGGTCGATTCGGAATCGCCCCGTCCGCCCTGGAAGCGGACGGGGCGATTCCGTGCTGTTAAAGGCGATACAGTTGGGGCGATCCCTCTTCGCGCGTATCGGCAACGCCTATAAGAACGCGACAAGTTGTGCCCGAACTGTGTGCATGATTTGTCGTGTTGATGCGCTATGCCCGGCCCGACTTGCCCCGGAATGTGGGCAGTTCTCCGTATATCGGTGTTTGGTCGCAGGCAGATTTCTCGTCCGATTGACCTGTTGCTCTGGGCAGTGGTGCGGATACATTCGGCCGCGGTCGACGCGTTCCGGCGCACACCCCCACGTGTCGGGGGTGAGGTCTGACCCGGGTCCGCGGAGCGCGGTCCTGCGCAAGGGCCAGTAATAGGGGAGTTAGGCATGGCTCAGGGCACCGTCAAGTGGTTCAACGCGGAGAAGGGGTACGGCTTCATCGCGGTCGACGGTGGTGCGGATGTATTCGTCCACTACAGCGCGATCCAGATGGACGGTTACCGCACCCTTGAGGAGGGCCAGCGGGTCGAGTTCGAGATCTCGCAGGGCCAGAAGGGGCCGCAGGCGGACATGGTCCGCGTGGCCGGCTGAGGCGCCGACCGACTGCAGCGTGCACAGGCCCGCGCTCCGTATGGGGCGCGGGCCTTCCGCATGTCCGGGGCCGGGTGTGCGGAGATCGCGGGCGGGTCCGGGGCCGGGCGCGCGGGGATCGTGTCGTGCGTCCGGGGCCGGGCGCGCGGGGCGCGTGGGGGGCTTTTGTTGGTGTCTGCACGCACCTCTTCGCCGGTGCTCCACCTCGGCGAGGCACCCCCGAAGCCGCTTGCACTCGGGTGGGTCGAGTGCTAATCATTGCGTTAGCACTCTACGAGTGAGAGTGACAGCTAAGGACCGAGTCGGTGAGGTCCGTCGGCCGGGTGGAGCAAGGAACCACACGGCGGCCGGTCCGTCCGTCGCGGGCGCCAGCGCGGTCCGGAGTATCCACCCTCCCCCAGACTCCGTCCGGGGGGACCCCCAGTCCTGGGAGGACCACTTCACATGGCCAAGATCATCGCGTTCGACGAGGAGGCACGGCGCGGTCTCGAGCGCGGGATGAACCAGCTCGCCGACGCCGTCAAGGTCACCCTCGGCCCCAAGGGCCGCAACGTCGTCCTCGAGAAGAAGTGGGGCGCCCCCACGATCACCAACGATGGTGTGTCCATCGCCAAGGAGATCGAGCTCGAAGACCCGTACGAGAAGATCGGCGCCGAGCTGGTCAAGGAGGTCGCGAAGAAGACGGACGACGTCGCCGGTGACGGCACGACGACCGCGACCGTCCTGGCGCAGGCGCTGGTCCGCGAGGGCCTGCGCAACGTCGCCGCCGGCGCCAACCCGATGGCCCTCAAGCGCGGCATCGAGAAGGCCGTCGAGGCCGTCTCCGCCTCCCTGCTGGAGCAGGCCAAGGACGTGGAGACCAAGGAGCAGATCGCCTCCACCGCCTCCATCTCCGCCGCCGACACCCAGATCGGCGAGCTCATCGCCGAGGCCATGGACAAGGTCGGCAAGGAAGGCGTCATCACCGTCGAGGAGTCCCAGACCTTCGGTCTGGAGCTGGAGCTCACCGAGGGTATGCGCTTCGACAAGGGCTACATCTCGGCGTACTTCGCCACCGACATGGAGCGGATGGAGGCGTCGCTGGACGACCCCTACATCCTGATCGTCAACTCCAAGATCTCCGCGGTGAAGGACCTGCTCCCGCTGCTGGAGAAGGTCATGCAGTCCGGCAAGCCGCTGCTGATCATCGCCGAGGACGTCGAGGGCGAGGCGCTCTCCACCCTGGTCGTCAACAAGATCCGCGGCACCTTCAAGTCCGTCGCCGTCAAGGCCCCGGGCTTCGGTGACCGCCGCAAGGCCATGCTCGGCGACATCGCCATCCTCACCGGTGGCACCGTCATCTCCGAGGAGGTCGGCCTCAAGCTGGAGAACGCCGGTCTGGACCTCCTGGGCCGCGCCCGCAAGGTCGTCATCACCAAGGACGAGACCACCATCGTCGACGGTGCCGGCGACAGCGACCAGGTCCAGGGCCGCGTCAACCAGATCCGCGCCGAGATCGAGAACTCCGACTCGGACTACGACCGCGAGAAGCTCCAGGAGCGTCTGGCGAAGCTGGCCGGCGGCGTGGCCGTCATCAAGGCCGGTGCCGCCACCGAGGTCGAGCTCAAGGAGCGCAAGCACCGCATCGAGGACGCGGTGCGCAACGCGAAGGCCGCCGTCGAGGAGGGCATCGTCGCCGGTGGTGGCGTGGCCCTGCTGCAGGCCTCCTCGGTCTTCGAGAAGCTGGAGCTGGAGGGCGACGAGGCCACCGGTGCCGCCGCTGTGAAGCTGGCGCTGGAGGCCCCGCTGAAGCAGATCTCCGTCAACGCCGGCCTTGAGGGTGGCGTCGTGGTGGAGAAGGTGCGCAACCTGACCCCGGGCCACGGCCTGAACGCCGCGACCGGCGAGTACGTCGACCTGGTCGCCGAGGGCATCATCGACCCGGCCAAGGTCACCCGCTCCGCCCTGCAGAACGCCGCCTCCATCGCGGCGCTGTTCCTCACCACCGAGGCCGTCATCGCCGACAAGCCGGAGAAGGCCGCCGCGGCTGCTCCGGGCGGCATGCCGGGCGGTGACATGGACTTCTGATCGACCTGAGTGGTTGATCGAGCGTCCTTACGTCCACTGGGGCGGCTCCCTTCGGGGGGCCGCCCCAGTGGTGTTTTGGGTGGGGCGGGTGCGTGGGCGTGTAGGGGCTGGTAGTTCTCCCAGGCGTTTCCCGTAGATGTTCCGCGCGGGCGTTTCCCAACGGTGTCTCTCGCCGGCGTTTCTCGTGGGCGTATCTCACCGGTTGGACGGATGGTGCTTCGGGGAACCGCGGGCGTGAGTACGGCCGTTGGTCATCAGTGACACCGCTGGTGGGAGGAGGCATACGGCGGGCCGGACGGATGCCTGCGCTTCTCGAAGCCGTCCGCGTCTCCCGGGATGTCCCGGTGCCTCTTCCCCGGCAGTGGGGTTTTGTCAGCGACGCTTCGTCGGCACCACGTGGGCCGGTTCGGCAACACCTGGGTGGACGGGGCGTCGCCGAGGGGATGACGAGTTTCCGTGGAGGACGACCATGCGTGAGACCGACGGCAGACTTCCCGACCGGGATTCCTTGAGGGAACTCCTGGACGCCGAGAAGACTCGGGCACTGCACCGCATCCTGCCCCCGTGGATCCACTTCGCCCTCGGCGTCCTTGCCGCGGCCGGCGCCTGGCTGCCGACGGAATCCGCCGCGCGGGCCGTGGTGGTCGCCGCCGCGCTGGCGCCGGGTCTCCACGTCCTGCTGCGCACCCGTGCGCTGATGCGGGCGCTCACCGTGTACGACCTGCCCGGAGACGAGGAGCGGGCCACCGGCACGGACCCGTCCGGTCAGCGGCTGGCGGCCCGGACGATCGCGGTCACCACCGTGGTCACGTCCGTGGCCCTGGCCGTCGTGGTCCTGCTGCTGCCGCTGACGTGGCTGCGGGTGGCCCTGCCGGTGCTGTGCCTGTGGTTCGTCGTCGATCTCCTCCGTCAGCGTCAGAGGCGTCTGAGCGCGTTGCGGGTGATCGAACAGGCCGCCCGGCAGGACTGGTACCCGGCCTACACGCGGCTCGTCGAGCGGCGCCGGGCGACATCGACGTGACCGAGCACCGCGCCGAGCACCGCGGGACGCGGGCCGTGCCGGCGCGGGACCGACCGGTTCGGTGTCCTCGACGCGGTGGCGCTCCTGCTGCCGGCCGAGCCCGTCACGTCACCAGCGCCGCGCGGCATGTGGTGCTCGGCTTTCGTGTTCAGCTCGCACCACTTCCGCCGGCTCAGCCCGAAGAAGTACGTCGCCAGGAAACCCGTCAGGTAGCCGACGAGGAGGCCGAGGGCGTAGACGGTGAGCGTGGTGGCCGGGCCGTGGTTGCCCCGGACGAGGGGGAAGAGCGCCCAGCCGGAGGGACCGATGGCGGTGGCGCCCACCGTGTCGCCGAGCTGGTGGAACAGGCCCACGAACCCGCCGCCGAACGCCCCGCCCACGCACGCGGTCACGAACGGGCGGCCCAGCGGCAGCGACACGCCGTACACCAGGGGCTCGCCGACCCCCAGGAACGCGGCGGGGAGGGCGGACCTGATGGTGCGCCGCAGCGGGCCGTTGCGCGGCACGCGGAGGTAGACGGCGAGCGCGGCGCCGATCTGGCCCGCGCCCGCCATGGCGAGCAGCGGGAGCAGCACGGTGTACCCCTGCTCCTCGATGAGCGTGGCGTGCAGCGGTACGAGCGCCTGATGGAGGCCCAGCATCACCAGCGGGAGGAAGAGCGCGCCCAGCACGAAGCCCGCCGCGGCGCCGCCCCCGGCGAGCAGCCGCTCGAAGGCCGTCCCCAGGGCGGCTGACACCTCCCCGGCCGCGAACATCAGGACGGAGACCGTGAGCAGGCCCGGGATCAGCACCGTCAGCGTCGGCGTGACCAGGACGTCCACCGCCTCGGGCACCCAGCCGCGGCACCACCGCTCGATCCGGGCGGCGAGGGCGGCGGCTCCGAGCGCGCCGAGGACGCCGCCCTGCCCCGGGACCAGTTCCCGCCCGAAGACGCTGATCTGCGCGATGCCGGGGAAGACGATGACGGCGGCGACCGCCCCGCCCAGCACGGGGGTCCCGCCGAACTCCTTCGCCGTGTTGTAGCCGACGAACACCGCGATCAGCGTCATGAACCCGGAGGAGACGGCGGTCAGCGCGGGGACGGCCGAGGGCAGCCAGCCGAAGTTCATCAGCAGGCCGTTGACGCCCGCGATGATGCCGCAGCCGACGAGGGCCGGGATCAGCGGGACGAAGATGTCGGCGATGCGGCGGAGGAAGATCTTGACGGGGGTGGCGTTGCGGGCGTCGCGGCGGGCTTTGAGGGCGGCTGCTTCGGGGGTGGGGGTGCCTTTGGGGGGAGGTGGGGGGCCGGTGGGAGCCGGCCCGGTCGCCGAGTGGGCGGGGCAGGTTGTAGCGGGGTCGTCGGGGCCCGGGCCGGTCACAGAAGGTTTGCGGGTGGGGGGTCTGGGGGGTGGGGACGGTGTGGAGGGGGGTGGTTCGGCCTCAGGCCCAGGCTCTGGCGGATCGTCCGCGTGGGGTTCGGGCGCGGGTGAGGGTGGGCTGGTGGCCGCGTGTTCCTCGGCGACCAGCCGGATGAACTCCGGCGTGACGCGCGCCGCGGTGCCCGGTCCGAGCACGATCTGATACGTGTCGTCCTCGATCACCGCGAGGACGGCGGGCAGCGCCTGCAGCGCCTCGTCTTGGACCAGGGAGCGGTCCCGGATGCCCAGCCGCAGCCGGGTCATGCAGTGGGTGACGCCGACGACGTTCTCGGCACCGCCGACGAGGGGCAGGATCGCGGCGGCGGTGTCCCGGTGGGGGGCTGCGGACATGTACGGGCCTCGCTGAACGTGCGGTGGGGGCGGCCGGTGTGGTTCGTGTGGCTCGTGTGTGGGGGCGGCCGGTGCGGCTCGTGGGGGGAGGGAGTGGTTGGTGCGACTCGGTGTGGGCCGGTGTGGCTTCGTGCGGTGGGGGAGTGGCTGGTGGGGCCTGTGCGGAGGTTCTGCCGCTGCTGCCCGGTAGGTGGGATAGCAGGCCGGGCCGGGGTGGGGATCGGGCCGATTCGGGGATCGGGAGGGTGTGTGGTTCGGCACGGTGCATGGCCGGGAGGCCGAGCCGGCCCGCTGGCCTGGCCTCGGCTCGCGGGCGTCAACCCGCGGGCCGCTGCCTGCGAGCCGGTCGGCGTGCCCCAGCCTGCGAGCCCGGCCCGCAAGCCTCGGTTCTCAAGCTCTCGGCCCGCGTCCCCCAGTCCGAAAGCGCCGGCCCGAATGCCTCAACCCGTCGGCCTCACCCCGCCCCCGGTACGGCAGCCGCCTGGAGGGCGGCTCGCAGGTGGCCGTGGGAGTCGGCCAGCAGGCGGGCCGCCGTGGGGCCGTCCACCTGTCCGAGGAGGGTGAGGATGGCGTTCTTCACCTCCCCGGCCGTGGCGGCGAGCGCGGCCTCGACCTCCGCATCGGGGGCGCCGGTGGCGAGTGCGACGATGCGGCGGGAGCGGGCGCGCAGCTTCTCGTTGGAAGCGCGGACGTCCACCATGAGGTTCCCGTAGGTCTTGCCGAGCCGGATCATGGTGATTGTCGACAGCATGTTGAGGACGAGCTTCTGCGCCGTACCGGCCTTCAGGCGGGTCGAACCGGTCAGCAGCTCCGGCCCGACGACGACCTCGATGCCGTGGTCGGCCGCAGCCGCCAGCGCCGACCCCGCGTTGCAGGACAGGCCGACGGTCAGCGCGCCGGCTTTCCGGGCGTGCTCCACGGCGCCGACGGCGTACGGCGTCCGGCCGGAGGCGGAGATGCCGACGACGGTGTCGCGGTCGGTCAGCCCGAGCGCGTCCAGGTCCCGGGCGGCCAGTTCCGCGCTGTCCTCGGCGCCCTCGACCGCCGTGACCAGGGCCTTCGGGCCGCCCGCGATCAGGCCGACGACCTGCGACGGAGCCGTATTGAACGTGGGTGGGCACTCGCTCGCGTCCAGCACGCCGAGCCGCCCGGCGGTGCCCGCGCCCGCGTAGACGAGCCGTCCGCCCCGGGTCATCCGGGCGACGATGCCGTCGATGGCGTCGGCGATCCGCGGCAGCTCCCGGCCGACGGCGGCCGGTACGGACGCGTCCTCGCCGTTCATCGTGCGGGCGATCTCCAGCGTGGACAGCCGGTCGATGTCGGCGAGCTCGGGCCGGAACGCTTCGGTGGTCAGCGCGTCCAGCTGGGACCGGAGCTCGGCGTGGTCGGCGGTGGAGGAAGTCATGACGGTGACGGCTCTTTCCTGCGCGTACGACGTGGTACGGGGTGATGCGGCGCCCGCGGCGGGCGGCGACGGCGAGAGCGGGGACGGCGGGGAGCGGGGACCGGTGCGCCGGGCCGTCAGCGGTGACCGCGGGGTGCGTGGCGGTGGGCGAGGGCTTCGTAGGAGGCGGACAGAGCGGGGGCGGCCGTCTCGTACGTCCGCTGCGCGATGCCCACGAACAGGCAGTCGACGACGAGGAGCTGGCTCGTGCGGGAGGACATCGCGGCGGGGCGGAGCTCGCTCTCGCGCGCGGTGGACGTGGCGAGTATGTGATCGGCGTACGAGGCGATCTCGCGGTCCGCGCGGCCGGTGATCGCGATCGTCGTCGCCCCGCGTTCGAATGCCACCCGCAGCGGCTCTATGACGTCCGTCGTCCGGCCGGAGTGCGTGATGGCGACGGCCACGTCACCGGCGCGGAGCTGGACGGCGTTGGTCACGGCGAGGTGCGGGTCGGCGTGCGCGTGGGCGATGAGGCCGATGCGGAGCAGCTTCTGGACGAGGTCCTGGCCGACCAGGCTGGAGGCGCCGATGCCGTACACGTCGATGCGGCGGGCGGTGGCGAGCGCGCCGACCGCCGCCTCCAACTGGGTCACGTCCAAACCGGCCGCGGTGTCGGACAGGCACTGCCGCTCTTCCGCGGCCAGCTTGGCGACCACCTCGGGGAGCGCGTCGTCCAGCGCTATGTCGGCGGTGACCGCGGGCGCGGTGCCGGCCGCCTGCTGGGCGGCCAGGGCGGCCAGCGCGAGGCGCAGGTCGCGGTAGCCGGGGTAGCCGAGCAGCCGGGACGTCCGGACGACCGTGGCCTCGCTCGTGCCCGTCCGCTCCGCGAGGCCGGTGACCGTCAGGGCGGCGCATCCGGCCGGATCCCCGGCGACCGCCTCCGCGACCCGCTGCATGGACCGCGTCATGGACGGGCCGAGCGTACGGACCTTGGCGGCCAGGGCCGCAGGGTCCGGCGGGCGCTGGACCGGCCGGGCGCCCCCGCGGGCGGCGGGGTCCGCCTGGGCCCGGATGGACGGGACGCTGCCGCCGCCCGGCCCGCCGCCGGCAGCCGCGACGGCGGACGGCCGCGGCCCCGGGCCGGTGGCCGCTCCCGCATCGGCGGACTGCCCTGCGCCGGTGGTCGCTCCCGTGCCGGAGGGCTCTTCCGAACAGGGGGGCACGCCCACACAGAGGGACGGCTCCACGTCGACGGACGGGACGGCGGATGGCCCTGGGTTGGCGGTTGGCTCCGGACCGACGGACGACTCCGGACCGACGGACGGGACAGCGGACGGCCCCGGACCGACGGACGGGACAGCGGACGGTCCCGGCTCGGCGGACGGGGCGGCGGCGAGGCCCGGCTCGGCGCCACCGCTCGCGGCGGGCCCCGCGCCGTGTCGGCTGAAAGTTTCCTTCACGCTGATGCTCACGCTTGGAAGGTATTTTCGGCGCGGGGACGGGGTCAATACCCCGCAGGGGTGGCTGCGAAAGGCGTGGGGTTGCCGATACCGGTGCGCCTTATGGTGAGGACGCGGCGGACGCGCGGGGTGGACGGCAGCGGGGCGCGGGACAATGGGAACCATGGAACTCGAACAGGCACTGCACGCGGCCCGCGCTCTGGTGATCGCCGACCTGATGGCCGGCGAGGTCGCTGACGCGGACATCGTCTCCCTGGTCGAGGACGCGGTCGTGCACCGCCGCTGGTGGGTCGAGCAGTGGCCCGAGGGCGCGTCGTTCCTGGCCGGGCTGATAGCCCAGGACGTCCAGGACGCGTTGCTGGAGCGGTACGGCCGGTGGCCCCTGTGCCCCGTGTGCGTGGGTGGCGGCGACCCGCACGCGCTGGACGTGGAGCCGGAACTGGGCCCCGACCCGCACTGGGTCTGCGTCAAGACGGCCGTGTCCGTCGCCCCGGTCGGCGCCCTGGGCACGGCCGGCCAGAGCTGAGATGACGCTCTACATCGACCCGCCCACCTGGCCGGGCCACGGCCGCATGTGGTCCCACCTGGTCAGCGACGTGTCCTTCGAGGAACTCCACACCTTCGCCGAACGGATCGGCGCGCCGCGCCGGGCCTTCGACGGCGACCACTACGACCTGCCGACCGAGCGGTACGCCGACGCGGTACGGGCCGGGGCGGTCGAGGTCGGCAGCAAGGAACTGCTGCGCCGCCTGACGGCCGCCGGTTTGCGACGCCCCAAACGACGTGGGTGAGCGGGCGCTGAGCTGAGCGCGTCCCCACATGGGGTCGTCCCCACATGGGGTCGTCCCCGGCCTGGACGGAGCGGTGCGTGGCAGTTCCGGCCCGCAATGAACAGGCGCGTGTCTGTTTCGGCCTGTGGTGCACGTGTGCGTGTCTGTTTCGGCCCGCAGTGGTGCGCGTGGCTGTTTTGGCCTGCGGTGGAGGCGCGTGTCTGTTTCGGCCGCGATGGACGCATGCGCGTGGCTGTTTCGGCTCGTGGTGGACGCACGCGCGTGTCTGTTTCAGCCCGGGTGAACGCGAGCGTGTGGCAGCCCCGGCCCGGATGAACGGGGCGCCCACGGAAAGCCGGCCCGGCACGAAGGCGGCGCGCGGCGGGCCTCGGCCCGCCGTGACCAGCGCACGCAGCAAGCGGCCCCGCCACCGCGCCGGGAGGAGTCCACGGACGGTGACGGGGCCGGATGGTCAGGTATCAGGCAGCCGCTCGGGGTGGGGGCCGGTCAGCCGCGCTCGCCGTCCGACGCCCGAGTGGCCTGGCCCGCCAGCGCCTCCGCCGGGGTGCCGGAGACGGCGGTAGTCGGCGTGTGCGACGCCACCACCCGCGTCCGGCTCCGGGAACGGTGCAGCCCGAAGGCCAGCCCCGTCGTGACCACCGCCAGCGCGGCCAGCACCGCGCCCGTCCAGGCCACCGACGGGTAGCCCCAGTGGGCGCTAATGGCCAGGCCGCCGAGCCAGGGGCCGAGCGTGTTGCCCAGGTTGAACGCGGCGGTGGTGGTGGCGCCGGCCAGCGTCGGGGCGGCGGTGGCCACATTGAACATGCGCGCGTTCAGGGCGGGAGCGGTGGCGAAGGACGAGACACCCAGCACCAGGGCCAGCGCCACGGCCGCGACCGGGCTGTGCGCGGTCAGGGCCAGCAGCGCCAGGACGACGGTGGAGGTGCTGATGCCGAAGAACATCGTCCCGAACAGGTGGGAGTCCGCGACCCGCCCGCCGACATACGTACCGATCAGCGCGCCCACCCCGAAGAGCGCCAGCACCCACGGCACCCAGCTCTCGGACAGCCCGGCGGTGTCCGTCAGGAGCGGCGACAGGTAGGAGAACAGCGCGAAGACCGCCGCGCCGTTGAGAGCGGTGGCGATCAGCGCCAGCCAGACCTGCGCGTCCCGGTAGATGGTCAGCTCGCGCTTCAGCTGCGGCCGGTCCTCGCCCGTCGGGACGGCCGTACGCGGCACCAGCGCGACGACGCCGACGAGACCGATGGCCGACAGCAGCGCCACGCCCCAGAAGGCGGCCCGCCACCCCGCGTGCTCACCCAGCAGGGCACCGGCCGGCACGCCCGCGATGTTGGCGATGCTCAGCCCGCCGACCATGACGGCCATCGCGCGGGCCCGCGCCGTGACCGGCACCAGGGACACCGCCACCGCCGCCCCCACGGCCCAGAAACCGGCGCAGGCCAGCGCGCTCACCACACGCGAGGCGAACAGCACGCCGTACGAGGGCGCCAGCGCACCCGCCACCTGCCCCAGCCCGAAGACGGTGAGGAGCGCGATCAGCGTCGTCCGCCGGGGCAGCCGCAGGGTCGCCGCGGCCAGCGTCGGCGCGCCGACCACCATGCCGATCGCGAAGGCCGAGACGAGGAGGCCCGCCTGGGGGATGGAGACGCCCATGTCGCGGGCCAGGGGCTGCAGGATTCCGGACAGCATGAATTCGCTCGTGCCAAGAGCGAAGACGGACAGGCCGAGGACGTAGACGGCGGTGGGCATGCGTGGGTGATCGGGTCGGTCGGGCATGACACGGTTGAACAGCTTCGAAGCACCTGACATTCCCGCCCACGCCTTCGCACCCGACCCTGAGCAGGACTTACGGGCCTGCGGCGTGCGGGCACTGCCGCGCGAAGGCGGGTGGGACATCCCGTAAGGGGTGTGATCAGGGAGTTGTGGGGGACACGTACCGGTTTTGGCGGAGTCGGCGAGGGCACCCCCTCGGCAGGTGCCCGGTGCGGCACGCGAGAACACCGAGGGGCGTACAGCCGTACGCGACAGCACAGCAAGGGGCGTGTGATGGTACGCAAGAAGGTCGAGGGCAACGAGGAGGAGCGGCGAGCAGCCGCCCGCGCGGCCCGGGAGGCGGGCGAACCGCCGAGCAAGCGCGGCGCGACGACCGGCGCGTCGAAGCAGCGTACGCACACGGGGCAGCGCGGTTCGCCGACGCACGAAGAGAAGCTGCGCGCACAGCACCGCGGCAAGCAGGAGTGGCGGGCCGGCGATCTGGCGGAGGAGAACGTGCCCGATCCCGCGGCCCGTGACATGAACCGCTCGTTCCAGGGGCGCGGCAAACCCGCGTACGGCGACGACCACGAGCGGGTCTTCCAGGCACTCGCGTCGGCCGAGCAGAAACACGGCGGCGAGCCGGTCAGCGTGGCGGAGATAGCCCGCACCGCCCACATGGGCGAGGAGGACACCCGGGTGCTGCTGCACGATCTCGTCTCCGTGCACCGCCTGGCCACGGAATTGCAGGAGGAGGGCGATCCCACGGAAGGACAGCGGTACGAGACCAAGCCGGGGCACTGAGCCGGTGCACTGAAGGAGGCGGCGCCGTCGGCTCTCACTCCGGCCGTGTGTCGGGTACCCGAGGCGTACAGGCTTACGGCGCGGGCGCGGGACCGGCGCGGGCGGGCACCCGGCCGGAAGCGAAAGCCGGGCTCAGCCGGTCGTCAGCAGCTCCAGCTCCGTCCGCACGTTGCGGCGGGCCACCTGCTCCCACCGGTCGTGGCCCTCCGGTGTGCGGAACAGCCGGGGCAGGGCGAGGAGCTGCCGCAGGACGCCCGCGCGCCCGGTGCGGAACGCGTCCTCCGGCACGAAGGCGTACTCCTCGCGCACCGCGGCGGCGTACGCGGCGTAGGCCTCCGGCGCCCCGGCCAGGACCGCGAGGTCGGCGTCGCACAGCACCTCGCCGTTGTGGTCCCCGGGCCCGGGGTCGTGCGTGGTCGTCAGCCGTACGAGGCGGGCCACCTCGGCGGTGCGGGCGGCGCCGATGCCCAGCTCCGGCAGGGCGCGCTCGGCGAGTGAGGCGCTGCGCTCCTCGTTCTCCGAGCGGTCGGGCCGGTAGACGGCGTCGTGGAACCAGGCGGCCAGCCGCACGGCAGCGGGGTCGTCGGCGTACGCCGCGAGCTCGTCCACGCGGTCCAGTACGGCGACGAGGTGATCGAGGGTGTGGTACCGGCGCTGCGGTTCCGACCACCGGCCGATGAGGTTGTCCGCGTACGGGGCGGGGTCGGGTCCCTCCGGCCCGCGCGCGTCGGCCACCGTCGCGGCCCAGCGGTGGTGCAGGTCGGCGTGCGCGCCTGGGGCCGGGCGGTCGGCGCGGGGCTCGGGAGTCATACGGCTCATTGTGCGGCGCGGGCCGGGTGCTCCGCCGCGAGGGTCATATGTGCGAGGAAGTGAGACGGGTGCGGGACGACCACCCGTGCGGGACAGGAAGAGACGGACAGAAACGGATACGCGCCCGGTGGAACCCGGGCGGAGCGCCCCGACGCAAGCCGGGCGGCAACACGAAAGGCCATACGACCCGACGATTCGACGATGACCGGGGAGCACGAACAGGGGGAACGTAATGCGGGAGCGACGGACCGTACCGGAAGGGCGACGGGGGCGCCGGACGGATAGATGGTCATTGCACATACGATGCCGGTGGGCCACGGGGCGCCTCGACCACTGACGCTTGCGCGTGGCGCCTCCTGCGGCGGGTGGGCGACTCGGCGTAGAGGAACCCCGCCGAGAGGCGCGACGGGAAACGGCGCCCGTCGGCCCCCGTGACAGGGGCCATGCGGCCCGAGTGATCAGCCAGGTCACCGGCGACCGTGACGAAACCGCCGCGGCTGTCATCGGCGGCGGCAAGGGACGCACGGCAGCACGGCAGGCAGGCCATGCGGGAGAAACGCACATGGCGCGCATGGCAGCGGTGACGGCGACGGGTCGGCGGCTGGCCAAATACGGCCGAGTTGGATCGTTGCGGCGCCGTTGTGCCCCCGAGGCGGCCGATCACCCCTTACGCTGGACATTGGACTAGACCTATTGGGTGTCTCGGCATGTCGTCGCACGTCGCGTGACGTGGCTGTGTGCCGCCGCCCGCCAGTGCCTCGTCCGTGCCCGGTGCCGTCGTCGTCCCCGTTTCCCGCCCCGCCCGCCCACGCCTCACCCTTGTCAGCCCACCGTCAACTTTTCGCCAACCCTGCCCTCGGGGCGCCCGCTTCACCAAGCGTTTCCATCCCCGTCCGCCCACTTTCGTCTTCCGTTTTCTGTTTCCGGTCCTTTCGTACTCGTCGAAGAAATGGGGTCACATGAGTAAGCGCGCACTCCTGGAGGTGATCGCGCTCGACGCGGAAGACGCGATCGCCGCCGAGGCCGGCGGCGCCGACCGCCTTGAACTGGTCACCGACATGGCGGCCGACGGCCTGACCCCCTCGCGTGCCACCTTCGCCGCGATCCGGGACGCGGTCGACATCCCGTTGCGGGTCATGCTGCGGACCGCCGACGGTTTCGGAGCCGGTGATCTCGACGCTCTGTGCGGGCGGGCGGCGGCGCTGCGTTCCGAGGGAGCCGAGGAATTCGTCCTGGGCTTCCTGGACGCGGACGGGCGCCCGGACATGGCCGCCGTACGCGCGCTGACCGAGGTCATCAGCGGGTGCCGCTGGACCTTCCACCGGGCCATCGACCACGCCGCCGATCGCGCCGCCCTGCGCACGGAGCTGGCCGGGCTGCCCGGCCTGGACACCTACCTGACCGCCGGCTCCGCCCAGGGCGTGGGCGAAGGACTGCCGACACTCCTCGCCGAGCAGGCCCGCACGACGGCGGAAGAACCGGGCTACGAGCCGTGCATCCTCGTGGGCGGCGGCCTCGGACTCGGCCACGTGCCCGCGCTGCGCGCGGCCGGTGTGGACGCCTTCCACATCGGCGGCGCGGCCCGTCCCGGTGGCTGGTCGGGCCCGGTGGACGCCGCCGCCGTGCGCGACTGGCGATCGGCACTGGACGGCGACGGCGGCGCGGCGGCGGCGTAGCCAGCCGACGCGCACCCCTTGAGGTTCCCCGCCCGCGTCACCGCGCGGCGGGCGGGGAGACCGAGGTTTTCCCCGCCGGTTCAGCTGCTCAACGATCCCCACAGCACGCCGGAACGCTGGAACGGACGCGTCCCACGCAAGTCAGTCGCGCGCCCACAGGGACAACTCCGCCCACACCGTCTTACGGGGCACCGGCCCCGGAATCACACCCCACCGCTCGGCGAGCGCGTCGACGATCAGCAGGCCGCGCCCCGACTCCCCGTCTTCGAGAGGCCGGACGACGGGGAGCGCGTCCCCCCGCGCGTCGGTCACCTCGATACGGAGCGTGTCCGCGCTCGCGGTCAGACTCAACCGGAAGTCGCGCCCCGGCACCCGTCCGTGCAGCGCGGCGTTGGAGGCCAGTTCGGCGACGACTTGCACCCCGGCCTCCATCGGCAGCCCCCAGGAACGGAGCTGTTCCGTGGCGAGCAGCCGCGCGAGCTGTGCCCCCCTGCGGGTGGCGGACAGCTGTACGCGGAAGGTGCGGGCCGGTGAAGCCACCGGGGGCAGGATGCGCTGGGCAGCGAATTTCTCGTTCACGTCACTCAGCGTGTTCGGGTGTGCGTACGCTGAAAAGTGACGGTGCCTGTACGCGCGGTGATGGTCCGAGGTGGTCCGCGCCTGTCCGCCCCGGTCAGGGTGACTTCCGTACATGGGTGTCGTCATACAGACGGACACGCGTCGGAGGTGGTCACGGATGGGCGTGAACAGCGGAGGCACGGAGCACGCGGCGAGCGGGGCGGACGAACCGGACTGGGCGTTCGGCCTGGAAGACGAATTCAAAGCGGTGGTCGTGGCGGTCGGCCGTCAGCTCAAGCTGTGGCGGGAGGCGGCGGGTCTGCGCATGGCCGAGTTCGCCGAACGAATGGGCTACAGCGAGAACTTGATCTACAAGGTCGAGAGTGCCCGGCGCATCCCACGGCCGGAGTACCTGGACCTCGCGGACGAGGTGCTGGGCGCGGGCGGAAAGATCGCCGCGATGAAGAAGGACGTCGAAACGGCCCGGTATCCGAAAAGAGTGCGGGACCTGGCGCGGCTGGAGGGGGAGGCCGTTGAGATCGGAGCATACGGAAACCACAACTTCCATGGGCTTTTGCAGACGGAGGAGTACGCCCGATCGCTTTTCGAGATGAGGCGTCCCGCTCATTCGGGAGATGACGTCGACCGGTTGGTGGACGCGCGCATGGCCCGTCGATCCATGTTCGACCGTTCACCGGCTCCTGCGCTGACCTTTGTGCAGGAGGAGGTGACGCTGCGCCGCCCGATCGGAGGCAGGATGGTGCTGCGCCGACAGCTCGAACATATGCTGGAGATTGGTCGGTTGCGGAACGTCGAAATCCAGGTGATGCCAACAGATCGCGACGACCACGCCGGTATGTGCGGGGAGTTGCAAGTGCTGAAGTTCGAAGACGGGACGACGGTGGGCCTTTCCGAGGGCCCCTTCGTCAGTCATCTGGTCTCTGATCCGAAACAACTCCAGACCCTGGAGCTCAGGTACAGCATCGTCCAAGCCCAGGCTCTCACTCCAAGGGAGTCGTTGGTCTTCATCGAGAAAGCGCTGGGAGACGTATGAGCAGCAAGCCCTCCGCTGGGGATGCCGTCAGGCTGAACTGGACCAAGAGCAGCTACAGCGACACCAGCAACAGCAACGAATGCGTCGAGGTCGCGGCGGCGTCCGGCATGGTCCGCGTTCGTGACTCAAAGAACGCATCGGGCCCTCAGCTCGTTTTCCCCGCTTCCACCTGGGCCGATTTCCTGGCTTGCGCCATCGGGAGCTGACCTGGCGAAAGCCCACAGGAGATCGACAGGAGCCCGACAGAAGAACGCGCCCCGTCCCGGTGCTCACCGGGGCGGGGCGCGCGTTGCTGCGGGGGCTGAGCGACCCCTACGGGATTTCCCCGTACCCCAGCGGCAAAAGAGCAGGGTTTTCACCAGGGTCATTCCTGATGTGAGCGGCAGGGCCCGGAAGACACGATTGACACCTCAACACACGTACAGCGAGGTGGAGATAGTGGACAGCCCAGTCATCGAACGTACCGGCGCCACCAGGTCGACGCGATGGTGGCCGAACGGGCTCGCAAGATCCGGGGTCGCCGCGACACTCGCCATGGCGATCGTCCTGACCGGCACCGTAATGGGGACCGCTCCCGCGCGGGCGGCGAACGTTGCCGGCGGCGGAGCGGGAGAAGCGCGCGCACCGGTGCACAGTCCCCCGGGCCCCGCCCTGGACTGGCAGCCGTGCGCGGAAAACGTGACGGCGCAGTGCGCCACGTTACGGGTCCCGGTGGACTGGACCGCGCCGAACGAGCCGAAGATCGGGCTGGCGTTGGCCAGGCGAACGGCCAGGACCCCGGAAGCACGGGTCGGCTCGCTGATATTCGGGCCCGGTGGACCGGGAGACAGCGGGGTCCAACGAATCATCGACATGAACCGATTCAGCGACACCCTGCGCGACCGGTTCGACATCGTCAGCTTCGACCCCCGGGGCGTCGGACGAAGCAATCCCATCCTCTGCTCGGACGACCTCATGGCCCGGAAGCCCTCACCGGCGATCAAGTCTCAGGCCGAGTTCGACGCCACGGTGGCGTACAACGACCGCCTGCGCGCGGACTGCCGGAAACACACCGGCGGCCCCGGATCGGTTTTCGACCACGTGGACACCCTCAGCACCGTCAAGGACCTGGAAGCGATCAGAAAGGCACTCGGCGAATCCACGCTGACCTTCCACGGCAGTTCGTACGGCACGCTCCTCGGCGAGCAGTACGCCGAGCGGTACCCGAGACGCGTCCGCGCCATGGTGCTGGAGAGCGTCATGGACCACAGCCTGCGGACCAGCGATTTCCTCACCAGCCAGGCGTCCACGGCCGAGGACTCCTTCGCCGAGTTCGCGGCGTGGTGCGAGCGCGACGAGAACTGCGCGCTGCACGGCCGCGACGTGCGCCGGGTCTGGGCGGGACTGCGGGAGCGCGCCGAGCGGGGAGAACTGACAGACCCCAGTAATCCGCAGAAGACACTGAACACATTCGAGCTGAGCGAAAAGGCGATAAAAGCGTTCTACGGCCCCAGGTGGACCACCTTCGCGAAAGACCTGGTGGCCATGGCCACGGGCGCGGGCGCCGGGAGGCGAACGGCGACCCCGCCCTCGGTCACAGAGAAACGGCCGATCGACACCCAGCCCCGAACGAAGCAGCCCGCACAAACTCGACCCGCACCAGCTCGGCCCACCCAAGCCCGCCCCGTGCCGGACAGCCCCGCACGAACGACTCCCCTGGTCACCCCGAATCCCACCGAACTCTTCTGCCAGGACTGGGACCTCCCGATACCCGACTACCGGGCCTACGCCCGGGAGCTGCGCCGCATGGAACGGCAGGCGCCCACCATGCGACACCCGCGCTCCTTGGGGCCCGTGATGACGTGCCTGGGCGCGCCGGAACGCGTCACCAACCCGCAGCACCGGCTGAAGGTGCGGGGCAGCCGGCCCATCCTCCTGACCAACTCCCGGCACGACCCGGCGACCAGCCACACCTGGGCCGCCCATGTCGCCCGGCAACTCGGCGGCCAGGGCGTCCTGCTCACCTACGAAGGCTGGGGCCACGGGACGTACATGAAGAGCCGATGTGTACGGGACACCGTCGACCGCTACCTCATATCGCTGGCCGTCCCCGCCCGTGGCACCACCTGCCCGGCCGAGGCACCGGCCGACTGACGAGCACCGGAACACGCCGAGCACCGGAACACGCCGAGCACCAAGGCGCACAACGACAAGAAGGCGCCACAGGAAGGGAAAGGAGGGAGGAGACAGCCAGTGATCAAGAAAGGGTGGCGGAAACGGTCACACCAGCAGCTCCGGGAGGTCCGCCGCGTGCACGATGGTCAGGCCGGAGACCGCTCGGGTCAGGCAGACGTAGAGGCGGCGCAGGCCGGTGCGCTCGTCGGGCTCGCCGTCCACGATGGCCGCGGGCTCGTCCAGCACCACGTAGTCGTACTCCAGGCCCTTCGCCAGGGACGCGGGCACGAGCGTGAGCCGGGCCTCGGGGGAGGTCTCCTGCCCGGGGTCCAGACAGGCCAGCCCGGCCGCCTCCAACTCGGCGCGCAGAGCGGGCACCCGCGCATCGGCGGTGATCAGGCCGATCGAGCCCTCCTTGGCGAGGGCGTCGTGGCAGGCGGCCAACACGGAGCCGTCGAGATCGTCCTGCGCGACCCGGCGAACCTCGAAGTCGCCCGCGGACTCGCGGATGGAGGTGGCGGGGGTGAGTTCGGGCGCGATGGCGGGGAGAAGCCGAGAGGCGTACGCGATGACCTCACGGGGTACTCGGAAGCCCTGCGTCAGTTCCTCCACGGCCGAACCGGGCTTGCCCAGGTGGGCCAGCGCCTCTTCCCAACTGCCCGTGGACCACGGTGTCGTGCCCTGCGCGATGTCGCCGAGTATCGTCGCCGAACCCGTCGTACAGCGGCGGCCCACCGCGCGGTACTGCATCGGCGAGAGGTCCTGCGCCTCGTCCAGCACCACGTGCCCCAGGGAATGCGTCCGGGATACCAGGTCCACCACCTCGTCGATCAGCACCGCGTCCGCCGCCGACCACTTGGCGCTCTTGATGCCGCGAGCGGGCTTGGCCCACAAGATCGCCTTCTGTTCCTCCGGCGTCAGGATGCCCTCGGCCTGCTCGGCCAGGAACTCCGCGTCGCCCAGCAGCCGGAGGACCAGCTTCGCCGGGTCCACCGCCGGCCAGACCGCCTTGACCACGGCCTTCACCGCCGCGTTGCGGGCCACCTGGTCCTGCACCCGGTCGTCCGGGGCCTCGCCCGCCTGCTCCATCCGGACGAGTACGGCGTGCGCGATCCGCTGCGGCAGGGCCTCACGCGCCGCGCCGTAACGGATGTCGCGGGCGAGCAGCTCGTCCACGATCTCCTGCAGCTCGTACGCGGGAACCCGCCAGCGGCGCGAACCACGCACCACGACACACGCTTCGGTGGGGGAGGAGACATGCGAGCGCACGGCCCGCCGCAGCACCTCGGCCATCCGTGCGTCACCCTTGATCATCGCGGCGGCGGCGTCATCGGTACCCCGCACCTCGACGTGCGCCACCAGATCGTCGATCGTGGCCTGCTTGACCTCCAGCTCGCCCAGGGCGGGCAGCACCTGCTCGATGTACTGGAGGAAGGACCGGTTGGGGCCGATGACCAGCGTCCCGGCGCGGGCCAGCCGCTCCCGGTGGGCGTACAGCAGATAGGCGACTCGGTGCAGACCGACGGCCGTCTTACCGGTGCCCGGCGCCCCCTGCACACACACCGTGCCGCCGATCCCGGCCCGGACGATCTCGTCCTGCTCGGGC
Source organism: Streptomyces sp. NPDC003077 (assembly GCF_040611095.1). NCBI lineage: Bacteria > Bacillati > Actinomycetota > Actinomycetes > Kitasatosporales > Streptomycetaceae > Streptomyces > Streptomyces sp. NPDC003077. The sequence goes on along the minus strand of NZ_JBEXNM010000009.1, from coordinate 22,463 downwards.
TGGATCGTGGCGACGATGTCCCGCATCGGGCCGACACGCGGCCGTTCGATCTCGGATTGGAGCAGCTTGCTGGCCTGCTCGGCTTCCGCCGGGTCGGTCAGGTGCTCGTCCTCGTACGCGGTGAGCTGCCCACCCGTGTAGCCGAACCGACGGCGCAGGCGCAGGTCCATCGGGTCCTTCTTGGAGGCCCGGTAGAACGGCTGGGAGACGGGTGCGCGCCAGTCGATGACCATCGGGTCGCCGTCGGCGTCGTGGACGTGCCGGCGGCCGATGTAGAAGTTCTCCCCCTCCGCTCCCTCGGCCAGCTCCATGCCCGGGGCATGCAGATAGTCCAGGCGGCCGAAGAACAGCGGGGTGTGGGCGAGATCGGCGAGCGCCTTGATGCGGGCGTCGATCTCGCCCTGGAGGACCTCCGCGTTGACCCAGTTCGCGGTGACGTCCTTGATGTTCAGCGCCTCGGCGTCGGCCCGCATGGCGCGCAGCGCGGCGCGGGAGGCGGCGAGGTGGGCCCGCTCGCGCTCCAGCGGATCGGACGGGTCGACGGGTCCGGGTGGGGCGGAGTCGGCGGGCGGGGTGGTCGGATCGGTTGCGTGCTCAGGGGCGTGCGAGGGCACGGCGTGGCCTCCGGCGGTGCGGCGATGCGATGTACGACGGTCAGGCGGTGCGTGAACGAAGGACCGGCCGGTTTCCGTGCGGTCGGCGGCACTCCTCGGCGGGAGGCGGGCAGACCGGCGATTGTAGCTACCAGGTATCGCAGACGCGAACGCATTTCGTACGGGGCGGGGCGGAGGACGGGACCATGACCGCTCGCCGGAGAGGGCGCCCGGGCCCCGACCACTTCCTCATCTCAGGGTGCCCGAAGCCCCACCACACGCGGGGGAGCGCTACTGGGGCCGCCCCGAAAAGACGGGCGATGGGGCCGGGATCGCGCCCCGACCCGACCCCCACCACCGCCCGCCGAAGTGAGGCGTGTCCGCCGCCCCGCACCGGCAGGACGCCCGCAGCCCTCAAGGTGCCGACGTGCCCGCGTCCACCGGGGGTGGGGCGGCCTGCGAGGCGTCCGGTCCCTGCTTGGGAGCCTTCGCCGTGACCATGAGGCCCGCGATCACCGCCGCGAGCAGCATGATCCCGGCGCCCCACGCGATGGCGACGGTGAAGCCGTGCACCACACCGTCCTTGACGATCCCGCCGCGCACGGCGGGCGGCACCCGCCCCGGGCCCGCCCCGCCGGAACGCGCGGCGTCCGCCAGATGGGCCGGGATGTAACGGGAACTCGCCGACGTCGCGATCGTGTTGAGCAGCGCGGTGCCGATCGAGCCGCCGACCTGCTGCGAGGTGTTGAGGGTCGCGGAGGTGACCCCGGCGTCCTGGGGCGCGACGCCGTCGGTGGCGCTCGCCACCACCGGCATGAAGATCAGGCCCATGCCGAAGCCGACCAACAGCTCGGAGGGCAGGACATGCGAGGCATACGCGGAGTGAGCCGTCAGGAACGTCAGCAAGAACAGCCCGATCGCAGCCACAAACGCCCCGGGAACCATGAGGGCCCGGGGCGGTAGACGGTGCAGCAACCGTGCCGATATCTGCGTGGCGCCGATGACGATCGCCCCCGTCATGGGGAGGAACGCCAGCCCGGCTTTGACCGGGGAGTACCCCATAACGGTCTGGAAGTAGTACGTCATGAACAGGAACATCCCGAACATGGCGATTACCGCCAGGCCCATGGTCAGGAAGGAGCCCGCGCGGTTGCGGTTCCGGACGATGTGCAGCGGCAGCAGCGGGTAACGGGCCCGCCCCTGCCACCACGCGAAGGCGGCCAGCAGCACCGCACCGCCCACCAGCATCCCGATCACCAGCCCGTCGCCCCAGCCACGCGGTTGGGCCTCGCTGCACCCGTAGACGATGGCCACCAGCCCGCCGCAGCCGAGCAGAACCCCCGGCACGTCGAGCCGGGCGTTGCGGCTGCGGTCGGGCCGGTCGTGCAGGAAGACCAGCGCACCGGCGAGGGCGATGAGCGCGACGGGGATGTTGACGTACAGGCACCAGCGCCAGTCCAAGTACTCGGTGAGCAGGCCGCCGGTGATCAGCCCGATGGCGGCGCCGCCCCCCGCGATGGCGCCGTAGACGCCGAACGCCTTGCTGCGCTCCTTGCCGTCCGTGAACGTCGTCGTCAGCAACGACAGCGCGGACGGTGCCAGCAGCGCCCCGAAGGCACCTTGCAGCGCGCGAGCCCCGAACAGCAACGCCGGCCCATTGGCCGCACCACCGAGCCCCGACGCAAGGGCGAACCCGACCAGGCCCGTTACGAACGTGGTCTTCCGCCCCACCAGGTCGGCAATCCGTCCGCCGAGCAAGAGCAAACCACCGAACGCCAGGGTGTACGCCGTGATCACCCATTGCCGGTTGGCGTCAGACATTCCCAAATCTTGCTGCGCGGACGGCAAAGCGATATTCACGATCGTGGCATCCAGCACCACCATCAATTGCGCAAGCGCAATAACAACAAGCCCCCACCACCGCCTAGGATCCGGCGCCACAGCCGACGCCCCCCGTCCCTCTTGCACTCGATTGTTTTCACGGCTCTGGTCCTGGCTCATAAAGACCCGCTCCCGCCGGTCGGTCCGGTCACGGCCACGAAATGATCGAAAGGCGCACGCGTGGCCGGAGCATTCCTCCCAGCGTAGGCAAAGGGTGGGGGCGGTGCCTCCGGAGGGAGGGACTCCTCACGGGATCACGAGATCACGGGATACGGGGGCAAGTGCCGTGTACGCCACGGTGTGCGTCGACCCGGGTGGGCGCCTCCGGTAGCTGTGGTCGCCCAGCAGCTTGTCAGCGCAGAACCGGGGCATGTGCCGAAAGGGCCGCCGCGCGATCCGATCGGCTGCGTGCGAATGCGCCGCTGGTCAGTGCTCTGAAGGAAGATGTTTTTTTATCAGAGCCATTCGATGGCCCAGTTGCAATCACTGAAAAACTCGGCCAAAGAGGGTGAGTTTTCCACCCAGTAGTCACCGTATCCGGATGCGAAATGTGAATCGTTTGCTAGGAGTATTAGGTAGCTGGGTGGAGTATCCGGGAGTTCTTGGATGCGGACATATTTGCCGTGCTCCTGCCCTGATGTTATATGGCCAACCCTGTCGATGTGAATCATTTGGCCCCCTGGTCCCCCTGCACTGATTGGGTGGTCGCGAAGTGTTGTCCTGTCGACCGGTTGGACCTCTCAAGTGGTCGCCGGTCATGGCCATGGAGCTGCGCCTCTGGTTCGTCGATCTGGCTATCCTGGATGCCCCGGCGCCTTTGTTGGCCAATCTTCGAGGTCGCGAACGGTTCCTTCCAAACGGTTCTCGAACTCCTCGGTAGTGAGTTTCCCGCTGTCGAACTCGTGCCACGTTTCCGTCAGTCGTTCCGGTATTTCGGCCAGTTCCATCAGCAGGTCGGCAAGGTTTTTCGCCGGGGACGGACGTTTTCCCTTCGGTCAGTGTCCAGAGATTCGCGGCGGCTTCGGCTGCGATACCACGTCCAGCGAGTGCCACGACGGGCCATGAAACACGTGGATCCACGGTCACTTGAAGTAGAACGTCAATGACCTCGGAGTTCCTTACGGCCATTCCCTACCTCCGGCTGCAGAAGATGCGCTTGTCGGTGAACCCGGTCTGGAGCTGTGGCGCGGTGTCGCGACCACGCGGAGAAGTGAGAGAACGGGCGCCGTTTCCCCGCCAAGTTACTGGCGTTTTCCGCCAAGGGCGAGGGTGATCAATGCCATGTCCTCGTTGGCCGCCAGGCAAAATGCTTGATCGGTGGACGCAATCGCCCATGCTGCTTCACTGAAAGGTAGGCCGATTGCTTGCTGTTCGTCCACTAGCCGGGAAGGCGACAGGAGCCAGTTGTGCCTTGATGTGTCCAGCGACCATTCGACATTCTTGGCCGTCGTTGTGCAAGTTTCGCGGTTTGTGCGCTCCTTTTTTATTGTGCGCTCGTGATAGCGCCAAGCGACGTATGGGACCTGAAGGTATCCGTATTCTGGGTTCACGCCGACCGAAATCCTGATCCACTCAAGTGCCCTCAAGGTGCGCAGGGCTTGCATGATTTCTTCTCCGGTTGGCAGGGTTATGGTTTCTCCGCGTTTCACTGCAATGGTCGTCATGGTCGCCGTCCGTCTCTAATGCCAACGGATCCGGTGAAAGATACCCCAGCGTCCGAGGAATGGAACTGGAAATAGCTGTAACAAAGCTCTGTCTCCGGGGCGAAGCGCTGTCCTGGGAACCACGGCGAGGTATTCGTTGTGGTGTCCTCGTCCACGTGGTGGTGCCCCAGAGGACGGTTCTGGTGCGCCGGGCCGGTCGCTCGATTCGGGGACACGAGGTGCTGACGGCAGAGTGAGAAGCGGATTCCGGCTGTCCAGCGATCTTCGGCCGTCAGGGGCGTGGCGCCCTGACCCCTAAGGGTTGGTCCCTCTCCCGTAGGGGGCAGGGTCGACCTGTGGTCGGACGTCTCTGCCGTTCGGGTTAGATCTGCGGGCCGATGTCTGGAAGGCGCGGGAAAACCACTATGGAGACATGAGCACTGCGACCTTCACCCCGGGCCCCGCCACCACGTTCCAGGGCGCCACCGCGCTCGGACCCGACCAGGCCGCCGCTTCGTCCGGCGGTACGCACGAGCACCGTCACTTCGTGGGCAACGCCCTGCGGGCGGTCAAGGTATTCGCCGCGGCGGCGTTCAGCGTCGTCGTCCTCGGGGAGTACACCGACGCGGAGAAGTGAGGACGGGGGCCGCCGGTGGCCCACTTCCGTCCTGTCGCGCCATCGATCGTGGCGTCGTCACCGCGCCCCGAAGCCAGCGCCCCGAAGCCAGAGCCCCGAAGCCATTGAGCCCCCGTCGTCCGCCTCCGTTCCGCCCCTCGACCGCGGGCCGGCAACCGCAGCCCCGACCCGTCAGCACAGCTCCACCGCCCCACCCCAGGAACCACCACCTCAGGAACCTCCGTCCCCAGCGCGTCATCTCAAAGGCCGGAAAGCCTTGTGGACAGTTCACGGCGATCGACTAGCGTCGCCGCAGACGGTTGGCAGGGAGTAGGCAGAGGTGCGCATACCGTGATGGATGCGGGCGGAGGTTGAGGAGGTTCGGGAGTTGAGTGCCCCCGAGGGGACACGGCCGCGCTCGCGGTCGGAAACGCGAGCCAGTGTGTGGACGCGGCCGTGGACGGGGGGCCGTCGCGGGCTGGTCTTCGCCGTCCTTCTTCTCCTCGTCTCCCTTACCGCGCTGGGGTTGCTGTATCGGTTCGTGGCCTTGCCGATGTCCGACATAGTGGTCTATCGGGCAGAGGGTGAGGCCGCCGTCACCGGCGCCGATCTGTACGGCTTCCGCGTCACCAAGTGGCATCTGCCCGCCACCTATCCGCCGTTCGCGGCGCTCCTCTTCATCCCCACGACGTGGTTGTCGGTCGGCGCGCTCAAGTTCGCCTCGGTCGTCGTCAATGTCGGGCTGCTGGCCTTGCTGGTTCATCTGTCCCGTAAAGCCGCGTACGTGGGGAGCGCGATCAGGCAGGGTGACGCGGCCCGGACACGTCGGCGGGACGGAACCATGCGCGCCGTGGCCGTCGTAGCGGCCGCCACCGCGCTCGCCATCTGGCTCGAACCGGTTTTTCAGACGTTCGTCTTCGGGCAGATCAATCTGGCTCTGACCTGCGTGGTTCTGTGGGACCTCGGGCGTCCGGACGGCGCGCGTTTCAAGGGGCTGGCCACCGGGCTGGCCGCCGGCGTCAAGCTCACCCCGGCGATCTTCGCGGTGTACCTGCTGATCACCGGCCGGGTGCGGGCCGCCTTCACGGCGCTCGGCGGCTTCGCCTTCTCCGTGGCGCTCGGTGCGCTCGTCCTGCCGGACGCGAGCGTGGATTTCTGGACGCGGCGGATGTTCGAGACCGAGCGGGTCGGCAAGGTCTGGATCGTGGACAACCAGTCGTTGCAGGGGCTGGTGGCCCGCGTCCTGCACGTGAAGGCGCCCGGCACCGTGTGGATGGTGGCCGCGGCGCTCACCGCCGTGGCGGGGCTGCTCGTCGCCCGGCGGGTGTACCGGCGGCGCGGCCTGGATGCGTGGGGCGTGCTGTGCACGGCCGTGACGGCGCTACTCGTGTCGCCGATCAGCTGGTCCCACCACTGGGTGTGGTGCGTGCCGCTGCTCGTCCTGCTCGCCACGCACACCCGGGGTCTGCGGTGGCGGCAGGTGCTCCTGGGCGTGGTGGCGCTGGCGTTCACGGCGCGTTCCATGTGGGTGGTGCCGCACCAGGGCGCCCGGGACCTCCACCTGCCCTGGTGGCAGCAACCGCTGGCGGCGCCGTATCCGCTGCTGGGGCTGGTGATGCTGGCGGCGGTCGCCTGGTGGGCCGGGCGGACCGGTTCCGTACGCGATGACGTGGGGATGCGGTCGGCGCGGGCGGACGCCGAGGGCCGTACCGGCCTGGCGGGGGCGGGCCACCGTACGGTGCCCCCGCCCCGCAGGGACGAGGACGCCGAGGTGGAGGCGGGGAGCGGAACGCGTACGGGGTGAGCTGCCGCTTTGTGGGCCCGGGCCTTTCGTGGGCCGCAGGCCCCTCGCGGACCTCGTGCACCTCGGGCCCCTCGCGGACCTCGGGCGCCTCGCGGGCCCGCGCCCTCACGAGCCGCCGACCACGGAACCCGTAGGCCGCGAACGTCTCGGCCCCCGGCCCGCCTCGCCTACCCCTCCGCCAGCACCTCGTCCGCGTCCACGATCCGGTACGCGTAACCCTGCTCGGCGAGGAAGCGCTGCCGGTGGGCGGCGAAGTCCTGGTCGACGGTGTCGCGGGCGACGACCGAGTAGAAGCGGGCCTCGTGGCCGTCCGCCTTCGGGCGCAGCACCCGGCCCAGGCGCTGGGCCTCCTCCTGGCGCGAGCCGAAGGTGCCCGAGACCTGGATGGCGACCGTGGCCTCCGGCAGGTCGATGGAGAAGTTCGCGACCTTGGAGACGACCAGGACGGAGAGCTCGCCCTCGCGGAAGGCGTCGAAGAGCTTCTCGCGCTGGGCGTTGGTGGTCTCGCCCTTGATGACGGGCGCGCCCAGGTGTTCGCCGAGCTCGTCGAGCTGGTCGATGTACTGGCCGATGACGAGGGTCTGCTCGCCCTTGTGCTTGCGCACCAGCGCCTCGGTCACCCGCTGCTTGCTGGCGGTGGTCGCGCAGAACCGGTACTTCTCCTCCGTCTCGGCCGTCGCGTACGCCAGCCGCTCGGAGTCGGTCAGGTTGACGCGCACCTCGACGCAGTCCGCGGGCGCGATGTAGCCCTGCGCCTCGATCTCCTTCCACGGCGCGTCGAACCGCTTCGGGCCGATGAGCGAGAAGACGTCCGACTCCCGCCCGTCCTCCCGCACGAGCGTCGCGGTCAGCCCGAGGCGGCGGCGCGCCTGGAGGTCCGCGGTGAACTTGAAGACCGGCGCGGGCAGCAGGTGCACCTCGTCGTAGACGATCAGGCCCCAGTCGCGGGAGTCGAACAGCTCCAGGTGCGGGTAGACACCCTTCCGCTTGGTGGTCAGCACCTGATAGGTGGCGATGGTGACCGGGCGGATCTCCTTGCGGGTGCCGCTGTACTCGCCGATCTCGTCCTCGGTCAGCGAGGTCCGCTTGACGAGCTCGTGCTTCCACTGGCGGGCCGAGACGGTGTTGGTGACGAGGATCAGCGTGGTCGCCTTGGCCTGCGCCATCGCGCCCGCGCCGACCAGCGTCTTTCCGGCGCCGCAGGGCAGGACGACGACGCCGGAGCCGCCGTGCCAGAAGTTCTCCACGGCCTGGCGCTGGTACGGGCGCAGCGTCCAGCCGTTCTCGTCCAGGTCGATCGGGTGGGCCTCGCCGTCCACGTAACCGGCCAGGTCCTCGGCCGGCCAGCCCAGCTTGAGCAGCGTCTGCTTGATCTGGCCGCGCTCGGAGGGGTGCACGATCACGGTGTCCGGGTCCAGCCGGGCGCCCACCAGGGGCTGGACCTTCTTCGACCGCAGGATCTCCTCCAGCACCGGGCGGTCGGTGGTGGTCAGGACGAGGCCGTGCGCGGGGTGCTTGGACAGGGTCAGGCGCCCGTAGCGGGACATCGTCTCCGCGATGTCGACCAGCAGGGCGTGCGGGACGGGGTACCGCGAGAACTCCACCAGCGCGTCCACGACCTGCTCGGCGTCGTGCCCGGCCGCGCGGGCGTTCCACAGGCCCAGCGGCGTCACGCGGTAGGTGTGGATGTGCTCCGGCGCCCGCTCCAGCTCCGCGAAGGGGGCTATGGCGCGGCGGCACGCCTCCGCCTGGTCATGGTCCACCTCCAGGAGCAGCGTCTTGTCGCTCTGGACGATGAGGGGTCCGTTCACGTCCTCGCCTTTCGCCTCGCCTCGACCGCGGCCCGGCCGCGGCTCGACCGCCGTACGGCCGTCCGGCCGCCGTCGCGGCCAAACGTCCAGTGTGCCGCATCGGCGGGGGTGGGTGCGGGGCGCGCGGCGGTAGGAGGGAAGCGTTGAGGCGGCAGTGCGGGAGGGACGGCGGGGATTGGTCCTGAGGGGGGATCTCGGCCCTGAATTAGGCAGAACTTGCCCACGACGGGCCCCCGAACCTGGGTAGCTTGGGAAGGACAGACGCTGTCGCAGCGGAGGGAGGTCGTCGTGCTGTTGCGCTTCCGGGTGGAGAACTACGCCTCTCTGCTGGACGAACAGGAGTTGAGCCTCATCGCCTCGGGGGAGTCGGAGGGCCTGGCCACGACCGTGGTACCCAGTGCCAACCTGTCGGTCCTGCCGGTTGCCGCGATCTTCGGGGCGAACGCCGCGGGCAAGTCCAACGCTCTTCTCGCGCTGGCGTACATGCGGGACGTGGTGCTCGATTCGCATCGGCGGTGGCTACCCGACGGCGGTGTGCAGCGTGTCCCTTTCTTGCTGAGCCGGCGAGGCAAGGATGAACCGTCGACGTTCATCACCGACATGGTCGTCGGCGGGGTGCGATACGAGTACGGATTCTCGGTCAACGACGAGTGTGTTCTGGAAGAATGGCTGTACAGCTACCCTCATCAGCGTCGTAGGGTTCTCTTCGAACGGTGGGAGCGGCGTTTCCGGTACGGTGACAGCTTCGCCGGTCGTCGCAAGCTGATCGAGGATATCGTCCGGCCCAACAGTTTGTACCTTTCGGCGGGAGCCAGTAACAGTCATCCCTTACTCAGTGACCTGTACCGGTGGTTCCGTCAGCACGTGAAAATCGCCACGGACGATAATTACGGCGCCCGGCTGTACGAAACGATCCATCAGTGGCAAAACCGTGACGGCGGCCGTATAGAACGGCTCCTTCGGTTCGCGGACCTGGGTGTGGAAAGCCTGAAGCTCTCCGATCAATCCTTCGATGAGGAGACGATCCGCCGAGCCGTACAAGCGATGCGCGTCATCGTTCCGGAATTCAAGGACGCCGACGCCTTGGAAAAGGACCTGAAGTCACTCAGGCGGCTACGGCTCATTCACCGCGGCAGTGACGGGCCGGTGCCTTTGCATCCGTCGTTCGAGTCGAGTGGCACCCGGACGTGGGCGGGGCTGCTCGGGCCGATCGTCTCCGCGCTGGACGACGGCGGGGTGCTGGTGATCGACGAACTTGACGCACGCCTGCACCCTCACTTGGCAGCCAGGCTCATCGGGCTGTTCCAGGACCCGAAGATCAACCGGCACGGCGCCCAGTTGATCTTCAACACCCACGACGCCACCTTGCTGGCCCCTCACTCGGAGGCCCGGTTGCGACGGGACCAAGTGTGGGTTGCAGAGAAGGATGCGGGCGACAAGGAATCGGGCATGGCGGGCGCCACACAACTCATCCCGCTCATCGAGTACCGCCCCAGGGACCGGGTGGAGAACCTGGAGAAGCGGTACCTCGCTGGTCGGTACGGTGGGGTTCCCTATTTCGACGACGAATTGATCGAAGATTTGGCCTCGGTCGGCCGGGAGTGAAGAGTTGGCAGCTCGACGTGTTGAACGGCCACTCAAGCGAGGCAAGAAGAACAGCAGGGAACCGCACGCGCGGCACCTCATTTATTGCGAGGGAAAGAACACCGAGCGCATTTACCTGAGGGGTGTGCGCGGGGAATTGCGAAACGATCCGGTGACGATCGTGGTGGGCCCCGGGCACGGGGAGCCCCTGGGGTTGGTGCGGGCCGCCGCCAGGCACGCGAAACGCTTGGCGGCCGATCCTGATGATTGCTTCGACCGAGTGTGGTGCGTCATCGACGCCGAAGCTCCCCGGAACCATCCGAGCCTGGCCGAAGCGTTGCGTGAGGCGAAGCGTAAGGGAATCACCTGCATTGTTTCGGAACCGTGCTTCGAATTATGGTTGATCTTGCACTTCAAGGATCAAGTCGGCTACCTCACCACTAAACAAGCTCAGGACGTGCTGGGGACTCTGCTGCGTGGCTACTCCCCGGACGACGGCAAATCGTTCGACTACGAGCGCGTGCAGCCGTCACGGAGCGCCGCATGGCAACGCGCGGAGCTGATGCACCGGCACCACACCGTCGACGGCGGCGACAGGTGCGGGACCAACCCGTGCACGTCCATGGGCGAGCTGCTGACGGCCTTGGGATTCCGGAGATAGAAGTCATGGCCTGGCCGGGGAACTGCGCCCTGGTTCCCCGCTCACAGAGCCCCCCGGCTGCGGCAGCCCCCTCACGGTGCCGTCTCGTCCGCCAGTTCCGCCACGCCGGTGATGCGGTGCAGGGCGAAGGTGCGGACCTCGTCGGTGGTGTGGTCGTAGGCGGTGACGAAGCCGCCCTCTACGCGGACCGGGGCGATCACGCGTTGGCTGGCGGCGCCGTCGGCGTTGACGTAGCCGATCCAGACGGCGTCGCCGGTCAGGACGGCGGCCTGCATGGTGGCGAGGGTCTCGGCGGAGGTGGTGCGGGGCAGGCGGCCGGGGGGCGCGGTGGGGGTGGCGGCGGGGGCGGGCTTGCGTTCGGCAGTGGCGGCGAGGTCGCCGGCGCGGATGGCGCGGACGGCGGCTTCCAGGAGCCGGTCGTCGGGGAGGGGCGGGCCCTCGGGGACGGGGGCCGGGGCGGTGCGGGGCGGGGTGCGGTAGCTATCGGCGCGGGCGATGACGAGGTCGCCTTCGGGGGACTCGGCGGCGGGCGCGTAGCCCATGGCCCGCAGGAGCTCCAGCACCTGGTCCGGGGCGGCCTGCGCGGCCAGCACGGTCGGGGCCAGGCGGCGCAGCCGCAGGGCGACGGCGCGGCGGTCGGCAAGGATCTCCGAGAGCAGCGCGTCGTCGTCGCTGCGGAGGTAGGCGGAGGCCGCGCCGACGCGCAGGTGGCCGTGGCGGCGCGCCACGTCGTCGATGAGGTAGGCGAGCGGCTGCGGTACGGGCGTCCGGGAGTGCTCGGTCAGGAAGGCGCGCAGTTCGGCGGCGGTGCGGCCGGTGTCCAGGGCGCGGCGGACGGAGGCGGGGGTGAAGCGGTAGACGGTCGCCCCGCCCTTGGACTCGACGTCGGCGAGCACGCCGAGCGCGTCGGCCAGCGGGCGGCGCAGCGGCCCCGGGGCGACGGCGGTCAGGTCGGCCTGGAGAAGGACGTGGTCCAGCGGCTCGGGGAGGAGGGGGGCGAGGAGGCCGGTGGCGCGGGCGGTGGATTCGGGGGTGGGGAGGTTGGTGGGGAAGCTGGTGGGGGTGGCTGCGGTGGCTGCGGTGGCTGCGGTGGCCGCTGTGGTGGTCGGGGCTTCCGGGGTGGGGGACTTCTTGCGGCGGGTTGTTTTACGGGGCTTCGCCGGGGTGGCGGCGCCGGTCCCGTTGGTTCCGCTGGAGCCTTCGGGCCCGCTGGGGCCTTCGGTGCCTACGGGGCTCCCGGTGCCTTCGGTGCTTTCGGGCTCGGGCAGATCGAGGAGGGCGCGGGCGAAGGTGGAGAGGGCGCCGCGGCCGGTCAAGCCGAGGAGTTCGGCCTCGGCGAGGGTCCACTGGGCGAGGCGGGTGCGGAGGTCGTCGGGGGCGGCGGAGGCCTGAGGAGCCGAGGTGGAGGTGGAGGCGTTGCGGGCCGCGTTGGCGTCGGGGGTGGTGGCGTTCCCCGGGCCGTCCTGCGGGACGGTGGCGGTTCCCGTGGGGCCGCCGTTGACCTGGGCCGACGCGGTCGGGGTGCTCGCGGCCTGCGCCGATGAGCCCAGAGTGCCCGCCGGACCCCCGTTGACCTGCGCCGACGAGCCCGGGGCGCCTGCGGGGCCGCCGCCGGCCTGGGTGGACGAGCCCGGAGCGCCCGCAGCGCCGCCGCCGGCCTGGGCGGGCGCGGCCGTGCGGGACGGGCGGGGGCCGGTGGCGGCGGGGGTGATCGGAGCGGCGCCCCGTAGGGGGCGGTCCCAGCGGAGGCGGGACAGGACCGCTTCGGCCGGTACGGCGGAGCCGGGCGGCAGCGTCCCCAGGAGGGCGAGGGTGCGGCGCCGGATCTCGGGGGCCACCGAGCGGTCGAGGTTGGGGCCGAGGGCGGAGAGTGTGCGGCCCTTGGGGTCGGCGCTGCCGACCAGGCCCGCCGTGCGGGTCGCGGTGAGCCACGCGGTGGCCAGATGGGCCCAGCGCCGCTCGGCGGGCAGCGCGAGCCAGTCCTCGGCGGCGGGCGTGGGCGCGTACCGCTCGTCGGCCTCGCCGTCGGAGGCCAGCAGCCCGGCCGCGTATGCCAGTTCCAGCCAGAAGGCGGCGAGCGGTTCCGTGGTGTCCAGGGCGGTGGCGGTCCGCTTGAGGTCGCGGACGCTCAGGCCACCGGCCCGCAGGACGGGCGGGCCGCCCAGATCCCATTCCTTGAGCAGTTCCTCGACGGTGGCCAGGGCGGTGAACGCCTGGCCCGCCGCCGCGTTGTCCACCACGCGCGCCGACCGCTCGGTCACGGGCGCGAGGGACGGCGGCAGCGGCTCGGGCGCGCGGTGCGCGCGGCCCGCGCGCAGGTGGAGGGCGGCCTCGCGCGGCAGGACGACGTTGCGCGGCCCGGCGGGCAGCAACAGCCCGCGTTCGAGCAGCCATTGGAGGTGCGGGGCCGGCCGGTCGGTGATCGCGCCGTAGGGCGGGCCCCAGCGGAGCCGGTCCAGGACGGCGAGCGCCTCCGGGGGCGCGGTGGCGAGCAGCTCCGCCATACGGGTGCGGTCCTCGAAGAGTTCGGTGAGCGCGGCGACGGCGGTCACCGGGTCGTGCGTGGGCGGCAGCCCCGCGGCGGCGATGATCTCCTGCAACCGGCCGGGCGACATCCCCGCCGTGGCCTCCGCCACGGTCGGCCCGAGCCCGGTGGGGGACGGGCGGGTGGCGCCGGGGCTCAGCAACTCGCGGGCCGTACGCACCAGGCGCAGCCGGTCGTCACCACCCCAGACCAGGGCCTGCGCGCGCAGGGCGGCGAGGGCGCGGGGGAGTTCCGCGGTGATCCGGGTGGGGGAGGGGGACTCGGGGGTGCCGTCGTCCGTGGGGGCTTCCCCGGCCGCGTCGGGAGTCTCGCTCGCGTCGGGAGTCTCGCGCGCGTCAGGAGTCTGGCGGGCGTCAGGAGTCTGATGGGCGTCGGACGACTCGTACGCGTCGCCCGCCATGAGGCGGGCCAGGACCGGGTACGGGCACGGATCGGGAGCGACCGCCAGCGCCTCCGCGGTCTGCAGCGCGAACCGGTCCAGACGCTCGACGGCGCGGACGACCGAGGCGCGGGTACCGGCGCGGGTGGCGAGTTGCGTGAGGTCACCCGGAACCGGGTTGAGCAGATCGGGACGCGCCCGCAGCAGATCGGCGAGCTCGGCGTCGGGGCGGGTGCGGAGCTCTTCTGCGAGGGTGCGGGGGGTGTCGCTCATCCGACCCACGGTAGCCGAGCCCCCTGACGGGAGCGGTGTGGCGAGGGCGGGGCCGACCTCCATGGGGGTGCGGAAACCGGCTTCCCCACAGTGTGCTTCCCAAGACCGTGTCCCGTCGGTCGGCCCCCTCCGTCAGCGGGCCCGGTAACGTCAGCGCCTGAAGGCCGAGGGCGGGACGAACCGGGCCCGGCGCACCACTCGCCACGCGTCGACAAGGGACTCTCCGTGGGGATCGAAAGCGATCAGCTGGTCTTGGACTACCTGAGCCGGGTCGGCGACCTGGCCCAGCAGCGCGGGCTGACGTCGGCGGCCCGGATGCGCCTGGTGTCCGGGCTGCGTGCGGAGCTGGAGCCGCAGCGGGCGGGCAGCCCCGCCGTGGTCCGGCGGGCACTGGCCCGGTTGGGCAGCCCCGAGGCGGTGGTGGCCGCAGCGGTCGCGGAAGGGGCGGCGGGTGACGGGGCGTCGTCGTCGCGTGAGGCCCGGGAGGCCCGAGAGGTCCGAGAGGCCCACGACTTCCGTGACGGGGCGGGCGCGGGCAAGGGAACGGCGGTCGGAGGGGTCGCGGGCGGGCGAGCGGGGAGCGCCGGGCCCGCCGCACCACCCGGCGTGAACGGATCGGGCCCCCACGCCACGGGCGCGAACTCCCTCCCGGACGCCCGGGCCAAGCTGACCGGATGGGTCAAACGGGGCGGGCTCGACCGGCTCGGCGGGCTGACGCGGAAGGTGCTGCCCGCGCCGCGGGGGGAGGAGCGGCCCGCCGTACCGGATGACGCCGCGACGAAGGCCCCGAAGAACGCGCGCGAGAACGTTCCGGAGGAGGCGCCGGAGGACGTCGCCTCGCCCCCTCACCTCGCGGGCCCGGACGAGCTCGGGGACCCCGCCTCGGATGCCGACTGGTGGCGGGTGGAGCCGGGGCCGTTCGCCGTGGACGACACCCCGCTGAGCCCGTTCATGGCGGACGGTCCGTTCGGCCCCTACGGACCGGGTGAGACGGTGCCCGGCTTCGTCGGCGGGATCGAGATCCCCGAAATGCGGGAGCGGCCGAAGGGGGACGGGCCGCCGTCCCTGGAGAAGGACGGGACGCGAGCCGACCGGTCCGAGGGGGCGACGTCGATCGACGGAAGCCCGATCGACGGCAGTCCGGCCGACGGCAGCCCGGCCGATGGCAGTCCGTTCGGCAAGGCGTTGTTCGGCAAGGCGCCGTTCGGCAAAACGCCCCTGGGCAAGACGACTTCGGGCAGCCCGGCGCTGGACAAGGCCGCGGCCCCGGAAGGAACGCCGCCCCTCGGAGGGACGGCGACCGGCGGCTCCGTCGAGAGCGCTCCCGCCCGCCCCCTCTGGCGGCGGGTGACCGCCTGGCCGCGGCAGCGCGGCGCCGGGGCCGCGTCGGGCGGCGACCGGGCCACGTCGGGTGGAGCCGGGGCTACGTCGGGCGGCCAAGGCGCCGGGGCCGCGTCGGGTGGCGAGGGTGCCGGTTCCTGGATGTCCGCGGCGTCCGCCAGCCCCGTGCTCCTGCTGGCGACCGTCCTCCTGGTGGCCGGCGCCGTGCTCGGTTCGTGGCTGCCGCTAGTGGGCGGCTGGGCGCTCGCGTACACCTCGCGGCGGTTGAGCCGCACCGAGGCGAAGTTCGCCGCGCTGGGGGTGCCGGCTCTGCTGGTCGGCGGGCTGCTGGTGTGGATGTGGGGGCGGTCGGACGGACGGTGGGGCGAGCCCTTGGCGCAGGCCCGTTTGGGGCAGGCGTTGAGCGAGGGGTTCCCGGTGGCGATCCGGATCGCGGCCGTCGCCTCCGCCCTGTTCCTGGTGTGGCGGATGCGCCGGGTGGCTCGGTAAGAGGCCGCCTGCCTTGGTTGAGGCGTACCTCGTTGACGGGTCGTGTGCCTCATGACGGGCCGTGCTGCCCTTATACGGGTCGCGTGCCTAATGACGGGCCGTGGGCCTCGTTGAGAGGACGGCGCACGCCCCCACCCCCTCCCCGCCTACCTCAACTTCGCCCGCAACTCGTCCAGGATCCGCCCCGCCGCCGTATAACCGATGCCCTGGATCCAGAGCTGATCGTCGACGCGGTGCGCGCGCCCGTTCTTGACCGCGCGGAGGTTCTTCCACAGGCCACCGCCGGTGATCTGGGACTCCTTCGACTTCTCCGGGCTGCCGTAGGTGGCGTAGAAGAGCGCGTCGGCGTCGGCCTTGTCGATCTGCTCGGGGCCGACCTCCACCATCAACCCGTCCTCGGAGCCGTCGACCACCGCCGTGGGGGCGGTGCCGATGTCGTCGAGGACGGTGCCGATGTAGCTCCGGCAGCCGTAGACACGGGTGTCGGCGCCCTCGATGAAGCGGACGACGTTGACCGTGAGCTTCTTGGCCGCCGCCGGACCGCCGAGCGCGTCGGTGACCTTCCTGGCGTGCGCTTCGTACGCCGAAACCACTCGTTCGGCTTGCGGAATCCGGCCCAGCGCGGCGGCGTGCGTGGCGAAGTTCTGCTTCCACGGGTAGCCGGTGCTCTCCGTCATGACCGTCGGCGCGATGGCCTTGAGCTGCTCGTACCGCTGGCCGTCGCGGACCTTGCTGGTCAGGATCAGGTCGGGCTTCAGGGCGGAGACGGCCTCCAGGTTGGGCGCGCCGATCCTGCCGACGTCCTGTATGCCGGTGAGCCGGTCCTTGGGCAGGTAGTCCAGGAAGCCGGTGGCCACGTCCGAGCGGGTGGCGCCGACCGGTTTGACGCCGAGGGTGATCGCGGAGTCCAGTTCGGCGGTGTCCAGGACGACGACCCGGTGCGGCGCGTTCGGGACTTTCACGGGGCCCATCGCCGTGGCGACGGTGTGCTCGCCGCCGCCGGGGGCGGGCGCCGCCCAGGCGGTACGAGGCTGCGCCGGGCAGTGGGCGGCCCGGAACGAGCCGTCGGCGGAGGCGGCGGAGCCGCCCCCGGAACCGCAGCCGGCCAGCGCCAGCGCACCGGCCAGTGCACCGGCCAGGGCGACGCCCGCGGCCCGGACGGCGGCGCGGCGTGGGACGGGAGGAGCGGTGAACGCAGACATAGCGGCCCCTTTCGGCCGGGACGGGGAAGGAGTTCGGCTGCCAAGGCTCGGCGGGGTTCGGCTGCCAAGGTTTGGCTGCCGGGGTTCGGTTGTGAGGGTTCGGCTGCGAGGGTTCAGCTGTCTGGGGACGACCACGGCCGTCCCGGTACGACCAGCGGTGAGCCCGTCACCGGATCCGGCACGACGACCGCTTCCAGGCCGAAGACCCGGCGGACGAGCGCGGCGGTGACCACCTCGGACGGCGGGCCCTGCGCGACGATCCGGCCGCCCTTCATCGCCACCAGGTGGTCGGCGTAGCGGGCGGCCTGGTTGAGGTCGTGCAGGACGGCGACCACCGTCCGGCCGCGGTCGTGGTTGAGCTGCCGTACGAGGTCCAGCACCTCCACCTGGTGCGCGATGTCCAGGTAGGTGGTGGGCTCGTCGAGGAGGAGGAGATCGGTCTCCTGGGCGAGCGCCATCGCGATCCAGACGCGCTGCCGCTGGCCGCCGGAGAGCTCGTCCACGGGCCGTCCGGCGAGCCGCGCCACGTCCGTACGCTCCATCGCCTCCGCGACCGCCCGCTCGTCCTCCCGGGACCACTGCTGCCACCAGCGCTGGTGCGGCTGACGGCCGCGCGAGACGAGGTCGGCGACGGTGATCGCCTCCGGCGCGACGGGCGCCTGCGGGAGCAGGCCGACCGTCTGGGCGATCTTCTTGGTGGGGGTGCGCGCCAGGTCCGCACCGTCCAGGAGCACCGCCCCGCCGCGCGGCTTCAGCAGCCGTCCGAGGGCCCGCAGCAGCGTGGACTTGCCGCAGGCGTTGGGCCCGACGACGACGGTGACGGCGCCGTGCGGCACGTCCAGGTCCAGGCCCTCGACGACCGTGCGGCTGTCGTAGGCGAGGGTCAGCTCCCGGGCGGCGAGCCGACTGTGGATGTCGCCGCGCGCTGTGTCGCCGCGCGCTGCGTCGGCGGTGCCCGTGTCGGCGGTGCTCGTTTTGGTGGTGCCCGTCGTCCTCTGGGCCTCGGGCGGCTCCTGTCCGGGGGCCAGAGGGCCGGGGGGAGCATCCCCGGCCCCGTCCGTCGTCCGGACGCGCTCGCTGCTCTCCGTCACGCTTTCCCTCCCGCACGTCACGCTTTCCCTCCCGCGCCACGGCCGCGCGCGCCGTGGCTCCTCACGATCAGCCGGATCAGGTACGGGGCCCCGACCGCCGCCGTCAGCACGCCCACCGGCAGCTCCGTCGGCGCGAAGAGCCTGCGGGCCAGCAGGTCGCCCAGGACGACGATGAACGCGCCCAGCAGCGCCGAGCACAGCAGCGGTATTTGGGCCGTGCGGGTCAGCCGGCGGGCGATCTGCGGGGCCAGCAGGGCGACGAAGTCCACCGGGCCCGCCGCGCCGGTCGCCGTCGAGGCCAGGACGACGCCCAGCGCGACCAGCCCGAACCGGACCCGGCCGAGCCGGACGCCGAGGGCGGTGGCCGTGTCGTCGTCCAGGGACACCGTCCGCTGGGCGCGCGCCGCCCACAGGACGCCCGGCAGCAGGACCAGCAGCGCCCAGCCCAGCGGGGCGGCCTCCGCCCAGCCGCGCCCGTTGAGCGAACCGGTCATCCACACCTGCGCCTGCTGGGCGACCAGGTAGTCGCCCTTCGTCAGGAACAGATGGGTCACCGAACGCAGCGCGACCGCGCACCCGATGCCGATCAGCACGAACCGGGTGGCGTGCAGCCCACCGCGCCACGCGAAGACGTACACCAGCCCGGCGGCGAGCACCCCGCCGGCGACGGACAGGTAGGGCAGCACGGCGTACGAGGTCACCCCGAAGGTCATCGCGCCGACCGTCAGCGCGCTCGCGCCCTGCGTGATCCCGATGACGTCGGGGCTGGCCAGCGGGTTGCGGGCGACCGTCTGGATGAGCGCCCCGGCCACTCCGAACGCCAGCCCCACCAGCAGCCCCACCGTCATCCGGGGCAGCCGCAGCGTGCCCACGACGAGCGCGTGCGGGGAGGGCTGCCCGAGGACGACCTTCGCCGCCTCGACGGGCGGGACCAGGCGGTCGCCCACGCAGAGGTACGCCAGGCAGGCGGCGGTCAGCAGCATCGCCAGGATCACGGCGACCATGCCCGCCCGGCGGTGCAGGAGGAACGAGCCGCGGCCGGACCGGGCGAGGGCGTAGCCGGTGGGGCGCAGGGGGGCGTGGCTGGGGGCGGTGGGGACGGCGGTCATGGGTGGGCTCCCCTCGTTGCGGGCTTCGTCCTCGTCGAGAGGCGCGTCATGCCGCCACCGCCTGCCGACGCGGATTGCGGGTCGGGTGTCGTCCTCGTCGAGAGGCGCGTCATGCCGCCACCGCCTGCCGACGCGGATTGCGGGTCGGGCCTCGTCCTCGCCGAAGGCGCGTCACGCCGCCACCGCCTGCCGACGCGGATCGCGGGTCGGGTCTCGTCCTCGTCGATAGGCGTGCCATGCCGCCACCGCCTGCCGACGCGGATTGCGGGTCGGGCCTTGTCCTCGTCGAAAGGCGCGTCATGCCGCCACCGCCTTCCGGCGGACCAGTGTCACCAGGAACGGGACGCCGATCAGGGCCGTCATCACGCCGGCCGGCACCTCCGAGGGCGGGAAGACGATCCGTCCGACGGTGTCCGAGACGAGCACCACGACCGGGCCGAGGAGCGCGGCCATCGGCAGCACCCAGCGGTGGTCGGTGCCCACGAGCGCGCGGGCCAGGTGTGGCACGGCGAGTCCGACGAAGGCGATCGGCCCGGCCGCCGCGACCCCCGCGCCGGTCAGCACCGTCGCGCCGAGCCCGCCCACGATCCGTACGGTCGCGACCTTCTGCCCCAGCCCCCTGGCGACGTCCTCGCCGAGCGCCAGCGCGTCCAGCCCGCGCGCCACCGACAGCACCAGCACCGCGCCGACCAGCAGGAACGGCCAGGTCCGCGCGACCACGTCGGCGTCCCGGCCGGAAACCGAGCCGACCTGCCAGAACCGGAACTCGTCCAGCGCGGCGGCCCTCGTCGTCAGCACCGCCATCGACACGGAGACCAGCAGCGCGTTGACGGCCGCGCCCGCCAGCGCGAGCTTCACCGGCGTGGCGCCGCCGCGCCCGCTCACGGCCACCGCGTACACGGCGACGGAGGCGAGCCCCGCCCCGGCGAACGCGAACCAGACGTACCCGGTCAGGGTGTGCACCCCCGCGAACGACAGCGCCAGCACCACGCCGACCGACGCGCCCTGGCCGATGCCGAGCACGCCGGGGTCGGCGATGGGGTTGCGGGTGATGCCCTGGAGCGCGGTGCCCGCCAGGGCGAGCGCGGCGCCGACCATCAGGCCGATGAGCGTGCGCGGCAGCCGCAGGTAGCGCACCACCTGCGCGGCGTCCCCGCCCCCGCCGTGCGTCAGCGCGTCGAGCACCTCGGAGGGCGCGAGCGGCCGGCTGCCGACGGCCAGGGAGAGGAACACCGCCAGCAGCAGGGCGGCCACCGCCACCGTCGTCCAGCGGACGCGTCGGGCGGTGGTGCGTGCCGTCATGACGTGCGGGGGCCGGATACGGCGGCGCCCGCCTCGGGGATCGGGAGGCATGGGTCCAGGGCGACTGGCATCGGTTCCATTTCGCGGTCGCGCGGTGGTGCGGCGCGTCCCGGGATCCGTGAGGGCTCACGGGATCCGTGCGCGCTCACGGGGGACGCGGGCGCTCATGGGGGACGCGTGCGGGCGGGACGGTGGAACGGGACTACGGGCCCGGACGAGCGGGGCCACGGGCCGGTGGAGGGGGAGTACGGGCCGGTGGAGCGGGGCTACGGGCAGGGCAGGGATCTGTGGGCCGTGCGGATCTATGGGCCGCGTAGGTCTACGGGCCGTGCAGGTAAGGCAACGCTAAGTCTACGGCTCGGCCCTGCCCCGGGCGCCGAACGGAAGGCACGCACAATGGGCGGCATGGCTTCCCACCCCTTTACGGTCGGTTTCGACCTCGATATGACCCTGATCGACTCCCGCCCCGGCATCAAGGCCGCGTACCAGGCGCTGTCCGCGGCGACCGGCGCGTACATCGACGCCGACCTGGCGATCACGCGGCTCGGCCCGCCGCTGGAGGAGGAGCTGCGGGTCTGGTTCCCCGAGGAGCGGGTGCGGGAGGTCGCCGACATGTACCGCGAGCTGTACCCGACCCACGCGATCGCGCCGACCCTGGCGATGCCCGGCGCGCGGGAGGCGCTGGCCGCCGTGCGGCGGCTGGGCGGCCGGTCGGTCGTCGTCACCGCGAAGTTCGAACCGAACGCCAAGCTGCACCTGACCCACCTGGGCCTCGAAGCCGACGCGGTGATCGGTTCGCTGTGGGCGGAGGCCAAGGCGGAGGCGCTGCGCGAGCACGGCGCGAGCGTCTACGTGGGCGACCACGTCGGCGACGTGCGCGGCGCGCACACCGCCGGCGCGCTCTCCGTGGCCGTCGCCACCGGCCCCTGCGACACCGCGGAACTGGGCGCGGCGGGCGCCGACGTCCTGCTGGACGACCTGACGGCCTTCCCGGCCTGGCTGGAGAGGCACGTGGGGAAGGCCTGAGCGGCACGGCGCGGGGGCCGCTCGGTGGAGGGGGCTCCCGGCGTTACGAGCCGAGGCCGCCGTGCGGGCCCGGTGCTGCGAGCTTGAGGTTGCCGCGCGGGCCTGGTGTTACGAGCCCGAGGTTGCCGCGCGGGTCCGGTGTTACGAGCCCGAGGTCGCCGCGCGGGCCCGGCGCCGCTGCTCCCGTACGGAGCGCAGCACTCCACCCCCCGCGATGACGAAACCCACGCCCATCAACATGCAGACCCAGTAGAAGACCGACGGAAGCGGGTCCGCGCCGATGAACAGTGGGGTCATAGTGGCGAGAGTGGCCACCGCGCCAATCAGGAAAACAATCGCGCCGATTCGTACCAGCAGATCCCCGGCCTGGGGCGTTTCGTCAGACACACGACCAGGGTAAGTCGGGGCCAGAAGCGTGGAGGAACCACCCGGCGACGTCTTGTCACCAGGCACCGGACCATTAGCCTTGGTGGTGGCGGGTCCTGTGGCCCGCTGCACTGCTATCCGGACCTGTTTTTTGCGGCAGGAATCCGCAGTGGCCGAGAATCCAGTAATTTTCCGACGAGTACGAGGACGAGGACAGACGGTGCCTACCGGCAAGGTCAAGTGGTTCAACAGTGAGAAGGGCTTCGGCTTTCTCTCCCGCGATGACGGCGGCGACGTCTTCGTACATTCGTCGGTGCTGCCCGACGGCGTGGACGCACTCAAGCCGGGCCAGCGTGTCGAATTCGGCGTCGTGGCAGGCCAGCGTGGTGACCAGGCGCTCTCGGTGACCATCCTCGACCCGACACCGTCGGTGGCCGCGGCCCAGCGCCGCAAGCCGGACGAGCTGGCGTCGATCGTCCAGGACCTCACCACGCTCCTGGAGAACGTCGCCCAGCAGCTCGAACGCGGCCGGTACCCCGACAAGGCCCACGGCGGGAAGATCGCGGGCATGCTGCGGGCGGTCGCCGACCAGTTGGACGTCTGAGTCGCGGGGCCCTTGCGCGGGTGGCCGCGCGGGGGCCGGGAAGCGACGGGGGGGGCCGGGGTTTACCGCGCGCCCCGCGCGGTTTAGTGGGGGGGGGCCGCGAGATGCGCGTATTCCGCGTAATCCCCGCGGGCCCCAGAGTG